>QCIQ01000005.1 GCA_003216595.1 Prochlorococcus sp. AG-402-M18
TTTTAATTGACACTCTAAACTTTGCAATCTTTTCCAGATATAGACAACTATTTAACCTATCTTTACTAGTAAAGATAGGTTAAATAGTTGTCTATATCTGTTGTTTGAATAGAATATTTTTTCTCTTATATATTATTGCTATTATGAAAGTAATGATTATAGTTAATCCAGTCATGTATGAGAAAAAATGACTAAAAGTCAGTTTAATATAAAGATATCAAAAGACTTGTTGATTAGAGTTAAGCGCCAGGCAATGATGTCTGGGAAAAGTCTAACTGAACATATTACTGATTTGGTAACTAATTCTTTGTCTGAACACGATATAGAAAAAAGCAGTATGTCATCAGTTAATAAGTTTGAGGATTTAGAAGAAAGATTAATCTCTCTAGAATCAATAGTTAGTAATCGAGAATACATAAGTCAGCGATTAAAACCTTTTACTAATTCAGAAGCAATTAATTGTACAAAATTCATGAGAGGTGTTTTTTATAAAGAATTAGAAAAAAGAAATTTTGAAGATAAATCGGAGGCTTTTGATGATTTCCTTAAGTCAGTACAATCTTATGATCAGTTAAGCAAGTCGAATTCTGATCGATTGAAAGAAATAATGCTTAGCGATAAGCCATCTCCATGGACAGGTAAAGAACTCAATGAATTAACAGGTAAGGATAAATGTAATTGTTCAATTAGAAAAGGCCTAATTAATTGGACTGGAAAAACAAAATGCCCTTCACAACAAGAAATTTGCGATAAAGGAGAAGCATTACTTTATTTGTTTTGAAAGGATGTCAAATATTTTTTATAAGCTTTTCGCTTATCTCCCATAACTTTTTTCTTGAAGTCTGATTTAATGCTTTTGGAGCATTTCTACATTTTTTTGGGAACCCTCTGAAGTTAAATCTAGGCCCATATTGTTCTCCTCCTTTAGCGGTTGTTAGTGTGGCGGCTGATATTTGAGGTAATGCTCCCATTTTGGCACTTTGAAACATGGGATCCATCAATTTATACGCAAGTTCTTCTTGCCATGATTGATTAGCCTTAACAGACTTTGGCTGCAGATTTGTACGTGCAAAACCTGGATGAGCGAGTAGTGAAGATGTTTGTGAATTCCTTTTTTTAAGTTTTGAATTGAGCTCTAATCCAAACATTACATTTGCAAGTTTGCTCTGCGCATATGAAGCCCAACGATCGTATTTGAGATTTCCTTGTAGATCGTCCCATTTTATTTTTCCAAAATATTGAACGCCCGAGGTTACAGTGACTACCCTGGAATTATTTTTTTCTTCAAGCAATGGTAATAATTCCAATGTTAAACTCATGTGAGCAAGATGATTAACCGCAAACTGTATCTCGAAACCTTGTTTACTAAGAGTCTTTGGTGGGGCCATTATTCCAGCATTATTTATTAAAACATCTAAGTAATCAAATTTATTTTTAACACTTTCAGAAAATTTCTTAATGTTTTTCAAATCGGATAAATCTAATTCAAATAGTTCAATTTTTCCAGTGAAATTAAATTTTAAAAGTTCTTGTTTAGCTTTCTCACCTTTAAGTAAATCTCTGCAACACATAATTACTGTTGCGCCACTCTCCAGAAGGAATTTTGATGTTTCATAACCAAGACCGCTATTCGCTCCAGTTATTAAGAACACTCTTCCACTTTGTGTATTAATTTCCGGAAATCCAACCATCATTTGTTTATACATGATCCTTTATTATAATTGCTTTTAGTTTTATTAGTGGCATCATTATTTTATTAGAGGTAGTTATATACTTTTAAGTTTGTAAAATGTGTTTTTAAACTTGTAAAATGCTGACTTAGCATAATTCCAATACTTAAGATCTTCTTCTCTATATATATATTTAACTTTTAGTTGATATTTAAGTGTATATTTATTTATCAAATCTAGATTATGACCAACCCCTGTATAGATAGCATCTATACAGGGGTTATTATCAAATAACAACGCTTCTATTTCTTTTGATTTTAATACTACAGAGTTTAGTATTGATTTGTTTATCCTGTCAATTAAACTTTGTTTGAATTGAATTACTTTCTCACTTAGCTCAAGCTCATTGTGCATGAATCTATTGCTTAGTATATAAACTTTTGAGTATGAATTAAATAACTGAGATCTGTTGAAAATATTCAGATCATTATCGAACATTATTAGGATATTACTATTAGGTAAATTGCTAATAACTGGAATTTTATTCGATTGATGCTGGATATCTTCTATGATATTTATTTTTTTTCGGTATCCTAAGAGGAGTCTTTCTGAATCGATTAATTGTGTACTTATCGATGTTTTCTTTAGATGCTAAGTAAGGCTTCTTATTTGTATGTATCCCAGCTAAAAATCTCCAACTAAGCGTATTAGATTAAGCATCCCCATCTAATAAATATCTCATGAAAAGCCTCACGCCAAGTTGCCATGGAAGTCCCAAAGTAAAAATCCAGATACTTGCAAACCACATCCTTGAGTGATTATGTAAATAGTTATTTTCTCTAAGCTCCTCTATCCATATATCAAAGCAATCTATACCTGTTTTACCCTCTATGGCAGAAATGATTAATTTTGAATTTCTAGAGATTTCTTAGAAATTTATATATTCAAACCATATAGATTTGTAATTTTCAAGGGAACCTTTCCATTAGACCCTCCAAAGAATTTCATCAGTATACTTTTTTTGTCAAAGTTTTTTAATTTTTCAACGATATCGTATTCGTAAAGGATTCTATGAGATGTATATTTAGCAATCTGAGAAATATTACTCTTATTTTTCACCCCATAATCGTAATTTCTTAGCTGATGGTATAAAAAAAGATGATTGTGAATAAAATTATCCAACACATCATTAGCCTCTTCAAAAATATTCATCTTAGTAATAATTAGTATTTATCATTTTCTAATTATTGAATTTTCTTTAATGCTTTTATAGCTTCTTTTATATGAGCTGGACCATTTAAAAGGTCTTCAAATATATGTTTTATTATTCCTTCCGAATTTATTATGTAAGTTACTCTTCCTTCTATAAAGCCAAGGGTTTTAGGAACCCCAAATTGTTTTCTAAGAGTATTATTATGATCACAAAGTAATGGATATTGAAGTTTATTTTTATTCGCAAATCCAAGATGACTTTGAGCACTTCCATTACTTATTCCCCATATCTCGGCACCTAGAATTTTGAAAAGATCATATTTGTCTCGGAAGCCACAAGCCTCGATGGTGCAACCAGGAGTATCGTCTTTTGGGTAAAAAAACAAAACTAAAGACTTATTCAAGTTATAGGATGTTCTGATATTTCCATTTTGATCTTTCAAAGAAAACGATGGAATTTGATCATCAATTTTCAGCGTCACTCTGCCTAAACAAATATATATTATAGTAAATTTATTTTTTTTTCGAGAGCTCTATTTAGTAGTAAGAACATCATCTGGATAAAGATATTAGGAATTGATGTTCAAATATCTCAGTTGAAATTATTAAGTTAGTTTAGATATGAACTCATTAGCATTTCTTCTGTGATTCCTTTTCTTATTATGGTCCATTTTTTCTAGATTTCTTAGAATCATAGACAGTCGATATTGGTCCTTGAACTTATTTTTATAGTCATCTATAAATGTCCAAAAAAGACTATCCCAAGTTGAGCACCATTCTTCAGTTTTATAGTTAGACATTTTTTTTATATAATTAGAGCCAGATATATATGGTTTAGTTGTAAATAGCCCTCCATCTGAAAATTGACTCATTCCATAAACATTTGGAACCATAACCCAATCGTATGAATCTATAAATAACTCCATAAACCATTTGTATACTTGATTTGGGTGGAATCTGCATAAAAGCATTAAATTTCCAATAATCATAAGTCTTTCTATATGATGAGCATATGCGGTTTCTAGAATGTTTTTTATTGAGTCATCTAAAGGCCTTATTCCTGTTTGACCAGTGTAAAAACTCGTTGGTATTGGTTTATCCTCAAAATCCCAGAAGTTTCCATTCCTGAGTTCTAAACTATTACGCTGATACATTAATAGGATAAATTCACGCCAGCCAATAATTTGTCTAACAAATCCTTCAAAGGAATTAATACCAATATTATTGGATTTATAAAAATCCCAAGATTTATCTATTATTTGTCTTGGAGTAAGTAATCCAGAATTGATTAATGGAGAAAGAACACTATGCCAAAGTATCCTATGACCTGAATGTATTGCATCTTCATAATCTCCAAATAAATTAAATCTTTTAATTAAAAAAATATCTAACCACTCTTCAGCATCTTGATGGGATATTGGATAATTAAATTTTCCTGTGCTCCCATAATAATCCTTATAATTTATGGAAACTTCTTTCTTAGCTATATCTAAGAACTTGTTTGTTTTTATATTTGGGATACTTGGTACTTTAATTGAATTTGGGAGCTTTTTTCGATTCATTTTGTCAAAACTCCATTCACCACTTGTCGGAGAACCATCTTTTTCAATTAAGATATTTAGGTTTTGTCTTTGAATCTTATAGAATTTCTTCATTCCATGAATTTTTTTTTGATTAAGGAATTCTTCTGTTATGTCTGGACTAGTTAAAAACATATCATTTTTTCTTATTTCCAACTTTATATTATTTTTCAAAGAGAAATCCTTAACTCTTTTTTCTAATGACCAATCAAAAGCTTTATAAGTAATAAAATAATTAAAACCTTTTTTTGAAAGATAATTAAGACTATCTTCAGTCCTTGTTTCTCGTTTGTGTTTTATATAAATAACATTAAAACCATGATTTTTTAGATCTTCTTCGTAATAGTCCATTGTGGCTTTATGAAAAATTATTTTTTGACAATGAAATTTTTGTTGCCATTGAGAATCACAACCAAAAAATAAGCTATCTTGGATTAAAGCAATATGCTTTATCTCAGAAAATTGTTTTTTTATTTTAAATAATTGATTTGGAAAAATCAGGAATATTTTTTTCACTTTATTTGACAAAATTTTGCAATTTTTAGAGAATTTTTAAAATTTAAATTAAATTAACCAGAAATCTATTCAAGTGCGAAAAATTAATCAGTATTATTTTTTTTCTTCGTCTAGATCTTTCCGAGCAGTAAATAACATTTTCCTAATCTTTAGCCCATTTTTTTCTCCAGTGAGAATCCCTACCGCAAGTTGGACAATTTCTTGTCAATTTGATTTTCACTTTTGGTTTGCTGATTTAAATCTTGTCTTTTGATTAGGGAACCCATGCTTTGATTTTCTTCCAGCAACTCTTTTCCTCCACATTTTAAAAGAGGATGATTTTAAATTCGAACGCATTAACTGAATAACCTCTTTCTCTTTGAGGTTGAATTGATAATTGATCGCATCAAAAGGAGTTCTGTCCTCCCATGCCATTTCTATGACTCGATCAAAATCAGCTGAATTAAGCTCTTTATGTATGATTTTCTTTTAGCGATTAAGGGTAACGTAATGGAAATTTGTGAGTACACAGGTACGTAATATCCCTCAGATTATTTTTAGATCAATAAAAACGCATTTGTAATAGATTTTTCTGGTTTTATGAAATGGATTATTTGTTCTCGCACTACGGATTGATTTTTGTTATGACAGTTCATGTTGATAGGAATTGAAGTCGAAGTTCGTTTCTCTGTCAACACTGGAAGGGTGCTTGCGCTCTTCCAGTACTTAAAAAAATAAAGAGTTAAGTTAAGCATAACTTATCAATAGTCTATAAATAAAATATATTACTTATGACCAGAAATAGACTGTATTGATTAGCACCAATTCGATTGTTAAGTTTTACTTATGTACGAGTATAAAATGATATTTGATTGTTAATCAAAAGCTGTTTCTTTGCATTTTAGATAGTTAAAAACTCTACTAACTTGTAGTCTGTAAAATATATATTCACCCCTGATTTTATATGCAGACCTATGGAAATCCAGATGTCACCTATGGGTGGTGGGCTGGTAATTCAAGGGTTACTAACCGCGCTGGAAAGTTTATTGCAGCTCATGCAGGTCATACTGGCCTTATATCTTTTGCTGCGGGAGCTAGCACTCTTTGGGAGTTGGCCAGGTTTGATCCCTCTCTCGCTATGGGGCATCAAAGTTCTATCTTTCTTGCTCATCTTGCATCCATTGGAATTGGATTTGATGAAGCAGGCGTCTGGACTGGAGCGAATGTTGCTTCAGTAGCAATTGTCCATATTATTGCTTCTCTTGTTTATGCAGGAGGAGCTCTTTCTCACTCTTTGCTCTTTGATGGGGATTTAGCTGATGGGCCGGGACCTACTACTCAAAAATTCAAGCTTGAATGGGACAACCCTGATAACTTAACGTTTATTCTTGGTCATCATCTTATTTTCTTTGGTGTTGCTTGCATCGCTTTTGTTGAATGGGCAAGAATTCATGGAATTTATGACCCTGCAATTGGAGCTGTTCGACAAGTCGAGTACAACCTTAACTTGACCAATATATGGAACCATCAGTTTGATTTCTTGGCCATTGATAATCTTGAAGACGTTCTGGGTGGTCATGCATTCCTTGCATTCGTTGAGATAACTGGTGGAGCTTTCCATATCGCCACCAAGCAGGTTGGAGAATACACAGAATTTAAAGGCAAGAATATTCTTTCTGCGGAAGCCGTATTATCTTTTTCTTTGGCCGGTATTGGTTGGATGGCTATTGTCGCAGCTTTTTGGTGTGCAACAAATACAACTGTTTATCCCGAGGCTTGGTATGGAGAACCTTTGGCTTTGAAATTTGGTATTTCTCCCTATTGGATTGATACGGTAGATGTAACTGATAGCACTGCATTTGCAGGTCACACAACACGAGCTGCATTAACTAATGTCCATTATTATTTTGGATTTTTCTTTTTACAGGGTCATTTATGGCATGCAATCCGTGCATTGGGTTTTGATTTCAGGAGAGTTACAAATGCAGTTGCGAGTTTAGATACCGCAAAAGTTACTCTTAATGGTTAACTGATTCAACTATCTTATATTCAATAAAAAGCCCCGAAATTTTTGCGGGGCTTTTTATTGAATTAATTAAAAAAATTGACTGATATTAATAAAGGATTCTCAAATTGGATCTATCACTGCTTTTGTAGGGAATATCAGTGATTAATCAAAGATTTTTTGTGAATTAGTTTTATTCATTAAATAAAGACCTTTTACGATTTCAAGCAAATTTATTGCAGTAAATGTAAGGTAGGTCGAATTTCGACTTCAATTTCCTCAATTATGCAGTCCTACGGAAACCCAGACGTCACCTACGGGTGGTGGGTTGGTAATTCTGTCGTAACAAATAAGTCAAGCCGATTTATTGGCTCGCATGTTGCTCATACAGGATTGATTTGTTTCGCAGCTGGTGCCAACACACTTTGGGAGCTAGCTAGATACAACCCTGATATTCCAATGGGACATCAAGGAATGGTTAGTATCCCACACCTTGCTTCTATTGGTATTGGATTTGATCCAACTGGAACAGTATTCGATGGCACCTCAATTGCTTTTATAGGCGTATTCCATCTGATTTGTTCAATGGTTTATGCGGGTGCAGGTCTATTACACTCTTTGATTTTTAGCGAAGACACCCAAAATAGTTCAGGTTTGTTTGCTGATGATCGTCCTGAGCATCGCCAAGCGGCAAGATACAAGCTTGAATGGGATAATCCAGATAATCAGACTTTTATCCTTGGACACCATTTGATATTCTTTGGTGTTGCATGTATATGGTTTGTTGAGTGGGCACGAATTCATGGGATTTACGACCCTGCAATAGGAGCTGTTCGACAAGTCGAGTACAACTTAAACTTGACTAACATTTGGAACCATCAGTTTGATTTCTTGGCTATAGATAGTCTTGAAGATGTTATGGGTGGTCATGCATTCTTAGCATTTGTAGAGATAACAGGTGGAGCATTTCATATCGCTACTAAGCAAGTAGGCGAGTACACCGAATTCAAAGGAAAGAACATACTTTCTGCTGAAGCGGTTCTTTCATGGTCTCTTGCAGGTATTGGTTGGATGGCGATTATTGCAGCTTTCTGGTGTGCAACAAATACAACTGTTTATCCTGAAGCTTGGTATGGCGAAACATTAGCTCTTAAATTTGGTATATCTCCTTATTGGATTGATACTGCTGATATGACTGGAGTTGTTAGTGGCCATACTTCAAGAGCTTGGCTAACAAATGTTCATTACTATCTAGGCTTTTTCTTTATTCAAGGTCACCTTTGGCATGCAATACGAGCTTTAGGGTTTGATTTCAAGAAGGTTACTGATTCAATTAGTAATCTTGATAACGCTAGGGTTACTCTTTCTGACTAATTATTGGTTTAAGATTCCAATAAAAAAGAGCCTCGTCATATGACGAGGCTCTTTTTTTGTGTAAAAAAAATTAAAGGTGTTTTAACTTTCTTTAGTTTTTGTAATTTTCAGGCTTAGCCCAAGGATCGATCCTTTTTGAATCATCAGAATAATAGAAGAATTGAGAAGCTCCAAATACTGCTCCAAGACCACAAAGAGCTGCGGCTATATTAAATCCACCGGATGGTTTGATTAAACCAATATCTGATGGGTGTGGAAGCTGAGTGGCAAAATCAAGAAGGTGAGAAAAATCAATCATTGAGTAAAAAAATTGTTTTTATTGTTAACCCAGGTGGCCACTATGCCAAACCCGTGTTTGAGGATACTACATTAATTTGTGAACTAACATTGAAAAACAAAATTTTCTTAGTCATTTAAAACCCTTTTGGTCGTGATTTCTTCTCAGTAGGGAGACCATCATCAGTTTTTACATTGGGCCTGTAATTTTTTTGAAACAGATAAAAAAACACTGCTAAAAGACAAACTCCAAGCAGAACAAACCAAATTATTGTTGCTATATAAGGAAGTCCATGAAGGTCTTGTAGTTCGAGTTGTAAAGCAGATTTCATTTTTTTATATTTAAATTTTTCTTTAGTATTTCCATGAAAACCTAGTTTAGTTGCGGGTTAAGGCAATTTAAAGAAAAAAAACTTTACTACTTCTGTATAAGACCTTATTACTAATAGTAGTTTTTGAATTGAGCTGCCTGTAAGGTGTGCTCACCGTATTACGCCAAAAATCTTAAATCATGCAGACCTACGGAAACCCGGATGTCACCTATGGTTGGTGGGCTGGAAACGCTGGGGTTACTAACAAATCTGGTAAATTCATTGCTGCTCACATTGCGCATACTGGGCTAATAGCCTTTGCAGCAGGTGGAAGTACTCTTTGGGAGCTAGCAAGATATAACCCTGAGATCCCAATGGGTCATCAGAGTTCTATCTTTCTTGCTCATTTAGCTTCAATTGGTATCGGCTTTGATGAGGCTGGTGTTTGGACAGGAGCAGGAGTCGCTTCTATTGCCATCGTACATTTGGTTCTTTCCATGGTTTATGGAGCCGGTGGTTTATTGCATTCAGTGCTATTCGTAGGCGATATGCAAGATTCAGAGGTTCCTCAAGCTAGAAAGTTCAAGCTTGAGTGGGACAACCCAGATAATCAGACATTTATTCTTGGACACCATTTGCTTTTCTTTGGTGTGGCCTGTATATGGTTCGTTGAATGGGCACGAATTCATGGAATTTATGACCCTGCAATAGGAGCTGTTCGACAAGTTGAGTACAACCTTAACTTGACAAATATTTGGAACCATCAGTTTGACTTCCTGGCTATCGATAGTCTTGAAGATGTCCTAGGCGGTCATGCATTCCTAGCATTCGTCGAGATAACAGGTGGAGCATTTCATATTGCAACCAAGCAAGTTGGTGAATACACCAAATTCAAAGGAGCTGGCCTTCTTTCGGCAGAATCAATTCTTTCTTTCTCTTGTGCAGGTATTGGTTGGATGGCAGTAGTGGCTGCTTTCTGGTGTGCGCAGAACACAACAGTTTACCCTGAGGCTTGGTACGGAGAAGCTTTGATCTTGAAGTTTGGTATTGCTCCTTATTGGATTGATAGTGTTGATCTTTCAGGAGGCCCTGCTTTCTTTGGTCATACAACTAGGGCTGCTCTAGCAAATGTTCATTATTACTTTGGATTTTTCTTCCTTCAAGGTCATCTATGGCATGCTTTAAGGGCTATGGGATTTGACTTTAAGAAAGTTCTTAAAGAGCCTCTTCCAGCTCAGCTTTATTGATCCATCAAAAACAAAATGTTTTAAAGAGGAGATTTATCTCCTCTTTTTTTATTTTTATCTTTTAATTTTGGTCGATTTCAAAAAAAAATATTCGGTTTACAACGTTGAAATTTTTTTATCAAATGTTGTTAGATCTTCTTGATTGAGCTTTTTTGAATGATTAGTCGAGAATTTCACATATTTAAATTAAGCTATAACTAGACTTTGGAAGATTTTTACTGTCTCCTTGAGTTGTTATCTCGGCTTCTTTAAAATCTTTTTAATTTTTGAAATGGGCAAAAATAGTCAAACTAAATAACGACCTCTAACTATTTTGCACATATCATTTCAGCAGCGTGTAATCTGCACGCATATTTCGCCTGTATCGCTTAAAAAATTATGCAGAGCTATGGAAATCCAGATGTTACCTATGATTGGTGGGCTGGTAATTCTGTGGTCACCAACCGCTCAGGCCGATTTATAGCCTCCCATATTGGGCATACTGGCTTGATCGCATTTGCGGCTGGTGGAAGCACACTTTGGGAGCTTGCCCGCTATAACCCTGAGATCCCAATGGGGCATCAGAGCTCATTATTCTTGGCTCATTTGGCTTCAATTGGAATTGGTTTCAATGAGGCAGGAACATGGACAGGTGTAGGAGTAGCTGCAATAGCTATTGTTCACTTGGTCTTATCAATGGTTTATGGAGGAGGAGCTCTCTTGCATGCAGTCTATTTCGAGGCTGATGTTGAAGAAAGCGAAGTGCCTCGAGCTAGAAAATTCAAACTTGAATGGGAAAACCCCGATAATCAAACTTTTATTCTTGGTCACCATTTGTTTTTCTTTGGTGTCGCATGTATATGGTTTGTTGAATGGGCAAGGATACACGGCATATACGATCCTGCGATAGGAGCCGTTCGTCAGGTTAATTACAATCTTGATTTGACAATGATTTGGGATCGACAGTTCGATTTCATTGAAATTGATAGTCTTGAAGATGTTATGGGTGGACATGCTTTCCTAGCCTTTGCTGAATTGACTGGAGCAACTATTCATATGGTGGCTGGTTCAACTCAATGGGAAAACAAGAGACTTGGGGAATGGAGTAAATTCAAAGGAGCTGAATTACTCTCAGCAGAAGCGGTTCTTTCATGGTCTCTTGCAGGTATTGGTTGGATGGCAATTGTGGCTGCTTTCTGGGCTGCAACTAATACAACCGTATATCCAACAGAGTGGTTTGGTGAACCATTAAAATTACAGTTCTCTGTAGCCCCATATTGGGTCGATACTGGTGATCTTTCTGATTCCACAGCTTTCTTTGGTCATTCAACCAGAGCCGCTTTAGTAAATGTTCACTACTACTTTGGTTTCTTCTTTTTGCAGGGTCATTTTTGGCATGCTCTTCGTGCTTTAGGATTTGACTTCAAGAAAGTTGCTGATGCTATTGGTAATAGTCAAGGAGCAACTGTTAGAGTTGAAGGAGCAGGTTTCAACGGAAGAGCACCAAGATAAATTCAATTTTAAAACAAAAAATACCTCCCTTAGGGGGGGTATTTTTTTGTTTTTTTTCAGTAAAAAGTGTTTTTTTGGTAAAAAAAGACAGATACCTATAAAGACCTCTAACTATTCTGGTAAAAACAATTCCAATAAGTGTATGGTAGCCAAAATTTCGACTTTAATTCCTTAATTATGCAGACCTACGGAAATCCAGACGTCACCTACGGGTGGTGGGTTGGTAATTCTGTGGTGACCAATCGCGCAGGTCGATTCATAGGGTCACATATAGGCCATACAGGTCTTATTTGCTTCGCAGCAGGGGGAAGCACTCTTTGGGAGCTTGCTCGCTACAACCCAGAAATACCAATGGGACATCAAAGTTCCATATTTCTTGCTCATTTGGCTTCTCTTGGAATTGGCTTTGATGAAGCTGGTGCATGGACAGGAGCTGGTGTAGCAACAATTGCTATTTTTCATTTGATTTTTTCAGCTGTATATGGAACTGCTGGATTAGCTCATTCACTTTTATTTGATCCGGACTTGAAGGATGGTCCTGTCCCTACCACTAAGAAATTCAAATTAGAGTGGGACAACCCAGATAATTTGACATTCATTCTTGGACATCATTTGATTTTCTTTGGTGTTGCCAATATTTGGTTCGTTGAGTGGGCAAGATGGCATGGTATTTACGACCCAGCCATAGGAGAAATCAGAACAATCTTCCCTGGATATGGTGATTTTGGAATGGTTTACGGGCATCAGTTCGACTTCCTAACCATTGATAGCCTTGAAGAAGTAATGAGCGGACATGCATTCTTAGCATTCGTTCAAATAAGTGGTGGTGCATGGCACATAGCTACAAAACAACTAGGCGAATACACTGAATTCAAAGGTAAAGGATTGCTTTCAGCAGAAGCTGTACTTTCATGGTCTCTTGCTGGTATTGGCTGGATGGCAATTGTTGCTGCATTCTGGTGTGCACAAAATACAACTGTTTATCCAATTGATTGGTATGGAGAGCCTTTAGCTTTGAAATTTGGAATTTCTCCTTATTGGGTAGACACAGGAGATGTCTCAGATAGCACTGCGTTTTTAGGCCATACGACCCGAGCAGCATTGTCAAATGTTCACTATTACTTTGGATTTTTCTTTATTCAAGGTCATATATGGCATGCTCTTAGAGCAATGGGCTTTGATTTCCGCCGTGTTGTTGGATCAGTAGCTTCTCTAGCATCAACTGAGGGTTAGTAGATTCAAACGCAAATTTCAATCAAAAAGCCTCATCAAATTTGATGAGGCTTTTTATTGGAAAAAATATTTAATTAAAAATTACTCGTTTTTATATCAATATTTTCATCATTAATTGAATCATCAGAATCTTTTTCTAATTCGCTAGTTAGTCGAATTTCAGGATTAGCAGTTACCTCAGGTTCAGAGGGTGCTTCAGGTTCAGGTTCAGAAGTTGCCTCAGGTTCAGCGGGTGCTTCAGGTTCAGCACTTACAACTGGTTCAGAGGGTGCTTCAGATTGTGAAACGGTTGATTCATCTTTCAGTTGAGTTGGCTTTTGATCTAATTTTGATTGAATGAACTCTTTAGCTATCAAAAAAAGCTTTTTAAAATTTGAGGAGAGTTCTTTGAAATTTTCATATATATCTTTGAGAATGCTTTTGATCTCTTGAGCTTTTTCCCCTTTGTTAAAGAAAAGCAAAGCGGAAACTACTAATAATGAGATTAATATGAAAATAAATAGTGCACCCATTTTTTTTAACAGTTATATATCATTAAGATCGCTCGTTATTGCGATGCTATCAAGTGTTTATTTACATTGAACAACGAAAATAACCTTACATTTTTAAATTTAAGATTTTATGAGTATTTAAATTTTTACGAATCTAGTCAAACTCATTATTTCTTTTGATGGAGGGTGCTCTTTATGTAAAAGAGAGGCTGATTCCTTGCAATCAAAAAATCAAAAGAGATACCTAAGCTTTATTGATATAAATAGTTCTGATTTTTCTATAGACTTTGAATACGGAATTTCTTATAAACAAGCGATGGAGAGAATCCATGCTTTCAAAAGTGATGGTTCAGTAATCAAGGATATTAAGGTCTTTCAAGAGGCTTATAGGTTGATTGGTTTAGGGTGGATTTACGCACCAACAAAAATTGTCCATTTTAGATAAATGTATTGATTTTATTTATGGATTGTGGTCTAAATATAGATTGAAAATAACTTTTCTTCCTTCTATCGAAAAGTTATGTGCTGAAATGCTGTGACCTTTGCTGATTAAATGAATGGCTAATTTATTTAATAAAAATTTTCAGCTTTAACTAAATAAGATAATAAATTTACTATCCAAATGTTGAACTATTAAATCCCCAGTTTGAGGCTTGAACGTCGATAAATTCAATATAAATCCTATTCTTATTTATATTCGTTTTAGATGCAATTAACTCGCATAAAGACTTGCTCATCGAGGAGGGGGTTAGAGAGCCAATTGATTTTACATTAATAAAACAGCATGGTTCATCGGATCCAGCAAATGTCATCTTGATATCTCGTTGGATCATCGTCATTACATAATTTTCAGGTTTGCCTGTTAGATCAGCAACCATTTTAGAAATATCTTTTTGGAGCAAATCAACATTCTCTACATCACTTTTGGAGGATGTGTTGATTTGTATGAATGGCATGAGTGAATCAGTCTTTGTCAGATACTAATACTTTAGTGCGATATTGAGTTTTATAAATCTAGAAACATCTAAGCAGGCCTCATTAAGAGCTCTCAGTAAAAATATTATTAAAATCTTAAAAAAAAAGAAAGATCCTGCTAATTCTCCTGTTACAGCCTCAAAAATTTTGTTTTTCTAGTAACTTAGTTGAGTCTTATCACGAAAAATGAACCAGAATTTTCAAGCTATTGTTCAAGAAACTACAGAAGATAATTCTTCGAAAGATCAGACTTTTTTACTAGGTGGAGCTTTGATATTTTTTAATGTGTTTGTCATGTTATTCGTGGGGTTGTATTGGATGAATCCGGTAATGCATGAATTTATCTCCGGAAGACCTCTTTTGTGATAATCATTTAGATATTTCCTCTTACATTAATTTGTCTTATCAATGTATATAAAATTCTTTAATAGGAGAGATAATTGCATTATTCAGGTGGATTATCATCTTTACTCATGAATTTAGATCTTCTCTTTTCAAAAATAATTAAATATGTACTGAGCTTCTTAATCATATTTTTTGGAGTTAACCCAGTATTTGCTGGTGCAAATGTGGCCGTTAAGGGAGAAGGGGACGAAGTTCCAAGCTACGTTCGTTCTGATATCACTGGGTTTAACTTTCATGGAGAAGACTTACATCTTTCTTCAATAGCTGGGGCTATGGCAAGAGATGCTGATTTTAGTGATGTTGATCTTCACGGAACAACATTAACTTTGTCTGATTTAAAAGGTTCAAATCTTAATGGGATAGACCTTACTGATACCCTTTCAGACAGGGTTAACTTTCAGAAAACTGATCTTAGAAATGCAGTATTGATAAACATGATCGCTTCGGGTAGCAGCTTCGCTGGTGCTCAGATTGAGGGAGCTGATTTTACATTTGCAATTCTTGATAGTGAAGATCAGAGAAATCTATGTAAAATTGCAGATGGTGTAAATCCAACTACAGGTGTTTCTACCAGGGAAAGTCTTGAATGCGTAGGAGATAAAGAATCATATAAACCAGCCATGCCAGCTGCTTAATTTCCAAGAAGAATTCAAAAAAGATTTGTTATAAAATAATAGAATTAGTTGCAATTTTCTTTTTATTGGTTTTCTTTAAAAAAGAGATTTAATTTATCGTGAAGAATTTTTGGCCACATCGATCAAAGGCAGAAGGGTTCTCAATTCAAAATCTTGCAAGTAAATATCGTTTAAAGATCTCGAGCGTATCTTCTAATCAAACATCAAATAAACTTGTGGATGATAGGAATGTCATATCTATGAAAGAAGAAAGTAAGAAGATCTCTACGGTTAATCTATCTATAAAAAGAATACATTGGGCGAATAGAGATTTTTCAGAGTATAAGGAGGCAGCTTGATTTTATTTCTTGGATGTTTTTTTTGTATTTTGTATATTTTTAGTAAGAGGAATTGTTGATAAAACAAAAGAGATGACAAATAATACTGTTATTCCAACAAGGCTCCAAAAAGTTAGGTTAGATAGCTCTAATTCTCCAAATGAGACTGTTAGGTATGAAATCAATGTTTTATTTCTAATAATTTTTCAATGTGATTTTAGCAATAATTTTATTTTTTATAATTAATGCTTTTCGTCTTTTAAGATTTACACATATTTTTTCTTTCCATCATTACTCATCTTGTAAATCCCCCCTTTTGGTCCTACAAATAGCATCTCACCATTAATTTTTGATTTACCAAATTTACTTAATCTAGATCTATGAATATCTGCTTTTTCTCTTAGTTCATCCTCTGAATACCATGTCCCCAAAGGGATATTTTTGCAAGGATCAAGTAAAAGGGAATTTGTAAATTCTTCAGATATCCTTTTTCGACGAACATTTATATTTTTGAACCTTTTCTTGAATCTTTCCATTAAACTCTTTCTGTTAGTAAATTTTTTTCTCTTTTTTAACGTTAAGAATATATATATACAGAGTATTATTAAAAATATCGGAATCAATTTCACTATGGATGATTATAACCTTTTCTAATTAAAGCAACTTCTAGAAATAAAACCAGTTGATTACATAATATGAAATTGATTTCTCTTGACATTGTTTCTTTATTTTCTCTTGATTATCAAGTCGAAGCCTAGATTCGTTTTTTTTGAAAGTACTTCTTTTTTTAAAATACCTTTTTTAAATAAACTGATAATTATTATGATTGATTCAACAAAAAGAGAAATAATTGAAAATATTAGGATTATAAAATTGTTAGTAATAGAATTTTTATTTTCTTTCTTTTTCATTTTAGTATGGTCCGTAATGGGTTGAGCATTCAGCACCGCAATATGCACCTATATTAATGGCTTGCTCTAAATTTAGTTTTGCTGAGAGAGCTGTAGTGACTGCTCCCGCGAAGCAGTCTCCACATCCATAGGTGTCGATCTCTTTTGAGCTAGGCTTAATGGATTTGTATTTAATATTTTTAGGGAAAATTGTTCCACCTGATTTACCTTTTGTTGAAATGTATATTTCTGGTTTAGGTTCTAGTTCTTCAAAATTTATTTCCTCACCAGGATCAAGACCGCTACCAATTAAAGCGTCGATTTTTACTTTTGCATTTTTTAGGGTTTGCTCGCCTGTTCGGGGGGTGGCAGATAGGAATTTAGCTTCCCTGGCAAGTCTTATTCCTTCTTTATCGGTTGCGGTAACAAAAATACCATCGTAATTTTTCATATCACCCCAGGGTAGTTTATCAGAAGAGATTGGCTGCAATCTCTCTCCAATAACTGTAATTGCTCTTTCTCCATCTTTACTAATCAAGCTAATACCTTTTCTTGTTGGTTTTTCACGCCAAGCTACTTTTAAATTTAAACCAAGTTTAGTAAGCCTTTCGTAGCATTTTTCACCATAATTGTCTTTACCTAATGATGTTATTAAATCAACAGGTCCATTTATCAATCTTGCCATTTGGACAGCTGCGACTGCCGCACCCCCTGCTGCTTCCTCAAAGCAATCTTTTGCATGTGAAATTTCTCCGGCTAATGGAAGCTGATCTACCTTTAAGAATGTGACCCATTCAACATGTCCAATAACAGCTAATTTAAGTTTAGGGAGTTTAAATATTTTTTCAGGTGCATCAATTCTCATTCTTAACTATATTAGATTAAATCTAATATAGTTAGTGAATTCCATAAGTAAAAATATGAAATTTTTTTTTCATAAAATAGACAAACTTTATAATAATTCTGATATATTATTTTGTATTAAATAATTATTTTCAATGATAAGGCAGATTAAATGGTTGAAATGGCTTTATTTATTATTGGCTATATTAGGAGCCGTTTTACCTACACTCGCAAATATTGAATTTGCAAAAAGCTATGGTCCTGGTTTTGATATTCAATTATTTATAGAATTGGCTAATAATAATCCAGCTTCCCAGTCTTTATCTAGAGATCTATTTATAGGCTCAACAGCTGTATTTGTTTGGATAATTTCAGAATCAAAGAGACTAGAGATGAAAAATCTATGGATTGTAATATTTTCTACATTTACCATTGCATTTGCTTTTTCAGCTCCTCTATTCTTATATTTAAGGGAATTACGAATTGAAGAAATAAATAGTAATTAAATTAATTTAAAAGGATTAGATCTATTTATTTAATATTCCTAGATATTGGTACTAAGGCTATACAAATAAGACTAACCCCAAGCCATAATTGAATAGCTGTATCGAAACTGTCTATTAACTTGCCTGCCATCCAAGGGACTGTTAAGGAACTAATTCCAAAGCATTGAGAATATAAAGCTATTGCAGTGCCTTGGTATTTAATTGGCGAGGAATTTATAATTGAATCTGAAGCAGATGGTAAGAATATACATAGGGAAATTGTTAGAGGTATAAATGCTATAAGTATTAGTAGATATCCATCAAGTAAAAAATTGGAAAGTGATAAGAAAATAAAACCTATTAGTAGTGATATTAAGCATAATTTGAATTTAAAAGATGGGTTTTTATTCCTTAAAATATAACCTACTGGCCATTGAAAAATTGCAAGTAAAACTAGTTTAATTGCTACTAATGTAGCTACTCTTTGTTCTGTAAATGGTGGCCTTATTATACCACCTTTGGCTAAATCTAATGGAAGAATACTTTGTAATAAACTCATCACTCCTGTTATAAATAGAGTTATTAGAAATAAAGGAAATAACTTGATTAGCCATTTTAGATTAGATTTTTCCTCTAGATTTTTATTATTAAATGCTATATCAACTTTGTCCTTAGATTCAGCTTTAATTTTGCTTATGCCTAGCCTATTTAATAGAATATTGAATATATATAACATGCATAAACTATCTATTAAATATATTATTCGTGTGAATTCAAAATACGTTCCTATAGTGCCTATAAAGACCCCTAATGTTATTCCAATGGCGTCAGCACTTCTAGCAAGAGAATAACCTTCACTTGATTTTATTTTGCTATTGCAATTACATGGAATTGCTAATTCTGCAGATGGCCAATAAATTCCAGCTGCAGCTCCTAAAGAAAACTGACCACAAAGGTAAGTTGGAAAATTTTGTGAAAAAAAAAGTAAAAAATCAGAGAATATTGCAATTAAACATGCAACTTTAATTGCTTTTTCATAGCTAAATTTTTTGTCAAGTAAATATCCTGTCCCAAACCTTGTCATTATCCCAGCAAATGCAGCTGTAGTTATTCCGCTACCAATTTGTTCTGCTGAAAAACCTAAACTATTGAAAATTATCGGACTTAAATATAATACCCCTCCTGCACCTATTGCTGTCCATAAACGAGCCTTTATGATTAATCTTAAGGATACAGGGAATCTTTCCCAATAATTGCTAGCTCTAGAAGTTGAGAACAAATTCATTCATTAAAAAATTAGTTGTTCTTGGAACAGTTGGAAGCTTACTAGCTCCTTATTGTTTTTATTCAAAACTTCAAGCTGCAGAGAGATTTGAAATTCATTTCGATGAAATGTCTATTCCAATTTCGATAAAAGAATTGATTGATTGGAGTAATGGTGCAGAGGAAAAAAATTCAGAATTAGCTAGCTGGCTTAATTTACTTGGCTTTAAGGAAAGGGAAGGTTTATCAAAGTTTTTAAATACTCCGTTGGTAAGAGATAAAAGTATGGCAAGACAAATTTTGAGAAGTTGGTCAGGTCGAAAATTACTTGATGAAGTAAGTGATCTAATCCTTATGGATGAAGACAGCTCTGGCGAAAGTGTTCTAGATACTTTGGAAAACCTATTAAATGAAAAGGAAGAGGTGACAACTTTTGATCTTCTAAATTCACTGTCGGCTAAAGCAATTAATATTGATTTGGATGGGTGGATTGAAGTAGCTAATAATTGGAGAAGTGAATTAAATAAACAACAAAAACTCATATCTGATTTAGTCTCAATTAATGAGTTGGCAATTAAAAGAGAAGAAATCAATGTTTTGCCTTTTGAAATTAATGAAACTGAATATGAATTGATTTCCTTAAATGTTTTCCATCGAAATGAACCTCTAAATTTAGAGGTTTGGAATCCGTATTTTAGAAAGAAAATCAGAAAGAATTGGGTTCTTTTAATGCCAGGTTTAGGAGGAGATCGTAATCACTTTAAATGGCTTGCAAGAAGTCTTAGTCACAATGGTTGGCCTGTCGTTGTTCTAGATCATCCAGGTAGTGACTCATTAGCATTAGAAGCCTTGTTGAAAGGAAGACTTCCTTTGCCTGGCGCTGAAGTACTTCCTGAACGCTTGAACGATATAGATAGTATTCTCAATGCAAAAACATCAGGAAAAATTGATATTTCAGCGGAGAAAGTTGTCTTAATGGGACATTCATTAGGAGCACTCACTGCTATTTTGGCTTCAGGAGTAAAAATAGATGACCAACTCGAAAATAGATGTCAGAAAGTACTTGATAACCTTTCTCTTTCTAATTTGTCTTCTCTTTTACAATGTCAACTAATAGATATTACTTTGTCAGATAGGGAAGGTATAGAAAATCTTTCAGCTATTGTTGGTTTAAATAGTTTTGGGAGTTTCTTGTGGCAGAACAATTTAGAAAATAAAATAAATACTCCTCTGTTTTTCACTGGAGGAACTTTTGATTTAGTTACACCTTCTATTAGTGAGCAACTCGGTTTATTGATTGCTTTGAGCTCAAGCCCATTGAGCAGAGTTCTTTTAATTGAGGGAGCTAGTCATTTCTCACCAATTAGAGTAGAGGGACAGATGAATCAGCTTAAAGGTAAGGACTTATTTAATCTAGGAGAATCAATTGTTGGATATCATCCACTTTCTGTGCAGAGCTTATTAGCTTTTGAGATAATCAGCTTCCTAGAAAAATTGGAACAGAATAAATCAATTCCTCCGAGTATTAACTTAACTAAAGGCGATCTTAAGTTTCATGTTTTGGATAGGAATATAATTGAAAAACTTGTCAAGATTCAATAGCTAACCCTTGGATCTATATATGCAATAGCGATATCTATTCCAATACTAATCATGACAACAAGACTAGATATTGTAACAACTATCCCTTGAACGACAGGGTAATCCCTTTGGTTAATAGCCTCTTGAAGCCCAAGAGCAATTCCAGGCCATGAGAATGTTATTTCAATTAAAAGTGCTCCACCAATTAAAGAAGAAATTGTTAATCCGGTAATTGTCAATATTGGGAGCAGTGTATTTGGTAAAGCATGTTTAACTAATATTCTGGAGTCTTTTATCCCTCTACTTTTGGCAGCCTGAATATAATCTTTTTTTAAAACTTCCTCTAGATTTAATCTTAATGCGCGACTGAATATTCCGCTTAATAATATCCCTAAAGTGACGGAGGGTAATATTAAATGCTTAATAGAATTAAAAATAATTTCAATATTTTTGTCTAAAATACTATCTAAAAGTAAGAAACCAGTAATTGCGGGTGGAGGAATAGCTCCAGGTGGTAATCTTCCACCAATTGGTAACCAACCTAGCAAAATAGCGAAGATTATTTGAATTAGCATTGCTGCCCAAAAAGGAGGAAGAGCATAGGTCCCAATTCCAAAAATTCTTCCCCAAAAATCTATTCTGCTTTCTGGTTTTACTGCTCCTGCAAAACCAATTAAATAGCCTACTAGTGATGCTATCAATATTGAAAATATAGCTAATTCCAAACTTGCTGGAAGAGCCTTTGAAATAATTACTTTTACAGGTTCTTGTGTGTTTAATGAGATTCCTAAATTTCCATGAATTAATTGATTTAAATATTCGATATATTGATTAATTAGAGGTTTATCTAATCCAAGTTTAATTCTTAGGCTTTCTCTCGCAAATTCATTAGCTCGAGTGCCTAGAATTGCATCTACAGGATCGCCAGGTGCAATCCTCAACAAAATAAAAACTAAGCTCGAAATGATCCAAAGCATAATTGGCAATAGTGTTAATCTGGAAAAGATATATTTGAAAAGTTCTTTTTTAGATGACAAAATTAGTATCTTTGTAGGTTTTTAAGAATAATTAGTCCATCGCTTGAGAATTCTGGTTGACTTATATCTTTTAAAGACCAAGCTTTAGGATTAACTAGCCAAACTGGTAAATAGGCACTTCCTTCTGCTGCAAGTTGTTCAACTTTTATTAAATTCTTTAATCTACTTTCTCCCTCTAGCTCTTCACTTTTCTCCAAGAGTTCTTGTAATTTATCATCACCCCAAAAACTACCACTGAATACAGCTTCACCCTTAAGGCAAGAATTATTATTTATTTTATTACAACTTAATAAGGGTGTTAAGTATGCTTCTGGGTCAGGATATGCTCCAGTCCAATCTAATATAACAGCCTCAAAAGAACCTTCAGAAAGTTGTTTGTAGACTGTGGTTGATTCAACTCCATTTAAAGTTATTTCTATACAATCAGATAAATCTCTTTTGATTTGATCTTTCCATGTAAGGGCAAGTAATTTATCCGCAGGCACATTAGATCTAAATGTTAATGGAATAGAAAGAATGTTTGTTTCGCAGTAGCCTTCTTTCTTTAATAAAGATCTTGCAATATTATGATTATATTTTGGCCATGGTGTAAATACTTTTTTGTGTAATTTGGGAGGGACTATTGATCTTAAGGGTTCTCTAGTGCCAAAACTTACTTGTTGACTAATTAGTTCCCTGTCAATTGTATAGGAAAGAGCCTCTCTAATTTTTTTATTTTCTAAGGGTAATTTATTACTTTTAAACGTAATATACCCTATCTCTATTGGATCACCTTCGCCTGATTTAAGTTGACCTTTATTAACCATATTATTTAATGTTAATCGTTGCATATCATCGATAGAATTTGAAATCAGAACATCAACTCCTTTGGTTTTTAGAGCTCCAAAAAGAGTACTAGAATTACTGTAATTTATAAAGTCAATCCCTTTATTTAGAGGCTTTTCTCCCCAATAGTTTTTGAATGGTTTGATTATTTGTTGACTTGCGTTGAAACTTTCTAGGAAGTAAGGTCCCGTTCCTATAAAACTTTTATTATTGAAATTATCTTTATAATTTGAATATGAATTAGGAGATATAGGTGTTAAATTTACTGATGTTAAAAGACTTTTTAGAGAACTTGAAGGCTTTTTTAATTTTATTCTTATAAGGAACTCATCTTTGACTTTAATCTCTTCTATTTTGTCATTTAATAGGTAATTTAAAGTTCCTATTTTCATGAAGCGATTAAGACTAAAGGCCATAGCTTCAGCATTGAAAATACTTCCATCGTGAAAAGAAATATTTTCTTTGAGTGGAATATCAATTAGCAAACCATTCTTACTTACTTTTGGTAAGTCTTTAGCCAAGCTGGGGTATAGATTTCCTTCCTTATCTACTTTGTATAAAGTATCTCCAAGAGCGCTTAATATTTGTAGTGTCCTAAGGGTATTTGCTTGAGCAGGATCAAGCGATTCAATTTTTCCTGCGCTTGCAACAATAATATTTTCTCTTTTCTTATTTTGAACGCAAGACAACTGTAAGAGAAATAAGATAACACTTGAGACTTTTAAAATATTTTTTATATAATGCAGTTTTAACATTTATTATACGATTTTATGATTATTTCTAACTGAGTAAAATATTTATTGATGGGGAGATACTTGTTTAATTGATATCTCGAAGACAGGGGATCCATTAGGATTAAGTGGCCATTCTCTGACCCAACATTTTTCATAAGAGTTATCTATGCCTAATACTTGAAAAAGCTCTTCTTGATTCTTTAAATAAACACAATCTCCTTGATTAATATTTTTTTCTGTTTCTTTTTTGGCTTTCTCAATTACGTTTTTTGATGTTTTCATGGTTTGGTTCCGAAAAGAAATTTAAAATAAAATTTCCTTTGTTCTATTTATATAAGTAGCAACTTAATTCAAATTTGACTAGTTTTCGTTAGCTAAAGGCAACCCATCGTTGCTGCAATTCTTTTAACTTGTGACAAGTTTTCTATATCTAAAAGAGCCTCTTCAAGTTGACCTTGATTAATCTTATGAGTAATAACTACTATCTCTGCTTCTTCATTGGTCGCATCAAATTGCACAATTGATTCAATTGATATTTTTTTCTTCCCAAAAATAGTCCCGATTTCTCCAATTACTCCAGGACTATCTTCGGCAATAAGCCGTATGTAATTCTTTTTAGTTATTTGTTTTTTTTCTGCTACGTGACAACTTCTCCAACCTTTTGCTGATAAAAGTGGATCTAAGTTAAGGATTTTTTGTTCACTCATAGACTGAATACCTGCAATGTTAAGTATGTCTGCAACAACAGCTGATGCAGTTGGCCCAGACCCTGCACCTGGTCCGAAAAACATTACTTGGCCAATAGGATTCCCCTCCACAAGGATTGCATTGTTAACTCCATTTACCCCTGCTAATGGATTATCTTTAGGTACTAATGTTGGCTCAACCCAAATAGATAGTGGTTGACTGTTTTCGCTTTTTGTTTGAGTTTCGCCCTTTTCTGATATTGCTAAAAGTTTGATTCCATATCCTAATTTTCTTGCATAATTAACATCTATACCTTCAAGAAGATTTATTCCAGTTGTGGGTATGTCAGCTCGATTAATTGCTCCACCAAATGCAAGACCACTTAAAATTGCAATTTTGTCAGCTGCATCGGATCCCTCAACATCAGCTGCTGGATCACTTTCTGCATATCCAAGCGCTTGGGCATCTTTTAAAACATCAGCATAATCAACTCCTTCTTTATCCATTCTGGAGAGAATGTAATTAGTTGTTCCATTTATTATTCCGCTTACTTTAGTTATCTGATTTCCTCCTAAAGATTGCTTAAGAGGTTCAATTATTGGTATCCCTCCTCCTACTGCCGCCTCTATTAGCACATAAACCCCAGCGGCTTTTGCTTCATTTGAAATCTCTTCACCATGTCTTGCAATTACTGCTTTGTTGGCAGTTACAACAGATTTACCTGCTCTTATGGCTTGGATAATTAATGATCTTGCTGGCTCTATACCACCCATTACTTCAACAACTATTTGAATATTGGGATTATTTACTATTTCAATTGGGTCTGTTGTAATTATTGACTCTGGGATGGATATATCTCTTTGCTTTTGCAGATTCCTTACTGCAACACCCGCAAGCTCAAGTTCTCCAACCAATGGATGTCTGCCATTTGGGCTACTAATGATATTTACTACACCCTGACCAACAGTCCCTAGGCCAAGTAAACCGATACCAACTTTTTTCATGTTTTTATAAGGCGATGAGTGTTTTTTGCTCCTATTTATGCTTTCTCAGAACTAGGTAATGAGAGATTTTTTGCTTGAGCTTTCATTTTTAGGAATATGTTTAGAAAGCCATTTGCTCTTGATGGAGTCAAGCTTTTACTTAGTCCTGTCATCTCTATAAATTTTTCATTTATTGAGAGTACTTCAAAAGGTGTTAGATCATTCAAGCCTTTTATTAGAAAAGCTAGCAATCCTTTTGTTATGAGAGCGTCCGAATATCCTTTCCATTGGATTTTTCCATTCACGAGAATTCCAAGAACATATACTTCTGAAATACACCCTTTAACTTTAGTGGTTTCTAGATGAAGATCTTTAGTTAGCAATGGCAAACTTTTTGCTAACCATAAAATGTATTCATAACGCCTTTTAGGATCTGAAGTTGATTGTAGACGCTCTATAAGATTATCTAATGAATCACTCCCGTAAGTATTAATGAAAGGTTTTTCTGTGATTTCAGTCACCTCTTTAGATCAAGCAATCAATTTATCTTAAAGCCTAACTAATTATTTAGTTGCTTAAATTTGATGTAGACCTTTTTCGCTAATCCAACCATTAAATGGCACGTCCCATTTGTCTCTAGGCAATGGTTTTTCAGATATGCAATTATTACTGATGACTACAAATGACGGTATTGAAAACCACAAATCTCTTTGTCGGAGACGATCAAAGTAACCTCCTCCGTATCCTAATCTGTATCCTTCTTGATCGATTGCTATTGCGGGAACAAATAGGATGGAAATATTTTTTGGGTTGATCACATTTTTTCCTATTGGAGCAGGAATATGGTTTGAATCTATCTCTAGCTGGTTGTTTGACCAATTATGATAGCTTAAACCCTTAGTTTTAGAACTCGAAGGTAAAGCAACTTTTAGATTATCAATGTCTTTAATAAATCTTATATCCACTTCACCTTTTAATGGCCAGTAAATACCTATAGTTTTTCCTTTAACATGGTATTTATCTAAAAGTATATTTAATGCTGATTTAACATTCAACTTAATTTTTTCGTGTATTAAATATGAATTTGAATTACGTATTAAATTATATTCCTTCCTTTTAATTTCTTTTTTAGATTTAATACCGTCATGAATATTTTTCATATAAAAGTAAAGTTTAATTATGGATTAATTATTTAAGATAGATTCCGGTGAGTGCAATTGCTAGTGCATCAGCAGCATCGTCTGGCTTTGGTGGTGAAGTGATATTGAGCTCATGCATGACAGATTGTAATACCTCATTTTTATCTGAATGACCATAACCAGTAACAGCAAGTTTGATTTGCATTGGTGGAAATTCTTGAATGGGAAGGTTGTGTTTCCCTAAAGTCATAATTATCACTCCGCGGGCCTGAACAACACTAATTGTTGTGCTAGAGCGGTAGAAAAAAAACTTTTCTACTGCTGCAGTATTTGGATTCCACTTGTTTATTATTGAACTTAAATCATCTGATATTTCTACTAGTCTCGTTTCTTCTTTTTTTGTTGATTTCGTTTCTATAATTCCGCAATCAAGCATTATTTTCTTCCCTTCTATTTCATCAATAATTCCATAACCTACACGTGCCAAACCTGGGTCTATTCCTATTATTCTCACTTAGTTTGTTGATGCTAGTTCAAATTCAGATACATCATTACTTTCATTTCTTTCAAATACTTTGCAAAAAGCTTTTATTACTCTATCTCCAGAATCAACTTGCTCGAGAGGGTCTTTTCTAAGTCTATGTCTTAAAGCTGTCGAAACGACACGAGCAATATCTTCTTCAGTTACTTCTTTCCTTCCTTCAAAGGCGGCAAGGGCTCTAGCAGCTCTATTCGTAACAATATCTCCTCTAAGTCCATCAACATCAAGTTCACCACAAACTGCTGAAATCCTTAGTCTGAGATCTTCATCGATAGAAACCTCGTTAAGTAAATTTTGTGCATCAACCACTTTTTGTTGAAGCGAGTCTTGATTACGCTGAACCGAATCGCTAAAAGATTCAGGATCATTGTCAAAAGCTGTGCGTTGATCAACAACTTGAACGCGAAGTTTTGCCTCTCTTACGGTTCTTACTTCTACGCTCATTCCAAAACGGTCAAGTAACTGTGGTCTTAATTCTCCTTCCTCAGGGTTGCCAGAACCAATAAGTACAAATCTTGCAGGATGTCGAACTGAAATACCTTCACGTTCAACTGTATTCCAGCCTGAAGCAGCAGAGTCTAGAAGCACGTCTACAAGGTGATCATCTAGCAAGTTGACTTCGTCAACATAAAGTAACCCTCTGTTCGCTTTTGCTAGCAGCCCTGGTTCAAAAGCCCGTACACCTTCACTAAGAGCCTTTTCAATATCAATAGTTCCACAAAGTCTATCTTCAGTAGCACCTAATGGCAGATCAACCATCGGAACTTGTTTCTCGCCTTTTTGAATATCATGACCACTGTCTATTCTCTCCCTGACATCATTGCTTTGAAGGTCTGGATCATCAAGAGAGCTGTTATAGGGATCCCCTTCAACGACCTCAATAGCAGGTAATAGATCTGCGAGTGCTCTTATCGTAGTGGATTTCCCAGTGCCTCTATCACCCATTATCATTACGCCTCCTATCCTAGGGTCAATAACATTTAAAAGAAGCGCTAGCTTCATTTCCTCTTGTCCAATCACAGAAGTGAATGGAAAAACTCTGCGTTTTCTTGTTGAACTCACTTTCTTAGTACTGGTATCAAGATTGTTTCATAAGCAGGCTACTTTAGATTGATAAAGTTTAAAAAAAAATGAAAATGAAAAGCAAAAGTTTATCTAAGTCAGTAAAAATTTAATTTGGATTTCTTGATTTTTGATCTGGCACTAGGAAAGGAACTAATTCTGCAGATAAATTTCTTATCAATTCAGGTGATCTTGGATCGTTAAATGGTCCTTTGACTATAAAACTAGCAAATGCCCTTGAGTTATTAGGGGTTTGAATTTGAGCAGTATCTGAATATGAGATTCCAATATCACCAGTTTTGTTGTGAACTAAGTACCCTCTTAATGATAGATGATAGTCAGTGCTTTTAGATTCTTTACCAAGACCTCTTAAAATTCCTGAGGGTATTAGAGAATTTGTTTTTGATTTGAGCATTATGTCTCTGAAAATATCTCTAGAACTAACATTAAGTAGATATCCATTGTCGACAAGAGCCATTGCTAAAGAAAGATCTTTAGTTGATGTAAGATTTGTTCCATCTAGATCAGGAAGATAATTATTTATTTTTGTATTTTTTAATCCAATTTCTTCAAATTTCTTATTAATAATATTGATTCCTCCTAGTCGTTTTATTAGTAAATTAGTTGCTGTATTATCACTAACTCTAATCATTTCAGTGGCCACTTCATAAACAGGAAAACCTATACCAATCTCTTGGTATCCCATCCATCCTGAACCGCTGCCGATTGTATCTTCTGAAAGTATCAACTTTTCATTCCATAATATTTCTTCTTTCTCTAGCATTGTAAGTAAAATAATTAGAATAGGTACCTTAATACTGCTAGCAGCAGAATACTTTATGTTAGATTTTATTTCTGCATAGACTTGATTATCTAATGATATAAAAAAAGCGCTAACATCTAAATCTGGGTTTTTAATTATATGGGCCTTCCAATTTTTAATTAATTTTTCTAGTCTCTCAAATTCTTCATATTTATCATTGTAAAATGATGAAACTTTGGATTTTCTAGTTAGTAATTTCTTTTTTAATGATCTACCTGAGTGCCCAACTATTTTCATCTTTTTATTTATTTCATAGCTTTGATTTGTTGGACCAACAAACCTTAGCAAACTACCAAGAAAAACTGATATACCTATGCTGGTTAAAAATAAATTCGTTATTACTTTGAGTTGATTTTTCACTTTAAAATTAAAGGATAAAACCTTTGCTATTATTGTAGCTTGTTATTTTAATTAATCATTTTTATTCCTAATTTTCCATCTTGCTTGGCTAATTATTCCTCTAATCAGTGCAACTTCATCATCTTTTATCTCACCTCTTAAAAGCAATTGTTTGATTTTTGTCATTTTAGCTTTATATGTATGTTTCATCAAGAAACCAATATCAAGTAAAAGACTACCTGCATCATTAATACAATCTTCTAATTTTATTAAATTCGCAGGATAGCTTGTTTTTGTATGGGGCCTTAAAAGATCAAAATCATTAAATTGATTGAATTGATGAAGAATAATTGCTACAGCATGTGAAAGATTTAACGATGGATATTTCTCATTTGTATTAAGACTAATCACTTTATTTGCTTTTAGAAGCTCTTCGTTTGATAAACCTCGATCTTCTCTTCCGAAGACTAAAGCTATAGTCTCTTCTCTGTTTGATTTAAGGGCCCAGCTTAAGGCATCTTTATCTGAACTAAGTGGAATTTCTCCGTGCTCTTTCCTTCCACAAGTAGCAATAATTCTTGAGCAGTCTGAAATTGCTGAATTTAGATCCTTATATACTTTTGCTTTTTCTAATATCTTTACTCCTCTGACAGCCATCTTTCTCGCTTCTTTGTCTAAATAATCGCATTTAGGAGAAACTAGTCGTAATTCATTCACACTAAAGTTTTCGCAAAGTCTTGCAATACTCCCAACATTGATGGGCCCTGCTGGTTCAACAAGTACTATGTTTAGAGTTTTTTTTATAGTCACTATTGATTTAGTGAGTGCATATATGCCAATAAATCTGCCATGGATTGAGGTTCAATTTCAAAACTTGGCATTGGTGGAGTCAATCCACGAATAACTTGATTAATAATCTTTTTATCACTCATTTCTTGGGTAGCTTCGTGGAGGTCGGGCCCTACAAACCCTTGTGCTGAAATCCCATGGCAACCGACGCAATTTATTTTGAACAATTTGCTTCCAGATAAAGCTTCACCTTTAATGGATAAGGTTTCAGTTATGAAAGGATCTTGCTTTAAGTCTCCTATTCTCCAAAAAAGGATAAGTAAGACGACTGTTGCAGTGGATAATAAGAATATTCGCCATGAGCTAATCTTTTGGTCCTTATTAATTAATGCTTTTGATGACGGAGTATTCACTAAAACCTCTTTGACATGAAAGAATTGATAATGGTAATCATAGAAATGCGAGCCAATGATTGAGCCTCTGCTATGTGGGATTGTTCTTGGACTTGTTCCCATAACATTATTAGGGCTTTTTGTTAGTGCTTGGAATCAGTATCGTCGAAGCAGTTCAATGCCTGATTGGGAATAAGAAAAAGAAGAGAGGTGTTCCCATAAAATTTCTTTTTATTTAATTCCCAACCATTATGTATTCTTGGCATTGATTTTGACGAGCATTCGCATATCAAAGTAGATGATTCTTTAATCCATTGTTTAGATAATAAAAGTTCTTGAGAAAGTTCATATAAGCCAGAATCGTATGGTGGGTCAAGAAAAACAAAATCGAATTTTTGTTCAGGATTTGGGCAATTTTTAATAAACTCAATCTTTTTGTTTTTTGGACCCTTTTTGAGAAATAAGGTCAATTCATTGCATATGACTTGGATATGTAATGATTGATTGATTGTACTAGATACATCGAAAAGGTTTTTTCTGCAAGTTTTTGCTGATTGCCTTTGTTTCTCAATTGCAAGAACTCTTTTCACTCCGTTTTGAAGAGCCTCACAGGCCATCGCTCCACTTCCACTGCAAAGATCTAGCCAGCTTGCCCCTTTGAGTTTGTTCCCAAGGATGTTTATTAATGCCTCTCTTACTTTTGAGGAGGTTGGTCTTGTCTTTTGGTCTAAAGTACTTTCTATCCTTTTCCCAGACAATAGTTTCATTTTACCTTTCAAACTAAAATTTATTTTTTTTCAACCAAGTAATCCAATTAAAAATTAGTTTTTGTCCTGCAACTCCTGATTTTTCCGGATGAAACTGACAAGCTCCAGTATTTTTATGCCAAACAATAGATGAGACATCAGTTTTACCATATTTAGTTGTAGCTACAGTGTTTTTTTGTTCTAAAGGACATGCTGAGTATGAATGGACGAAATACATCCAATTTGAATCAGGATGATTTTCTAAAATAGGACATTCGTTTTTTTTATAAATCGGAGACCAACCAATGTGCGGAATTCTTTCATTTTTTTCTAAAGGTAATCTGCGAATATGACCTTTTATGACTCCTAAACCTTTAGAAGAGCCCTCATCACTACTTTCGAATAAAAGCTGTAATCCTAAACAAATTCCAAAAAGTGGTTTACCATCATTTATCCAGTCAATTATTGAAGGTACTAATTCAGTTTTTCTTAAATTCGTCATTGCAGGGTCAAAAGCACCTACTCCAGGAAGAATTAATGCATCACAAGACTGTAGTGTTTTGAAATCACAAATAATATCTAAAGGTTGATTAAGCCTTTTAAATGCTTGTTGAACGGAAAAAAGATTACCCATTCCATAATCTATTAATCCAATTTTTGCCAAAAGATTTACCTTTTATTCATTTAAATTAGGCCTAAAAATCTAAATTCTATAATTAGAGATTAAAGATGTTTGGAAATTGTTCCAGATAGAGTGGCTTTAGGAACTGCTCCGACAACAGTATCTACTTTTTGTCCTCCCTTAAAAATCATTAAAGTTGGGATGCTTCTGATCCCGTACTGACTAGCAACATTAGGATTTTCATCAGTGTTTAATTTGAAAACTTTTATTTTGCCTTCGAAATCTTTTGAGATCTCTTCAACAATTGGAGCAACCATTCTGCATGGTCCACACCAAGGAGCCCAAAAATCAACCAAAACAGGTACATCGCTCTGGAGGACTTCTTGTTCGAAAGAGGAATCAGTTACTGCAGAAGCTGTGGACATACCTTTGAAGTCTTAAGAACTAGATCATAACAATTGTATTTTGCCAATAAAAAGTTTTGCTGCCATTTTTAAACTAAGTTTGAATATTGATTTGTGTTTTTTTAATAAGAAAAACCCGAACAAGTCGGGCATTATTGTGTGTGAGGAGTGTGAGAGTAAAGGCTCTCACTACTCAATCCTAGCCGTTCTATTTGATTCTGAAATCTTTCGGTAGCTTTATTTCCCCATTCCAAGTTGTTGTGCTTTTTGGTAAACCTTTCCTTCTGTTAACAAAGAAGGTGCAATAACTACTTCAACTTTTTGCATTTCTTTGAGGTCCGTAGCTCCTAGTGTCCCCATAGAGGTTTTTATCGCCCCTAATAAATTATGGGTTCCATCATCGAGTATTGCAGGGCCACAAAGAATACTTTTTAAACTTCCTGTCGTGCCAACTTTAATCCTTGTACCTCTTGGGAGGACAGGACTTGGAGTTGCCATGCCCCAATGAAAACCTTTCCCAGGAGCTTCTTTAGATCTTGCAATTGGAGAACCAATCATAACTGAGTCGGCACCACAAGCTATGCATTTGCAAATATCGCCACCAGTGATAATTCCACCATCAGCAATAATTGGAACATATTTTCCGCTTTCTTTATGAAAATCATTTCTTGCAGCAGCGCAATCAGAGATAGCAGTGGCTTGAGGAATGCCAACCCCTAAAACGCCTCTTGAGGTGCATGCTGCTCCAGGACCGATGCCTACCATTACTGCTGCTGCTCCTGCTCTCATAAGCTTTAGAGAGACTTCATAGGTAACGCAATTACCAACTGCAACGGGTATGCCAATGTTTTCGCAAAGATCATAAAGGTCAAGATTTTGACTGCCTGCTTTACCCAGATGTTCCGTTGAAACTACTGTTGCCTGAAGAAAAAATAAGTCTGCACCTGAGTCTTTGACTAATTCTTTATATTTAATTGCTGCTAATGGGGTCCCACTTACAGCAGCAATGCCTCCACCTTTTTTTATTTCTTGAATTCTTTTTAAAATTAACTCTTCTTTTATCGGTTGCTTATAAATTTCTTGCATTAGAGGAACAAATTCCTCTTTCCCAATCGATTGGATTTTGTTTAGGACTTCTCCAGGCTCTTCATATCTAGTTTGGACTCCTTCTAGATTTAAAACACCTAGAGCTCCTAATTGTGATAGGGCTACTGCCATGTTTACATCTACGACGCCATCCATCGCACTTGCGATTATTGGGACATCTCTTTTAATTCCGCCGATTTCCCAGTTTGTTTTTGTAATTTCAGGGTCAACTGTTCTTCCTCCTGGAACCAATGCAATTTCATCAATCCCGTAGGCTCTTCGAACAGTTTTGGTGCGTCCTAGTTGAATATTCACACCTAAATTTTGTAAGTTCTCGTCAAACTACCAACTGAAGTGCCAAATTGAGCAAATGTTGGGAATAGATAATCAAGATTTTGTTTTTTTTACTTATTTATTTGATGATTTAGGAATTATTCAAGAAAATTTATACCAAGTTTTTGTAATTGTTGATTTTCTTAGAGGTGATTTACTTTCGGATTTATGGTTATTCACTTTAAAAGGTTTATTAATGCTCAGATGTTCTTATAATTGGTAAAACCTTTATATATGGCTGACCCATTGGGACCTAATAGTACTGGTCCCGGGGAATCCGACGATCGGATCATCCAGACTGACTTAAGAAACGAAATGTCGCGTTCCTATTTGGAATACGCGATGAGTGTGATTGTTGGAAGAGCTTTACCTGATTCGAGAGATGGACTTAAGCCAGTTCATCGAAGGATTCTCTATGCGATGTATGAATTAGGACTCACTAGTGATAGGCCATATAGAAAATGCGCACGTGTGGTTGGAGAAGTTTTAGGTAAATTCCATCCTCATGGAGATACCGCCGTTTATGACGCTTTGGTAAGGATGGCGCAAGATTTTTCTATGCAGATGCCTCTTATTGATGGACATGGGAATTTCGGATCTGTTGATAATGATCCCCCGGCGGCAATGAGATATACAGAATCCAGATTGCAATCTTTAACCACTGATAGTTTGCTTGAAGATATTGAATCTGAAACAGTTGATTTCGCCGATAACTTTGATGGATCTGTTCAAGAACCAACTGTATTGCCGGCAAGGATTCCTCAATTGTTGTTGAATGGTTCGTCTGGAATAGCTGTAGGTATGGCAACAAACATACCTCCTCATAATTTGGTTGAATTGATTGATGGCTTGATGGCTTTGATCTCTAATCCTGAGTTAGAAGATTTAGAATTGATGAATATAATTAAAGGTCCAGATTTCCCGACTGGTGGACAGATACTTGGTAGAAGTGGAATTAAGGAAACATATCTTTCTGGTAGAGGTTCAATCACAATGCGTGGAGTCGCTAAAATAGAAACTATAGAAAATCCAGGAAGACCAGATAGAGATGCAGTTATAATTACTGAACTTCCTTATCAAACAAATAAAGCTGGATTAATAGAACGAATCGCTGATATGGTCAACGATAAAAAACTTGAAGGTATTGCAGATATAAGAGATGAAAGTGATAGAGATGGAATGAGAATTGTTGTTGAATTAAGAAGAGATTCATATCCTCAAGTTGTTTTAAATAATTTATTTAAACTCACTCCTTTGCAGACTAATTTTAGTGCAAATATGCTCGCTTTAGTTAATGGTGAGCCTGTTATATTGTCACTTAGAAGGATGTTGCAAGTATTTTTAGATTTTAGAGTAGAAACTATTGAAAAAAGAACTAAATATCTTTTAAAGAAAGCAGAGAGTAGAGATCATATATTATTAGGATTATTATTAGCTTTAGATCAGCTAGATGAAATAATTAGTCTTATTAGATCAGCATCTGACTCTGCTACTGCTAAAAGTAAATTAAAAGAACTGCATGGCTTAACAGATATTCAGTCTGATGCTATTTTGCAGATGCAGTTAAGAAGATTGACCGCATTAGAGGCAGACAAGATAAGGCTTGAACATGATGATTTAGTTAGAAAAATAATAGATTTAAAAGATATTTTAAGTAAGAAAGAACGCGTATTTGATATAACAAAAATAGAATTAAATGAAATAAAAGAAAAATATAATACCCCAAGAAGAACAGAAATTCTTGATCTTGGAGGTGGCCTTGAGGATATTGATTTAATTGCGAATGAAAGATCAGTCGTTTTATTGACCGAGACAGGATATTTAAAAAGGATGCCTGTTAATGAATTTGAAGCAACAAGTCGTGGTACCAGAGGCAAAGCAGGAACTCGAAGCCAAGGAGAGGAAGAGGTTAAAAAATTTATTAGTTGTAATGATCATGACAGCCTTCTCTTATTTAGTGATAGAGGCGTTTCTTATGCTCTTCCTGCTTACAGAGTTCCTCAATGTAGTAGGACTGCAAAAGGCACTCCTATTGTTCAATTGCTTCCAATTCCTCGAGAAGAAGCTATTACTTCATTGCTTTCTGTAAGTTCTTTTGATGATGAAAACTATTTATTGATGCTCACTAGGGGGGGGTATATAAAAAGAACACCTCTTTCAGCTTTTAGCAAGATTAGAGCAAATGGACTAATTGCAATAGGATTAGAGGATGGAGACGCTTTGACTTGGGTTCGATTGGCTGAGTCTGGAGATAGTGTTTTGATTGGTTCCAAAAATGGAATGACAATTCATTTTAGATTAAATGATTCTGAATTACGTCCTTTAGGAAGATCAGCAAGAGGCGTTAAATCAATGAATCTTAAGTCTGGAGATTCTCTTGTAAGTATGGATGTTTTATCTACTGAGTTAGCTGATCATGTTGATAAAAGTGAAGAAGAAGAACTACATGATGAATCATCAGAATCTGAAGGCCCTTGGGTACTTGTTGCGTCTGGAAGTGGACTAGGGAAAAGAGTACCTGTGACACAATTTCGCTTGCAAAAAAGAGCAGGCATGGGTTTAAGAGCTATAAAATTTAGAAAAGATGGAGATGAACTTGTAGGTCTAAGGGTTTTAGGTAAAGGAGAAGAATTATTATTAGTGAGTGAAAGAGGAGTAATTGTTAGAACTAGTGCGGATAAGATCTCTCAACAATCTAGAGCTGCAACAGGGGTAAGAATTCAGAAGCTTGATAATGGCGATAAATTGTCGGAGGTTGTGTTAGTGCCACCAGAACAAATTAATGATGATGAAGAAAAAGAATCATCCACAACGAATGAATCAATAAATACAGATCCAACCTCAAAAAATTGAAATTGAATAATTCTGCTGATGTATTAGTTATGGGAGCAGGACCAGCTGCTCTTTGCATCACTGCTGAGTTGGTTCAACAAGGACTCAATGTTCAGGCAATAGCTTCTAAGTCTCCTTTAGAACCTTGGCCAAATACTTATGGGATTTGGGCGTCTGAACTAGAGTCTTTAAATATGCAAGAATTATTGAAATATAGATGGAAAGATACTGTTAGCTTTTTTGGAGATGGATTAAGTAAAAAGGGTAATAGTTGTATAAATCATTACCTTGATTATGGTCTTTTTAATTCAATTAATTTTCAGGAGGCTCTTCTTGAAAGATGTAATGGACTTCCTTGGCAAGTAGAAACTGTCAAAAATATTGATTTTAGTGAAAGAGAAACGGTAGTTATTTGCTCTTCTGGAAAAAAATATTTCGCTAGGCTCGTTATCGATGCAAGCGGTCACCAGAGCCCTTTTATCAGAAGACCTCAGCATGATCAATTAGCTAAGCAGGCGGCTTATGGGGTAGTTGGAAAATTTAGTTCTCCCCCTGTGGAGAAGAATCGATTTGTATTAATGGATTTTAGACCAGATCATTTAAATGCAAACGAATTGAAAGAGCCTCCTTCTTTTCTATATGCTATGGACCTGGGAGACGGGAATTATTTTGTAGAAGAAACATCTTTGGCGTGTGCACCTCCACTTTCATTTGAATCATTAAAAGCTAGATTAAATTCACGACTATCTAGCAAGAATATTCAAATAGAGGAAATTATCCATGAGGAACATTGTCTTTTCCCAATGAACTTGCCATTGCCTTATAGAAATCAACCTCTTTTAGCCTTTGGGGGCTCGGCCAGCATGGTGCATCCTGCTTCGGGATATCTTGTTGGATCCCTTTTGAGGAGAGCACCCTCATTAGCAAGGGAAATAGCAAAAGTAATTAAAAGAGATCCTCTCATGCCCACCTCTCAGATTGCCAGAAGAGGATGGAAAACTCTTTGGACAGCGGAATTAGTTCAAAGACATCGTCTTTATCAGTTTGGACTTCAACGACTAATGAGCTTTGATGAATCCTTATTAAGATCTTTTTTTGATACTTTTTTTAAATTACCCAAAAAAGATTGGTATGGATATTTGACTAACACTCTTCCTTTGCCAAGGTTATTTATTGTGATGCTCAAATTATTCTATATTGCACCATTACAAGTTAGATTTGGGATGATTGGATTTTTGATAAAAAAGTAAGAAAAGATTTATATTTGCTTTCTCCAATCTATAGGAGAAATTAAAGGAAATATACAATCTTCTTTTTCTAGTTCTTCTATGGTTTTGTCAGTAATAATTTTATTATCTTTAATCGCATTGATTAACATCCAAAATCTTTTTAGATGCAAGTTTATTCTTTCTCTTGCAAGCCCAGTAGTCGTGCCTGCTTTAAGAATGAAACTCCAATCTGAAGATTGAGATAGTAAAAGTTCTCTTCCAGCTTGTTTAATTATTTTGATATTTGATTCTTCTATAAAACCCTCCGAACAAATATTGACCATTTCTCTCCCGGCTTTACTCCATTCATGAACAATCCAATCATTTGACTTGTTTAACCAATAATTATGAAAACCACCTTGCCCCCAACTAGATGGAGAAGGATTGCATAATTGGATTTGTGGAGTTAATCGAAGAGACTCTTTTAAAGTAATTAAGTTAATACCTTCCTTTTTTGATTTAAGAAATAAATTTGAGAGGAATTTAGGGCCTTCAAACCACCAATGACCAAAAAGTTCTGCATCAAAAGGAGCTATTAATAATGGTTCTATATGCATCGATTTCTCAAGTTTAATAAGTTGTTTTTTTCTTTCATGTAAATAACTTTCTGCATCTTTCTCAACACTTTCATTTGCAGCTTGCGGGTCATATGCTTGTTTGTTTTCTAAAGATGTACTTTGAGATGAAATCTTAAATAATTTTATTCCTAAGGGCCTTTTTTCTCGAATCCCTATCTTTTTTAGACTTTCTATTGATAAATCCCAGCCCAAGTCTCTATGGAATTCTCTGTAGTTTGGATTTCCTGGATATCCATCCCTCGCTGACCAGACTGGAAGAGTTGATTCACTATCTCTACCAAAAAAAGCTACTCCACTTCTAGTGCAAATAGGAGCATATAAACCATATCTTGGCCTTGGATTGGCATTCAACAATCCATGCCCATCTAGGACTGCATATCTAAGACCTGACTCAGCCATTAATTTATCTAAGCCTTCGTAATATGCACATTCAGGCAACCAAATACCCAATGGGGCTTCAATAAAAAGACGCTGATGTTCTCTTACCGCAGTTTTTAATTGTGCCCTCACTGCTTCAGGGCTTTCTCTTAAAAGAGGGAGATATCCATGAGTGGCTGCACATGTAAGGATATCAATTACTTCTGATGCTTGTAATTTTTTAAATCTTCCAATTAGATCTCGTTTGCAGCTCTTCCAGCTTTTTAATTGACGTTTTAAGTGACCTTTTAAATGTAAGGCTGCTGCTATGCATTCTGTTTCTAATGTATTCAGAAGTTCTAACCTTATTTTTACCCATTCTTCAAAGCGATTTTTTAATACCTCATCCTCCAACAGCGAAAGCAAAGTAGGCGATAACCCTATTGTGAGTTTAGGTGTTTGATTTTTTGCTATTGAGGCTTCTTCAAGTGTTTCTAAAAGTGGTAAATAACATTCCACTAGAGCTTGAAAGAACCAATCCTCCTCTAAAGAACCAGGTTCTTCTGATCTCACGTAAGGTAGATGAGCATGCAGGACTATGGCGAGATTGCCTTTAGTCATTAAAATTCCCAGATTTTTGTAATAGAACCTTCGATACTTATACTCTTTAGCCGCACAAGAAAAGATAAACTTTAAGTTGTAATCTTAATCTAGTTAAAATAGATACTCAAAAATAATTAATTTTTGACTTTTTACTTAAATCCTTTTATTAAAATTTGATACTAAATCTTAATTTCTACTATTTTAGAAAAATAAAATTTAAATAGATTATTTAAATAGTTAAAAACTTAATATTTCTTCTAGATATTTAAGGAAAATATACTACAATTAACTTGATTCATATAGATCTAAATAAGATCTAGTTATTTTTATATATTTCATTCTATGGCCAAAGATCCAGGCCGAGTTTTAATTTTTGATACCACTTTACGGGATGGAGAGCAATCTCCTGGTGCAAGTCTTAATTTAGAAGAAAAGTTAGCTATTGCTCAGCAATTAGCAAGATTAGGCGTAGATGTTATTGAGGCAGGATTCCCTTTCGCTAGCCCTGGGGATTTTGCTGCTGTTCAGAAAATTGCTGAGCATGTGGGAGGAGAAGAAGGACCTATTATTTGCGGACTATCAAGAGCATCAAAACCTGATATCCAAGCTTGTGCCGATGCGATTGCTCCAGCCCCCAGAAAAAGGATTCATACATTCATTGCAACCAGTGACATTCATCTTGAACATAAATTAAGGAAATCCAGAAAAGAAGTTCTTGATATCGTCCCAGATATGGTTGGCTACGCTAAAAGTTTTGTGGATGATATTGAATTTTCCTGTGAAGATGCCGCAAGAAGTGATTTAGATTTTCTCTATGAAGTAATTGAATTAGCCATTTCTTCAGGTGCTAATACTATAAATATTCCAGATACAGTCGGCTATACAACTCCTTCTGAATTTGGAGATTTAATATTAAATATCAATAAAAATGTTCCAAATATCAATGAAGCAGTTCTCTCAGTTCATGGGCATAATGACTTAGGACTTGCTGTCGCAAACTTCCTTGAGGCTGTTAAGAATGGAGCGAGACAGCTTGAATGCACTATTAATGGAATAGGAGAGAGAGCAGGTAATGCTGCTTTAGAAGAATTGATTATGGCTCTTCATGTAAGAAGATCATATTTTAATCCGTTTTTTGGTCGGCCGCCTGAATCTCCTACCCCTTTAACAGCTGTTAGGACAGAGGAAATAACCAAGTCATCTCGTTTGGTTTCCAATCTAACTGGGATGGTCGTACAACCGAATAAAGCAATTGTTGGAGCTAACGCTTTTGCTCATGAATCTGGAATACACCAAGATGGAGTATTAAAAAATAGACTTACTTATGAAATTATTGAAGCAAAAACAGTTGGATTGTCTGACAATAAAATTTCTTTAGGAAAATTGAGTGGTAGGAGTGCTGTTCGAGCTAGACTAGAGGACCTTGGGTATGATTTGAATAGGGATGACCTTAATGATGCATTCGCTAGATTTAAAGACCTGGCCGATAGAAAAAGAGAGATAACAGATCGTGATCTAGAGGCAATTGTTAGCGAACAAGTTCAATTACCAGATGCTTTGTTCCAATTGAAATTGGTCCAAGTAAGTTGTGGAACATCCTTAAAGCCTACTGCAACAGTAACTGTTGTTGGAGAAGAGGGAGAAGAAAATACTGCTGTCTCTCTCGGAACCGGTCCAGTTGATGCAGTTGTAAGAGCTTTGGATTCTCTAACTGAAGAACCTAATGAATTGATTGAATTCTCCGTCAAGTCAGTTACAGAGGGGATAGATGCTTTAGGAGAAGTTACGATTCGAATAAGAAGAGATGGAAACCTCTTCTCTGGTCATTCTGCTGATACGGATGTTGTTGTTGCCGCTGCGCAAGCATACATAAATGCTCTTAATAGATTAGTAGCTGCTGAGGGCAGGAAATCCATTCATCCACAGCATGATTTAGCTCAAGTTCATAAAAAAAAGATTTAAGAACTTTTCAATTTATTTTTATTTCTTGGAATAAGTTTCCGTAAATTTTTTTTAGACAAATTTCACTTAACTAATAATCAAGGATTAATATGTGTTGTGACGATTTGATATTCGCACATAAATGGTTTTTAAAAGAAATCTTTACCGACTTATAGGCCTTGATGGATCACCCCACCATGTTCTCGATGCTCCATATGAAAGCATTGATGCAGCCCTTAAAGCAGCAAAAATCTGGTGCAATGGCCAAGGATTGAGTTGCACAATCAAAGATAAAGGCATTGGTGTACAAGTTCTTGCAGCTAATGGAACTTGGAGAACTGTTTGTTATCCGTCTAATTGTTTGCAACCTTCTCTCGCATAAAAGAAATTATTAATAATATCCCTATGATTTTATTCAAGAGAATATTTTTTTAAAAATGGGTTCAGGAATACGCGGATACTGGACGCTTACTTGGTTTGGATTGATTTCAAATACACTTGCAATACCTTTTATTGCTTTTGTCGTTGGATCAGGACCGCCTCTTCGAGCTGCCAATATTACCCTTGCTATTAGTCTTGCATGGCCAGCGGCAGTAACTGGAATTGTTGCTTCTGCTGGGCTATTTGCTCAAAGAGGATGGGGTGTGATTTTATCAATTGTTGCTTTATCTATGTCTCTATCAGGCACTTTGCCTTATGGAATAATCAGATTGATTAAAGTAAATGATCTTTTTGGGATAAGTGGCTTAACATTAGTAATCGCTTTGCTTAATTTATTAGCTCTACTCTATTGGTGTAGAAGAGGTCATAGAAGAATAAGGCTTTAATTTATGTTGGATAATCTAATGAAGTTTTTCGTTTTTCAACTTGATTTAAAGCTGGGATATTTTATTCGTCTATGACGCATTCTTCTCCATACAGACACAAAAGCCCTAAGTATTATTTCTATCTCAGCTCTCGTTAAACTACTTTCTCTTAATTGGCCATCGATCTGGCGAGATTGAATGATTTTTCTAACTGTTTTGCAAGCATCATCGTCTGAAGAAGAAGCGTCAAGAGCTCTTAATGCTGCTTCGCATCCATCTGCAAGCATTAGAATTCCAGTTTCTTTTGAATGTGGAATAGGGCCTTTGTATCTAAAACGTTTTTCAGAGGCAGAAGGGTCGCTCTCTCTAGCTTTATGAAGAAAATAGCCCATTTTTAGAGTACCTTGATGTTCTGGAATGAAATCAGCAATAGGGGATGGAAGTCGATATTTTCTCGCAAGCTTCAACCCTTCATCTACATGGGCTTGAAGAATATCGGCACTTTTATATGGGTTTTGAATTTCTTCATGTGGGTTTATTCCATCTTTCTGATTTTCAATAAACCAATTAGGAGCATGTAATTTCCCCACATCATGGTAAAGAGCTCCAGTTCTTATTAAGTCGACATCAGCCCCAATGACTCTTGCACCTTCTTCTGCGAGACTTAAAATTGTTAAAGTATGTTCGAATGTGCCTGGTGCTTCTCTGGATAAACGACGGAGTAAAGGACGTTCTTGATCAGCAAGTTCCATTAATCTTGCTCTAGTAAGTAATCCAAATGTATTTTCTAATATTGGAATAATTAATATTGTTATCATTAGAATTGCGCTTATAATAAGTGTCTCATTCAAAAGAGAATTAGTATCAAAAGATAGGTTCCTGAACTCTATATTATTTGTTTTAATTACTTGATTAAAAATAAACCATTGCCCTAATAATGCACCAAAAGGTATAAATACAGCTATTTGAAGAACTTGCGCGCGGCTTCTCATCCTTCTACCTAAAAATGCAACAAATGAACCAGCCACACAAGCAATTATTAGTCTAACCTCACTGAATTCATTAAGAGATGATGGCCAAATTAGACTGGCAGAAGCCATCCAAGCTAATGAAGTTGTCGTACCAATACCTTGTGAAAGAAGTAATGTAGGAGGTAATATTAATTGTATAGGACTTGCTAGAGGCCCTAACCAATCTTTTGTTAATTGAACTACGAATAATAAAGTTAAAGATAGTAGTCCATGTTTAGACTTTAGCCTAGGCTTTTCTCTTCTCATAATCATAAGAAGTAATCCACAACTTCCCATTGCTTCTGAGAAAGTAATTAACCACTTTAAGGGTCTAGGACTACGACTTACTTTGTTGAAATGGTTTAGAATATCAAATTCTTCTGAACTTATTGGCTCACCCTTCTTTGATATTATATCCCCTTCTTTAACCTTTATTGTGTTTATACCATCTTGATTAATTAAATTTTCAATTAATATATTAGTTTTTAATTCATCAACTTTTAAATTACTTTTTTGATAAAAACTACCTGATAATATTTTTGAACCTAATGACCTACTTGGTGAATATTTATCACCTAAATCTATTAATTGAAGTGAAGAGGCTTTATTAAGCTGATCAAGTTCTAGTGTATTAATAATTCCTTGAGAAAGCATTTTTTTTGTCGCATTTTTTATCTCTTCTTTCCATGCTTCCCATTCACGATCTGAAATACTTGCCAGCCATATTTTCTCTGGATTTGTTAAATTAAATTCATTTATACCTACCTCAAAATTATTATTTTTTAAAGTAAGGAGTTTTTTGATTTTCTGAAAAACACTTTTTTCTAAATTAATTGATTGATTCTTGTCTATTACGTGTACAAAACTTTCTTTTAGGCCTAGTTTCTTTTCTTTTAAAGCTTTAGTGTCAATTACTGTTGCATCTCTTGGGGCTATTTCATTGAATTGAGCAATATCTCCTGGTTTGAGATCGGGAACAGCAAGTAACTTATAACTTGAAATTATTGCTACTAATAGGCAGACCATTAGTAGACCTAATTTGTCAGTGGCTGACCAGCGAAGTATTGGACGCCTGGGAGATTGACTTCCTAACCAAATTCTCCAAATTTTTTTCGGACTGGGTAATTTAGCCAAAGACTTTCTCACCTACCCCTAACGCTAGGTTTGATGAGTTGATCAATTGAAATTGTATTCATTTTATTTATGCCAAAAATTTTAGATGGAAAAAAACTTGCTCAAGAGATTGAACTCATACTTCAACAGGCTATCAAATCTGGTTTGGAAGTTGCGGAACGTCCTCCTGGTCTTGCTGTCCTTAGAGTTGGTAATGATCCTGCAAGTGGAGTTTATGTCAATTACAAGGAAAAAGCTTGTGATCGAATAGGTGTTAGAAGTTTTGCAAAGCATTTAAAAGAAGATATTTCATTGGAGGAACTCTCAGAAATCATTAAAAGTTTGAATCAAGAAAAGAATGTTGATGGAATTTTGTTGCAACTTCCATTACCTGCTCATCTTGATGAGGCTACTTTGCTTAGAAGTATTGATCCTGATAAAGACGCTGATGGACTTCACCCTTTGAACTTAGGAAGATTAATAAAGGGAGAGAAAGGCCCAAGATCATGTACTCCAGCTGGTGTGATGTCTCTGCTTAAGCGGAATCAAATTGAAATAGAAGGGAAAAGAGCAGTAGTTGTTGGACGTAGCATCCTAGTCGGAAAGCCAATGGCTTTAATGCTTGAAGCGGCTAATGCCACTGTCACGATTGCTCATTCAAGAACTAAAGATTTACATTCTTTGACTAGGGAGGCTGATTTACTTGTTGTAGCAGCTGGCAAGCCCTATCTGATTGGGAAAAATCATATCAGCGAGAATTGTGTGGTTATTGACGTAGGAATTCACAGAATTTCGCCTGATCATGAACTTATGAAAGAGAAAGTAAAGACAAGACTTTGTGGAGATGTAAAGATATTTGAAATTGAAGATAAAGTTGCTGCTTATTCTCCTGTCCCTGGAGGAGTTGGTCCTATGACAGTCACAATGCTATTGGCAAATACAGTTGATAGGTGGCAGAAACATTGTGGATTACCTTTAACTATTAGTCATTTACTTCCATGAATCACAATGTCCTGAGAGAATTGGTAAGAATCGATTTTTTGCATGGAGGAAGCAATCGCTTCTTTTGACTTCGCTGAGTATCTAGAAAAAGCTAGAGCTCGCGTTGAATTTGCGCTAGATGCATCTCTGGGCCCTGAAAAGCCAGAAAAATTAAGAGAATCTATGCGCTATTCCCTTTTGGCGGGAGGGAAGAGATTAAGACCAATACTTTGTCTTGCTGCCTGCGAACTGGCTGGAGGCGATGTTGAAAAAGCATTGCCTACTGCAGTTGCTCTTGAAATGATTCATACAATGTCTCTTATCCATGACGATCTGCCTTCAATGGATAATGACGATCTTCGTCGAGGACGTCCCACTAATCACAAAGTTTATGGAGATGCTGTTGCAATTCTTGCTGGAGATGCTCTATTGACTAGGGCTTTTGAGATGGTAGCAATTCGTACAGAGGGAATACCCTCAGACAGACTGCTGAAAATAGTGGGAGAGCTTTCTTTGGTGGCAGGGGCCCCTGGTCTAGTGGGAGGACAAGTGGTTGATCTCGATTGTGAAGGGAAAGAAGTGGATTTGGAAACCTTAGAGTACATTCATCTTCACAAAACTGGAGCTCTGCTTAAGGCATGTGTCACTTGCGGTGCATTGATTGGGGGAGCTGATGAGAAGCTTTTGGATGCATTAGGTATCTATGCGAGAGGGATTGGCTTGGCATTCCAAATAATTGATGACATTCTTGATGTAACTGCAAGTAGTGAAGTACTTGGCAAAACAGCAGGAAAGGATTTAATTGCTGATAAAACTACTTATCCCAAATTACTTGGTCTTGACGAATCAAGAAGGAGAGCAGATCTTTTAGTAGCTAAAGCAAAAAATGCCCTAGATCCATGGCCAAAAAAATCAAAACCTCTTCTTGCATTGGCTGATTACATTACAAGTAGAGATAGATGAATATTAATCCAGGTATCGAATTTCAATTTATTTATATTCTTGATAATGCTGTATTGGCATGGGGCCTGGCAGCATGTGGGCTTGCTCAATTTTCTAAATTATTATTCGAATTAATTTTCAAGCAAAGGTGGAGACCGTCAGTGCTTATAGAGACTGGAGGTATGCCTTCAAGTCATTCTGCTTTGGTTACAGGAACTGCTGCAGGAGTAGGACTTCAGCTTGGTTTTGATGATCCAGTCTTTGCTTTGGCATCCACAATTGCTTTTATTGTGATGTACGACGCTTCAGGCATAAGAAGATCTGCAGGCTTAACAGCCGCAAAAGTTAATCAGATTTCAAAAGACAATCCAAACGAAATATCTTCAGAAACTATTTTAAAAGAATCCTTGGGGCACACAAGAATTGAGGTATTGGTTGGAAGTCTTCTTGGACCAATTGTTGCTTTGCCAGGGATTTTCTTCATTGGTTCCCCTTTGCATGTCTTGCAACTGATTGGATTAGTTTCCGTGTGAAAGAAGTAAAAGCAAAAGAAGATTGTGTTGTTTTAACTAAGGATCAAGAAAAATCTCTTGAATTATTTTGTGAATGGCTAAAGGCCCCATATTCATTTAAACCATTTGTAATGAAAGGCTTTGCAGGAAGTGGAAAGACATATTTATCTATGAAATTATTAAAAAAGGTCGATGAGTTAGGTTTGAGTTGGACGGTAGTTGCACCAACTCATAAAGCTGTAGGTGTATTGAGGGAATGTTTAAAAAACGAATCTATTCAACCTTCATGGTTCCCCTCTACCATTCATCGATTGCTTCGACTTAAGTTACAAAGACAAGCGGATGTCGAAATATGTGAAAAAACAGATCAAACCGAGAACTCTTTGGAAAATTTAGGACTTGTTTTAATTGATGAAGCATCAATGATTGATTCTAAATTATTGGAGATAACTCTTGAATGCGCAAGATGCAATACGACTCGTTTGGTTTTTGTTGGTGATCCTGCTCAACTTCCGCCTGTGGGAGAAAGCTCTAGCTCAGTTTTTTTATTGAAACGAGCAGTAAATACAGAACTTAGGGAAGTAGTTCGTCATCAAGGACCTGTTCTGAAATTGGCAAAGATAATTAGAGACGGGCAAATTCCTTGTAGGCAACCTCCAATATTGCCAGTTATTAATTCTAAGAAAGGTAATGTTGGAATATTAGATAGAAATAGTTGGCTTGAAAGAGCTAAATCATCATTGAGATTGTCTTCCTTAGAGGATGATCACGATAAAGCAAGAATTTTGTGCTACACGAATAGAATTGTAGATAATTTAGTTCCTCATGCCAGGAAAGCTATTCATGGTGATATGGCAGATCAATATCAGGTTTTACCTGGGGAAGTTTTAATAAGCCGTAAGGCTGTCATGGTAAATGCTTCATTGAAAGAGGATGAGCTTGGAGAAGAGCCAGATATTTTAATTAGTTCCAACAGAGAGATGGTGGTCGAAGATGTAATTCCAAATAGTTTTGACTTGGCCTCTTTAGGAATCCATCAAGATTTTGAAAATCCTCTCCCTGTTATTGAAACTCAAATAGTTAAAGTCAGCTGTGATCAAAAAGAATTTTCTTTGAGATTAATGCCTCAAATAGGATCTAAATCTCGTGTCGATTTGGACCTTTCTTTGAATGAATTGAGTAATCAGGCTCGAGAGAGAGGAAGAAAAAATAGTGCATTGATTTGGAAACTTTTCTTTTTTATAAGAGATTCATTCGCTTCTTTAGGTCCTGCTTCTGTCCTTACAATTCACAGAAGTCAAGGAAGTACTTTTGGAGAAGTGTTCATTACTTCTGATGTCTTTTGGCCTAAAGATCTTGAATTTAGAAGACGGCTTGTATACGTTGCTGTAAGCAGAGCGAGTAAAGGAGTTTGGATTGTTGGTGATCAAAAAAGCAAGATGAATCAAGCTCTTTTAGAGAAATTATTAATCGAGTAATTTGAAAGTGTTATTTTTAAAAACAGATTTACTTTATGCATGCTTAATTATACTTCTTTTCCAATTTTCTACTATAAGAGGCGAACTTGACCAATGAAGATGTATCCAGCTTGCATGAATTAAATGATTACAAAAACCTTCACTTTTAATCTCCATGTTCCATCCTTTGATATCCCATAGGTTATTTATTTTTGAATTATAATTTGAATTAATTATTTCCCAACGGTGAAACTCATGACCTATTAGTTTATTTCCAGGATTGGTAATAGGACTTTTATTTTTACTTGTTACTTCTCTGTAACCAATTTCTAAATCTCCCTTTTTAGCCTTAAAAGGTAATATTCCAGCCATTGAATGTTCTCTCCCTTCAATATCAAATATACTTTTACCCAAAAGCATCATCCCGCCACATTCAGCGTATATAGGAAATTTCTTTGAGAACATTTTTATTGAGTTCAGGGTTATCTTTGAATTACTTAATTGGGTTGCATGTTGCTCAGGAAAACCACCGGGTATTATTAATCCTTTTGCTTCTTCTGGAATCTGTTCGTTTTCAAGAGGTTTCCAAGTAATAGTTGGCATTCCATTCCTCTCTAATAATTCTTTTGTTTCTTGATACCTAAAATGGAAAGCCTCATCGTCAGCGATAGCAATTGGATGAATAAATCCTGGTTCTTTTTTTTGCAAGAAATAAATTGTTTTGTTGATAGCTTTTGGAGGTAATAAAAGCCTTCTAAGACTTTCAATGTCTAGAAAATCTTTAGCTATTGATGCCCATTTTTTTATTTTGATTTCTAAGTCTTTAATTTCATGAGCTGGAGCCAAACCTAAATGCCTTGCTGGAAGATATAAGTCTTTGCATGAAGGAAGAGAACCTAATGATTTTATATTGATTTGATCAAGAACTTCTAATAATATTTTTTGATGTCTAGGAGATTGAACATTATTGAGAATAACGCCTGCAATTTTTAGTTCCTTATCATGCTCGCTAAATCCTTTTATTAAGGCTGCTAATGACGCAGCCTTCCCTCTAGCATCAACAATTAGAACTACTGGCAGACTTAAAAATTTAGCTAATTCAGCCGTACTACCTTTTGAACTACTGCCAATCCCATCGAATAATCCCATTACACCTTCAATAAACGAATAATCAGTTAATCCTCCGAAGTGATTAAAATTTTCTTTAACCCAAGTTTCACCAGAGAGAATTAAATCAAGATTGCGACAAGCTTTGTTTGAGGCAGCGGTGAGCTGTTGAGGGTCTAAATAATCAGGTCCAACTTTAAAAGTCTGAACTGTTTTATTTATGCTTTTTAACCAGGAAATTAATAGAAGACTTACAAGAGTTTTACCACTGTTACTTGATATTGCAGAGATTACGCATGCCATCTAATTACTAGATTTATTTGGCTTGATTAACTAAATCAAGCATTTCTTTCGCAATTGGTGTTGCACTCGCAAGTAAAGGACTTGTATTGCCTCTACTGCTAGAGAGTAAACGAGCAACATCATTTTCTAAAGAGTGTTTTTGAATAGGAACGACTTGTTCAATAAGTTCCATTCTTGCCATCCCCCCAGCTTCTAATCTCATACATTCACCAGATTCTGATGCGAGAATGACACAAATATCGTTTTTTTGTTCGTTTTTGGCTTTAGCAATTAATCTCAAACCAACTATTTGGCCGGGGTTTATACTTGGCTTTCCAATTGGTAGAGATGTTACACCTACTTCAACTGGAGTTTTATCAGGACGAAGAAAATTAACTTTAAGCTGATCTTTTTTTGAGAATATGCAATTTTTAAGTTTCCAGTTGAGGCGATCGGCAAGCCATGCAGCAAGTAAAAGGCCTTGAACTGTTTGAGAGCCCTCTATATCGATATCAATTTTTTGCAAATTTTCAAGAGTATTTCTTCTTTGAAGTGGATCAAATACCATCGCCAAGGTTTCTCTCCAACCTCTAAGACGAAGCCAATTTAGGTCGTTAACAGCTTGTCCAGATTGAATTCTTTGAAGCAATAAATTTAAGCAGACAATTGGTTCACCTTGAGCAGTATCTATAATTAATCTTCTATTTGGCAGCGCTAGAGCGTTAAGGAACTCAGGAGCTTCGTCAACTCTTCCATTCCACCACAACCAAGAGGGTAGTTCTTCAGGAACAAGAGTCTCAACAATTTCAAGCCCCTCATTGATTGCGGATTTATTGCCTCTTAAAACAATTACGTCGCCACAAGCTGTCTTGCCTCCACCTTCCTCAGGAAGAGGACAATATGCGGCTACTAAAGTTTCTAAATTATTGTCTTTTTCAATTGTTGGAGCAATGGTTATTAATCTTCGAGGTTGCAAATTACTTATTGAGGTGTCAATGTGTTGCCCCCTAAGGTCTTCTACATTTTTAATTAACTCTTCAGATTGAATTGAAGTCTGAACCCTAAAATCCAATGGTGAAGTGCTGTTAGGCAGATCTCCTTTTAAAATAATTTCTCTTGCAGCTTCTATAAGGTCATTTCTTTGACTCCCTACTACTGGGCCAGATATTTTCCCAGTTTTAACTAATTTTTGCTCAATCCAAGCAGGTTGCCAGACAATCAAACAAAAAGTGTTGGCTCCTTTATCTCCTCGTTCATCGTGAGACCAGAGTTGCTCTAGATATGTAGGAATTTCAGATGGAGGAAGCTGAAGAGGCGTTTGTAGGGTTAATTGAGGAGACATTTAATTTGGTTCGAATAAAGATTTAGATTCAATTTTTTCAAGGTCTTCTCCATAGAAGTTGATCTTTTCCAATAAGTAAGTCTGATTCAGTTGGCCCCCAAGTTCTTGATTCATATTGATATACAGGTAATTCCCAGGGAGAATCCTCAATCTTATCTAGTAGAGGAGTGTACAAACGCCAAGCAGCCTCTACTTCATCACTTCGAGTAAACAATGTTGGATCTCCAAGCATTGCATCTGCAAGGAGTCTTACATAACCTTCATCTGATGGCTCGCCAAAAGATTCGTCATAAGAAAACTCCATTTTTACTGGTCTACTTCTCATCCCAGACCCTGGTGATTTCACCTCAAAACTAAATTCAGCTCCTTCGTTGGGTTGAATCCTGAGAATTAATTGGTTTGATGTTGGGCATCCTCCTGCTGCGTCAAAAAGGTGAACGGGAGCTTCTCTAAATGTAAGAACAACCTCACTAAGTCTTTTAGCTAATCTTTTCCCTGTCCTCACATAAAAAGGGACTCCCTGCCATCTCCAATTATCTATGAAAAGCTTCATGGCTACGTATGTTTCTGTTGTACTGTTTGGATTAACACCTGGTTCTTCTCTATATCCAAGGAGAGGATCTTCATCGCTACCTCCTTTTGAGTACTGTCCTCTAACGCAGCATTCCCAAGGCTTTTCTTCATTGGCAAGCTTTACTGCTTGGAGAACTTTGGCTTTTTCATTCCTTATGGCTTCTGGATCAAAATGTCCAGGTGGTTCCATAGCCGTTAGAGCAAGCATTTGAGTTAAATGATTTTGAACCATATCTCTTAGAGCTCCTGAAGATTCGTAATATCCAGCTCGATCTTCAACTCCAACTGTTTCGGAACTCGTAATTTGAACACTAGAGATATAATTTCTGTTCCAAATAGGTTCAAAAATCGTGTTTGCAAATCTCAGAACAAGAATATTTTGAACGGTTTCTTTGCCTAAATAATGATCTATTCGAAAAATTTGACTTTCTTGAGCACAACTTTGAACGAGAGAATTGAGTGACTGAGCACTATTAAAGTCTCTTCCAAAAGGTTTTTCAATTACAACCCTGCTACGTTTGGGATCTTTTAATAACCCTGCAGCAGCTAAGGCTCTGCATCCACTTCCATAGAATTTGGGAGAAACTGAAAGGTAAAAAGTTCGATGGCCGTGAGTTGCTTTTAACTTATCAATTATTTCAAGTCTTTCACCTAGTTTTACGAGGTGATCTGGTTGTTGCAGGTCTACAGGTTCATAGAAAAGATTTTGAGAAAATAGTCCCCATTCTTGTGGACTTTCTTTTATGTGAGAAGAAAGAGCTTCTTCCATCTTTTCTTTAAATATTTCATCAGTCCATGGTCTTCTTGCGCAGCCTAAAACCGCAAACTCACTTGGTAATCTTCGTTGCTTAAAGAGCTCGAATAAAGCAGGAACAAGTTTCCTGTGTGTTAGATCACCTGAGGCTCCAAATATAACCAGACATTGAGGAGGAACTACTCGCTCTTGGCGAAGACCAATTCTCAATGGGTTTGTTACTGGCATGCTCATTGATAAATTCCTTGCCAATTAGATTAGAAATATTATCCAAATTGCTTCTAATCATTCCGACATATTATGGTCGGATGTCCAAAAACAAAATTGATATTGATTGATTAAATATAGAAAAAATATTTCTAAAGTAATTAATAATTATCGCTTTCCAGACTTTTTTATTTATCTAGTAAGTCTCAGCATGCCATCTGCCTGCTTTTCTGAGTTTAGGTCTGAGTTCAGACCAATCTAGACCTTTTGCAGCCGCTGCAGTTGTCATTGCCTCATCTATACCTGGCTCCATTCCTTTTAATCCACATAAGTAAATATGAGTTTTAGGATTTTCAATCATGTTAAATATTTCTTCAGCATGTTCTAGAACCCTGTCTTGAATGTACATTCTTCCACCTTTTATATTCTTTTGCTCTCTGCTGATTGCTTTTGTGTATCTAAGATTATCGGGGAATTTTGATTTGTAGTGTTCAAAGTCATCATCGTAGAGCAAATTAGCTGTCTTTGGAGCACCCATGAATAACCAAGCTTTCCCTTTGAAATTCCATTGATGTTTTTCAATTTCAGTTGGTTCAAACATTCTTCTTAAATAAGCTCTCATTGGTGCTATGCCAGTACCTGTTGCAAGCATTATTATATTTGAATCTTCTTCGTCAGGAAGAAGCATTTCTTTACCTACTGGGCCACTAATTTTTACTTTATCTCCAGGAGAAAGATTACATAAATAGGTAGAGCAAACACCATTAATTGTTTCACCATCTTTTTCGTATTGAAGTTGGCGAACACATAATGAGAGGGTATTTCCCTCGAAGTTATCACCATATCTTGTGCTAGCAATTGAATAAAGTCTTGGTCTATGAGGCTTACCTTTTGCATCTTCACCAGCGGCTAGTATTCCACAACTTTGTCCTTCTACATATTTGAATTCAGGGTCTCCTCCAGATAGATCAAAAGTTATGTGTTGAACTTTACCAATCGCACCTTCCTTTAGTGCTGAATAATTTTCAGTGACTGTTCCTGTGAAAGGTGCTTTTGGCTTATAGGTGTTAACAGGTACATCTGCATGAGGTTTCTTTGAGGCGGCAACCTTAGGAGGTGCAGGGGAAGCTTTAGCAGGTGCAGGGGAAGCTTTAGCAGGTGCAGGGAAAGCTTTAGCAGGTGCAGGGGATGATTTTTTAGCAGGAGCTGTAACTTTATTGCTTAAGGCATTCTTGCCAGTTCGAAGCATTGCGCCAAATGAATATTGCCTGCGTATTAGGTAGAAAAAACCTATTATGATTGGAATATGTGCAAGACCACCAATAACTACCTTTGTCTCTGAGTAAGCCATAGAAACTTAAATTAGAAAATGAGATTACCAAGAAGAGGTAACTTTTAGCTGTTTTATTTTGATATTACTAATTCATTAGTTCACCTTTTGATACCGTCACAAGATCTTCCCTCTTCTTAGATCCCTCTGAAAATGGGTTTTTAGTGATTATGAAAATTTTTTTTGATTCAACAAAAATTTTCCCTTAGATTATTTTTATGTATTTTTTTTGGGGAAAAAGCAATTTATAAATAGCTTATACGTTAAGAAAATCAAAGTTATTAAAATTATTAAAAAACTTCTATGGGGTGATCTCTCCCCGTAGAAGTTTTTTTTCTTAAAAACCTTATTTATAGCCCCAAGGGGATTCGAACCCCTGTCGCCTCCGTGAAAGGGAGGTGTCCTAGGCCTCTAGACGATGGGGCCAGATGCAGTGATAAATCACTCAATAAGTAATTGTTATCACAATTGAAAGTTACGGGCCCGCCTTGCCACTCGTCAAGGCTTCTTGATCCTTCTTTTGGCCACGCCATACAGGAACAGTGAAGTAGAAACATGCACCTTCGGTTGGTTTAGAAACTACCCAGATCTTGCCACCATGCACTTCAACAATTCTTCTGCAAACTGAAAGACCAATGCCAAAGCCGATTGTCTCTTGAGAAGTTTGCGGAAGCCGCACTCGGTCAACAAATATTCTTTGTTGCTCTTCCGATGGGATACCAGGCCCATTATCTCGAACAATTACTTCAACCCATTGATTTGTTCTGTGAAGCATTGTTATAAAAATTTCACCTTCGTCTTCGGAAAATTTCAATGCATTTTCTATGAGGTTTAGCAAAACCTGCATCATTCTTCTTTGATCTGCGAATACGAAGGGCAAATCAGATGGAATATCAGTATTTATTTTTATTTTGCGATTAAGCCAAAGCTTTTCAAGTTCGAGAATTGATTCAGCAGCAATATTCGCAAGATCAACTTTTTGAGGATTAAACAAAGTTTCCCAACGAGTACTGCCAACTTCTAATAAGTCCTTTGAAAGTAATTCAATTTCTTCTAGCCTTCTTTTGAGGACTTCTTGAAATTTAGACATACTGATTTGTCCAAGTTTTTGACTTTGAAGAGCTAAACCAGCTGCCGTTAATGGAGTTCTCAATTCATGTGCAACCATTCTTAGGAGACTTTCCTGAGAATGTATTTTTTTAGTGAGAGTTTCATTCTCTTGTCGTAGAACAAGGAGGTCATCCTCTAGAAGAAGTTCTTTTTGTGTTTGATTGGATTCAACTGTTTTGGCTTTAAGATTTATTCCTATTCCGTTAATTAAGCCTTCATGTTGCCATCTAGGAATCCAAGTTTTAACTTGTTCAAAAATCGAACTCCCAGCAAAGATTTGCTTAGGTGAAGGTTCTATTTTTATTAGTGCAGGAAGCGCTACTAATCTATAAAGCTCAAGTAATTCAGGATTATCAGAGGGATCTGAAAAATCAAGAATAACGTTAAATCCACAATCTTCTCTTTCCAAATATTCAATTAACGAACGAATATCTCTCCTTGAGAGATGGTGACGAGATGCCACAAGCAACAGTTTTAACTGTCGTCTGTTGTCAGCTTCGGCACTATCCACAGTGTCGAGCAATTTAAATAATTACGCATACCTTAAGGTAATGAGACTCATTTTAGGTATTAGCTAATAATTAAGTGAATACTTTTTAAATCTCTCAGCCCCAGGAAATGGCTATTTCTCATTCATCTGGTATTGAAAGAATTAAAAACTCCTCAGCAGGTATTGATCGACTTAGGATTGACTTCGATAGTAATTTAAGGCGATGGTTTGGACGGAATATTGGTTTATGGCATTCTAAAAGACAATATTTTTTTGATGAAGAAAAGGCTATTAATTTGGAAATGTATATAAATATAAGCAAGTTAGTTCAAAGTGACTTGGGACATGAAAGCTATAGGTTTAAGTGGTGGTGCGAAGATGAAAAAGATTTTTTTATCAAAAGACCTAGTTATAAACGAGAAGGTGTAATAACAGCTCGACTCCAAGGTCATCAACTCATACGTGATTGTTCTTATTTATCTGATTCTTCATGCATATCAAACATTAGGCAAGTTGATGAACACGAATTGATCTTTGAGTCTAATTATGATAACTGGCATGTATTAGAACATACACGCTTAATAGATCAAGATAAATTTAGATCTAGAAATATTTATAGTTGGTTCAATGATCAGTTGAAAATAGTTGAAAATCACCACGAAATCAGGATTAAGAATCCCAACTAATTGGATAGTGAAAATTATTTAATTTACCTTAAACGTAATATTGTATAGTTTAATTAGCAACTAGGAATCTAATTTAGGTTTTTTGCTAAATGATGTTTTTGGATTGAATTCTCTTGAGTAAATTAATTAAATCTTTAACTGAGAAAATCTTGGCAATATCTTTTTTAACCATTCTGATCTCGACTGCTACCAGCACTTCTTCTTTAAGTAAAGAAAATAAGCTTGTTAAGGCAAGTCGTTCGGATATGCTTTTATATGGCCAAATCTTTTCTAATTATTTTTGTATTGCTAGAAGATCCAAGGTTAAATTCGATGATGCTATTTCTCTAGCTGCAAATAATTTAACTTCAATCATAATTAACAAACATGGAGGCCTTTTAGAGGAATTAGAAGGAAAAACCATAACAACAAACCAATTGCTTAATGGGTCATCTAATGTGATTGTTGAATCTGCAGTATTAACTTGTCCTGATCAAGTACCAGAGAAGATAGAGAGAAAAGTAAGAAAGGCTATTGAAGAAAGAGCAAAGTCAATTAAGAAAGAAGGAAAAAAGAATTAATTAGCTTTTAAATAGATGATATGATAGTAATTTAGAAAATAATTCTATATGAAAGAAACTATATCAACAAAACTTTCAGATTATTTATCCTACCCTTTCCTAATACCAAAAATAAATATAGATTTTAATATTGGAGAAGATAAAGTTTCTGTAGATACTTCTATGTTTATAAAAGCAAAGTCAGAACAATCTTCAAAGCTAATTCTTAATGGTTTTGAAATTGAATTACTTTCAGTGTCAATAGATGGTAATGAATTGGATAGTAAAGAATATAATTTATCAGATCAATCTTTGGTAATTAATAAACCTCCAATATCTGAATTTGTATTGAATATTAAATCAAGAATTAATCCATTTAATAATACATCATTAGAAGGTTTGTATTTAAGCTCTGGAATGCTAGCAACACAATGCGAAGCCGAAGGTTTTAGACGAATTTGTTTTCATCCTGATAGACCTGATGTTTTAAGTAAATATACAGTGAGAATAGAATCAGATAAAAATATATACCCAATATTACTTTCAAATGGTAATAAGATATATTCAGGGGAATTAAAATCAAATTTTGATAGACACGAAATTATTTGGGAGGATCCTTTCCCTAAGCCATCTTATTTATTTGCACTAGTCGCTGGAAAATTAAATGAGGTTTCAGATAATTATATTAGTAATTCTGGAAAATCAATTGATATAAAATTGTATGTCGAAGAAGGTGATCAGAAATATACTAAACATGCTATAAGTTCTCTTAAAAAAGCAATGCGATGGGATGAGGAAAAATATCAATTAGAATATGACTTAGATGAATATAAAATTGTTGCTGTCAGACATTTTAATATGGGGGCAATGGAAAATAAGGGGTTAAACATTTTTAATTCAAAATTGGTTCTGGCCGACTCAAAGACATCAACTGATGATGAATTAGAAAGAATAGAAAGTGTAATTGCACATGAGTACTTTCATAATTGGACTGGCAATAGAATTACATGTAGAGATTGGTTTCAGTTGTCTTTAAAAGAAGGTTTGACCGTCTTTCGTGATCAATCTTTTACTGCAGATCTTCATAATAAAGGACTCAAAAGAATAGAAGATGTTTCATTCCTTAGGAATTTTCAATTTGCCGAAGATAAAGGTCCTACATCACATGCTGTTAAGCCTAAAGAGTATATAGCAATTGATAATTTTTATACAACAACAATATATGAAAAAGGGGCTGAGTTAATAAGAATGCTTGCACTATTGCTAGGTAAAGATAAGTTCTTTAGAGGTATTAAGCTTTATATTAAAACTTTTGATGGCACCGCTGCCACTACTGAGGATTTCATTAATTCAATAATAAAGGGGGCTTATTTAGATTATAAAAACTGTCCTTTTGATGTAGCAAAGTTTCTAAACTGGTATTATAAATCAGGCACACCAAAAGTTTATATAAATCAATCTTGGGATTCCAAAAATTCAATTTTAAATGTTTCTTTTGAGCAGGAAATAGATAGTGGAAAGACTAATGAAGATATTGAAATGATTATTCCAATTCTTTATTCTTGTTATAGTAGAAAAAATGAATTTAAACCTATTGTGGAGGACAAATTATTTATTTTAGATAAAAATATAAAGAATTTAAAGATTAATACTAAACCAGGTGAGAAAGAAGCACCAGTTTTATCAATTTTCAGAGGTTTCTCTGCACCAGTCGTTTGGGAATGTGATTTGTCTATTGAAGACTATCTTTTCTTATTTTTAAATGATAATGATTATTTTTCCAGATGGGACGCTGGTCAATTTTTGATGCGTACAATCATTAAAAGTAGGATTTGCAATAAGGTAAATTATTCATTAGAAGATAGGTATATTAACGCTATTAAAAAAATCATACAATCCTTAGTAATTAAGGATCCTTTCTTCTTGGCAAAACTTTTAGAAATTCCTGGTTTAGCAGAATTGGAATGTTTATTTGAAAAAGTTGATCCTATAAAAATTTATAAAGGGTCATTAAATTTTAAAGTTTTAATTGCCAAAGAAATCCAACAAGAGTTAAGAAAAATATCTCAATATTTATTAGTTAATATTAATCATGAATGGCCAAAGGGTAAAGGGGAAAGAAAACTATTAGGAACTATTTGGTCTTATTTAACTCTTGCCAATGATAGAAATGTTCAAAAGATTTGTATTAATTCAATTAGTCATTCTTCAATGACTATAGCAAGGGGTGCTCTAGAGGCGTTAAAGCCACTTGATAGTCATGAGACAGAAGAAGCTTCTAATTTATTTTTTAATCTATGGAAAGAAAACCCAGTTGTTTTAGATTCATGGTTCGCTTATGAGGCCTCAAGACCTAGTAAAAAAGGAATTGATGTTATTGAAAATTTATTATCACATTCTAAATTTGATTGGAAAGCTCCCAATGCAATTCGAGCTGTTCTAGGAGGCTTTAGTAAAAATATTGAGTTGTTTCATTCTCTTGATGGCAAAGGTTATTTATTTATGGCTGATAAATTAATAGAGGTAGATAAAATCAATCCAATAACCGCATCAAGAATGGTAAAAATCTTCAGTAACTGGAAAACTTACGTTGATAAAAATAAGGAAGGAATGTATACATCAATATTAAAAATCAATAATGCAAATATATCTCCAAATACAAGAGAAGTAGTGGAACTAATTTTGAAGTAAATTTAGCAAATCATCTGAACATTGAGCTAACAGAACTTTCTTCATGAATTCTCCAAATAGCTTCTCCAAGCATATTTGCAACTGATAAGACCTTCAATTGAGAGAAATCTAAATTATTAGGAACTGGAATACTATTAGTGACAATAACTTGTTCAAAAAGGCCTTCTTTTGAAAGTCTCGTGTAAGCAGGTGGCGAGAAAACAGCATGAGATGCACATGCAATAACTTTTTTAGCACCCTCTTTCCTAAGCAATTCAGCACCTGCGCAAATAGTACCTCCAGTGTCAATCATGTCATCAATTAATATTGCAGTTTTGCCAGAGACCTCACCAATAACTGTTAGGCTTTCGGCAACATTATGCCCTGAGCGCCGTTTGTCAATAATGGCTAGAGGTGAGTCCTTCATTTGCTTAGCAAAAGCTCTTGCTCTGGCTACACCACCGACATCAGGAGATACAACTACGATTTCATCAAGTTTCATAGTTGATAGATAATCAACTAGGACAGGTGAACCATATATGTGGTCGCAGGGGATATCAAAATAACCTTGGATTTGAGCAGAATGTAAATCCATTGCTAGTACTCTATCTACGCCTGATTTGACAAGAATATTTGCAGTGAGTTTTGCAGTTATTGACTCTCTACCTGCTGTCTTTCTGTCTGCTCTTGCGTAACCAAAGTATGGAATTACAGCGGTAATTTGTCTGGCAGATGCTCTTTTGCAAGCATCCACCATGATCATAAGCTCCATTAAGCTGTCGTTAACAGGAGCACAGGTTGGTTGTATCAGAAAAACATCACACCCTCTGATTGATTGTTGGATTTGAACATAGAGTTCTCCATCCGCAAACCTTTTTGAAACTAGAGGGACATTTGTTATCCCCATATAAGTCGCAATTTCTTTTGCTAAGGCTGTATTGGATGTCCCACTAATCAATCTAAGTCTATTAGTGTCATGCTTGAGACTAGTAGGCTCAGGATGCGCTGCAGTGATAAAACTGGTCACGGTTCCACCGCAAGCAAGAAATAATATTTACTAATCTACCGTTATGTTGATCCATGATCATCTAAAAGCTTTTTTAAATTTTTTCTAATAAGATCTCATACTATTTTTTCAAACAAGAAACCACTGCCCTATCTTATGTTTGGGGTGGTTGAGTAAAAATAAATTTCTTCTGAAGAATTTTTATTTGAAAACATTAATACTTTTTTGGTAGGGAATTCTTCATGATTTTTTACTGGGATTTTGCTCAAAACACACAGTTAAAGAGAGCTTGATTTAGATATTTGGGCCTTTTCAAGTAAGAGATTGTTTGGAATGAAAAATACATAATCTGAAGATGGTTATTACCTTTTCTGGTTTGCTTGCTTTGAATTCGGATTAAGTAGCTCAAATAGATAATGCTATTGGAGGAAAGAAATATATTCAGGATTTTGTTTTAACTCAAAAAAATTTAGTTTTCTAATATAAATGCTTAAATTATTGATGGATTTGTTAATATCTTAGTACTAAATTTATTTTTTTGATTTTAAGAAAAAGATTTCCCATTTCAAAATGGAATCCATTTTAAATTTAATAAAAAAATAGAATTATTAGTATTTCTTTCGTATTTTTTAGAGATAACAAAAAGTGAAATTTGAAAGAAATTCAGGAATCCTTCTTCATCCAACCTCATTATCTGATAATCCTGCCTGCGGCGGTTTTGGCAACCCTGCTCGTGCTTGGCTTAATGAACTTGCTGAATCTGGGATAGGAGTTTGGCAATTTTTACCTCTTGCTCCGACTGATTCATTTGGGTCTCCCTATAGTTCTCCATCAAGTTTTGCTTTTAACCCATGGTTCCTTGACCATATTGATTTAGTTAGAGACGGCTTTTTATCTAATAATTTTGAAAAAATTTTTTCTGAAAAAGATTATTTTGATAAGAAAGTTAATTTTCAATTAGCTAATTCAAAAGTTAATATCTTACGTTCTTCTTTGGTTGATTATTGGGAAAAACAGAATAGAACTATTCAAGAAGAATTTGAAATATGGTGCTCAAAGCAATTTTGGTTAGATGACCATTCCATATTTATGGAACTAAAAATTCAATACAATGAACTTCCATGGTGGAAATGGCCAGAGAAATATGCAATGCGGGATAAGAAAGAATTAGCAAAATGGAAAAAAAATAACCAGAGAGAATTGCTAGGCCATAATCTACTTCAATGGCATTTAGATAGGCAATGGAAAGCAATCAGAAAACTTGCAAAAGATCTGGGGATTTTTTTATTTGGAGACGTCCCTTTTTATGTATCAAAAGATAGTGCTGATGTCTGGAGTAATCGATCATTATTTTCTATTTTAAGTAATTCAGATACATTTCTTCAAAGTGGGGTGCCACCTGATTATTTCTCTGAGACCGGTCAGCTTTGGGGGAACCCTGTTTATCGTTGGAGCAGGCACAAAGCTAGTAAATTTAGATGGTGGAGAAAAAGAATTTCAAGACATCTTGAACAGGCTGATTTCTTACGCCTTGATCATTTTCGTGCTCTTGAAGCTTTTTGGGCAATTCCTGGTAATGATAAAACAGCTGAGAATGGTTTTTGGTTGCCTTCTCCGGGGAAAGAGATACTTGGTTTAATCAAAAAAGATTGCAGTGGTTTGCTTCCTTTAGTTGCTGAAGACCTAGGTCTCATAACATCAAAAGTTGAAAAGTTACGAGATGAGTATGAATTAGATGGAATGAAGATACTTCAATTTGCTTTTGATGGAAATGTAGATAATCCTTATTTGCCTGAGAATATTAAAGATGAAAATTGGATTGTTTATACTGGGACTCATGACAATTCAACTTCTAAAGGCTGGTGGAGAGAAATTGATCAAGACAAAAAAGAACAAATTAGAGAAAGGATTCTTGATTATGATAATTTCAGTTCTTGGGAATTGATTCGAATCGGCATGGAAACTAAAGCCAAATTATTTATAGCACCTATGCAAGATTTATTAAATCTTGATGATAGCTCTCGATTAAATAAACCTGGAACAATAGAAAATAATTGGTCATGGAGATTATCAAGAATTGATTCGACTATTCAAGAAGCGTTAAGAAAGTATGGTGATATGGCTAGAGCAAATAAAAGATAAAATTACGGTTTTTTCTTCTTATTATTTTTGTTCTCATCTTTTATAAAAGTATTTTCTGTAATTATAGGTTCAGTCGAAACACTATTAATTTTTATAAGATACCTTTGTTGAATATTAAGAGATAATATAGATAAAAGCATGAAGAAAATATACAATAAGCTTCCAATCCAGCTATTGAGAAAATCTATATTTATAAAATTAAATTTCAAACTAGATATATTATCATTGCCTTTTCGTGCTAATAAACCATTTAAACTTCCTCTTTCTAAATTGAGCTTAATCTCTAGACTTTTGATCATTGAAATTAAATAAGTTTTTTCTGGTAAATACTTTTTCCATCCATTTTCAATAGCTATTAAGACATTTCTTGAAATCTTAGTCTCCTTTGATAATCTCTCTAATGAAATCCCAGTTTTCTTTCTTTGAGTTTTAAATAAATTGATTGCCTCTGAAAAATCATTATCAAAATTAGATTTATCTTGTACATCTGATAAATCTGATGAGGATTTTTTAAAGGGAAGATTAAAAGCCATAAAATGCAAATATATTAATCAATAATTGAAATCCATTCTTCTCTCTTTAGCTCTCGCCATTTCCCTTCTTGTAGTCCATTTAAATTTATATTCGAGATCGATGTTCTTTGCAAATCTTGAACAGGATGCCCAATGTAATCTGCTATTCTGCGAATTTGGCGATTGCGACCTTCTTTTAGAATTACTTTTAGAAGAGTCTTTTGATTTATTCTTTCCAATACTTCTATTCTCGCTGGCATTGTTATTTTGCCATCAAGTAAAATTCCTCTTCTCCAATTATCTAATATTGATTGACTTGGCTGACCCATTACCCAAACTAGATATGTTTTTGTGTGGGAGTACTTAGGATGTGTAAGTTTTAGGGTTAATTTTCCATTATTGGTCAATAAGATGGCTCCTCTGCTCTCAAAATCTAACCTTCCCACAGGATGCATTCCAGGGCGCAAGTGTGATGGGATTAAACTTAAAATTGTTTTCCTTCCATGATTATCTTGGCAGCTAGATATGACTCCATAAGGTTTATTTAATAGAAAAACTTTGTGATTTAACTTCTTAGGTAAATCTCTGCCGTCAACTAAAATATGATCAAAGAGAGGATCTGCTTTTTCTCCCGGAATAGCTCGTCTCCCATTCAATTCGACCCTGCCTTGCTTAATTAGCAAGTCAGCTTTTCTTCTTGATAAAAGGCCAGATTCAGATATTATTTTTTGTAATCTGTTAAGTGACATTATTCCTAATATATAGTCATTATATTTATTTCTATATTAGTTTCATATTAAAAATGCAATAAAATGATTCATCTAGATTAGAAAAATTCATCTATCTCTTTAACTGTTCCTGCTTCTACTTGGGTTAATAAGTCTTTAATGGCTTTCCACATGCTTATGCCAAAAAGTACTGAGATTATTGAAGAAAATATTAGAGATTTAGTAATAGAAAAGTTTATTATGCTTAAGACACTTACGAAAATAATTGTTAGACCTGTGAAGAATGAAAACCAACTTAAAATTGTTCTAGGATTCTCTAACGGAATAGGTGACATCTTTTTTGTCGTCCAATTAGTTAGTTTTGATTTCATTATATCGGCAAATATTAATCCAGACATTAGACAAATGAATGCGCCACAAGATAGCCAAAAGATAGGATCTTCAATTGGCTTTATTTGTTGATACTCGGCAATATATTCATCTATATTTGGTATATTTGCATCATCTATACTAAATGCAACAAATTTGATTATATTTTTTATATTGCTATAAATCATGTTTTTAATTTCTATTATATTTTATAAAAATCATCTATGCAACTTGTGTATTATTTTGTTTTGTTAGGCCTGAAGCGATTCTTATAGGATTGAATGTTTTCCTTACTAGTTTAATTAATTGCTTCATATCTTTTGTATCGATCTTTTCATCTTTAATAATACTCATTAGTAAGTTTTTCCTAATTAATGAGCCTCTAGAACTAGTTAAGAGCTTAATACCTGCACCTGCAACTGGAATTAGCTCTTTTGCGGGTGTACTTGAGTCTTGTACTAGGACATCAAATAAATTTTCTATTCTCTCAACTCTTATGTGACCATTTTGATCAAATATAACATCTAATAATATGTTTATCATTTCATTTGTATCGGAAGTAAGTAATCTTTTTGCTACGTAAGGATAGGCTAAATCTATAATTTTAAAATCAGGATCTAAGCGAATAGCAAGTCCTTCTTGACTAATTACTGCTCTGATAATCAAAGCAAACCTTGCGGGGACTCTAAAGGGATAATCAAACATTAATTCGGAAAACTTATTGGTAACTTCTTTAAAATTAAAAGACGCAACATCTTTACCTATTGCACTTCCAAGTACTTCTTTTAAGACTGGTATTAGAGGTTTAAGGTCTTGGGTTTCATTTAAAAAACCAAGCTTTTGAAAATCTCTTGCAACAGCATAAAAATCATTATTGATCAGGTGAACTATTGCACCTGTAAGAGTTAATCTATCTTCCTCCGAAATCGAGTCCATCATTCCGAAATCTACATAGGCTATATTTCCTAAATCACCATTATGACCTTCAAGCGCAAACATATTTCCTGGATGAGGATCTGCATGAAAGTATCCGAATTCTAATAATTGCTGTATTCCACTAATAACACCAGTTCTAATAATTTTTGATGGATTTAAATTATTTAGAACTAATTCACTTCTATCTTTTAATTTTGTACCATCGATCCAGCTTGTGGTTAAAACCTTTACAGAAGATAAATGTCTTTCTACTTTTGGTATCGTTACTGATTTGTTATTGTGGAAGAAATTAGAAAATTTTTCAGCATTATTAGCTTCTTTTTTGTAATCAACTTCGTCAAATAAACTTCTTCCAAACTCATCTATTATTTCACCTAATCCGAACCCAAGATTTAATGGAAGTATTGGTGCACTAAGAACTCCAAGTATTTTTATAATAACAATATCTCTTCTAATGTTAAAAATCAGATTAGGCCTCTGAACTTTTACTGCTACCCAATAATTGCTAGTTAATTTTGCTTTATAAACTTGACCAAGACTTGCTGAGGCTATTGGATTAGATGGGAATTCTTCAAAAAGTTCATTTGCTTTTCTTCCTAGCTCATTTTCAATGATTTCAAGTGCTTTTTTATGCGAAAATGAGGGTAAATTGTCTTGTAGGTTTGTTAATTCTTCCAGCCAATCTTTTCTTATTAGATCTGGCCTAGTTGAAAGTGCTTGCCCTACTTTGATAAAACAGGGGCCCAGACCAATAAGTGTTTTAAGTAGAAATTTAGCTAGATTCCTTTGAATCTTGTCGTCATTACTTGAACCTTGAAAAATAAGTCTTGCTAATAGTAGTGATATTGCACCAACTATCTGAATAAATCTAGGCAACAATATCCATGGTCTTAAAATTAACCAGATTAAATCTCTTTTGAAATCGTATTTCATGAATCCATCATAAGTTCTTTTAGCCACCCCTCTAAGAAGTTCTTTTGATTTGCTTACTGATTAATTTAACTACATTGATTTTAATTAATCATTTTATTCTATGGGGCTTTTAAATTTGCTTTCTGCTAATAGAAGCGAAAATCTTTTCTTGCCAGCCCATGGAAGAGGAAATGCTCTCCCAAAAAACATAAAAAAGCTTCTGAAACTAAGACCAGGTGTTTGGGATTTACCTGAGCTTTTTGAGATTGGTGGTCCTTTGATTAGCGAAGGGGCAATAGCAGAAAGTCAAAAGACTTCTGCTTTTGAAGTGGGTGTTGATAGATGTTGGTATGGAGTTAACGGTGCAACGGGGTTACTTCAAAGTTCACTGCTTGCTCTAGCTCGTCCTGGTCAAGCTGTTCTCATGCCAAGAAATATACATAAAAGCTGTATCCAAGCATGCTTGTTTGGAGGCTTGATCCCATTACTTTTTGACGTCCCATATTTAACTGATCGAGGTCATCCATCTCCTTTTGATAGGAAATGGCTTCAGAGGGCTTTTATCAAAGCAAAAGAGCTCGAAGAGGACATAGCGGCGGTAGTTTTAGTTAACCCAACATATCAAGGTTATTCTGCAGATATGGAATCTCTGATTAAGGAGATTCACTCACATTCTTTGCCAGTATTGGTTGATGAAGCTCATGGCGCTTATCTAATAAGTCAAATAAGAGCAGATCTACCCATGTCAGCTATCTACTTTGGCGCAGATCTTGTTGTTCACTCTCTTCATAAATCTGCACCAGGATTAGTTCAATCCGCAGTTTTATGGTCGCAGGGTGACAAAGTTGATCCATTTAAAATAGAGAAAAGTATTGAGTTGCTTCAAACTTCAAGCCCAAGTTCTTTATTGTTAGCTTCTTGTGAAAGTTCAATAAAGGAACTTATTGAATCTAAAGGGCGTAAGAAATTGAATTATAGGATTGAAGAAGCTGAAAAATTAAAAGATTTTTTGATTAATAGAGAAGTTCCTCTTCTTAAAAACAGTGATCCACTAAGAATTATTCTTCACACATCAAAATTTGGTTTGAGTGGTATTGAAGTTGATAAAAGCTTTATAAAAAAAAGAATAATTGCTGAATTAGCTGAGCCAGGGACACTAACTTTTTGCCTTGGGTTTTCATCTCACAAGCGATTAGGCAAAAAATTTGTAAGATGTTGGGATGAAATCCTTCAATCTCTTGGCCGACACAAATCCTGTTTATTTAAAAGACCACCATTCAATATAGTTTCGAAGCCATTCAAACCTTGTTCTTTCTCTTGGGGTTCGAATTTTGAGAGGGTAAATCTGCAAGATGCTATAGGAAGAATTTCTGTTGAGATGGTTTGCCCTTATCCTCCTGGGATACCTTTATTGATTCCTGGTGAGGTTTTGGACGAAGCTCGTGTTGATTGGCTGGTAGAGCAAAAATGTTTTTGGCCAGACCAGATCCCTGATTTCGTAAGAGTTATTTCTTGATTAATAATATCTAATTATCAGCTATAATGAAATTTATTATTAATAACCACTTTTAAGTATGTTTTATAAAAGAAAGCAATATTTTTTTCATCTAATTTAATGATTTTAGCTGTTTCTAAAAAGAGATTATCAAGTGGACTTTTAGTTGGAGCTTTTGGATTTTTAATAGTCTCTCTAGGTAATTGGTGGTTTTCTATAGCAATAAGTTTAATTGTTCATTTAGCTCTTCAAGAGTTCTTCCGGATGGCAGAGTTCACTGGGATAAGACCTGCTACTAAGACAACGTTGTTAGCCTGTCAAATATTACTTTTTTTTACTCAATTATCTTCTCGTGGATATATCTCTATTGAAATATCAGATGCTATCCTACCATTGTCTGGCGCTGCTATTTGTGGTTGGTTATTGCTTCAACCTGTTACTGGTTCCATTGCGGATGTGGCGGCATCAATATTTGGATTATTTTATTTAGGCTTTCTGCCAAGTCATTGGATTAAGTTAAGAAATCTTTTAGAGACTGATTTACCCAATAATGTTAATTTGATTCCTATTGATTGGTCATCGCATATTACTTTTGGAATGCTAATAACTTTTTCTACATGTTTTATGATTGTTGGTTTTGATATAGGCTCTTATTTTGTAGGCAAGAAGTTTGGCAATCATTCATTATCCCCAATTTCACCTTCTAAAACTATTGAAGGTGTTATTGGTGGATTATCTTTTTCAATAATAATAGGAGCCTTTTGTGGATATCTACTTAGATGGGAGTTTGGAATATTTATTGGAATATTTATTGGTATTTTAGTCGCACTATTTTCTCTTGTTGGAGATCTTACTGAATCGATGTTGAAGAGGAATGCAGGATTAAAAGATTCAGGTGATTTTTTACCTGGTCATGGCGGTATCCTAGATAGAATAGATAGTTATTTATTTACTCCAGCTATTGTATTTTATATAGTAATTTTACTGTCACCATTAATTATTTCATGAAGTGTTTAAAAACTTATAGATGAACTTGCAGAAACATTAATTATATTATTTTCTATATATATATTATTAATATATATTTTGTCTTCAATCGGGATTTGAAAAGTCTTTTTGGTGCTTTTATTCTCTAAATAAATTTTACCTCTCTCTGTTCTAATATTAATCTCTTCTTCTTGAATAATATTGATGTTCCTTTTAGAAGATTTCATTAACAATCTACCATTGCTTATCTTAATATCTTTTAATTGATCTTTATTTAATACTTCCCTGCTAATTATATTACCAATCCAATTCCATTTGTTAGAGAACAAAATTGTTCTGAATGAGTTTTGCGATAATAAAATTCTGAATTTTATTATAGGATTGTTTATAAAGTTTAATTCTTTTTTTGTTGGTTTGAAATTAATTTTAAGATTATCCGCTTCCAGTTCTAATTTATCGAATAGAAGATCTTTGTAATTAATATCTTTAGCAGTGATATTGATTTTTTTTATTTCCCCTTTGAGTATTTGATTAAATGAGGAGATAATATTTATTTTTATATTGCATATTTTTTTGCACTCTTTTATGAGTAAAATTCTAATACCTTGTTCTAAGAATTTCGCAAGAATTCCTTTCTTTTGAATTTGCTTAGATTTCATTTTATTCTTTAAATCTTTCCCAAGCCTCAGCAACTAACTTTGGTTCTTCTAAATGTGGTAGATGGCCTGAATTTGTTGCTATTTCTATGTTGGAATTATAGTTTATTTTGGTTTTTTCCTTTTCGGCTTTAGGAATAATTCTGTCATATTTGCCTAATATAATTTTGAGAGGTTGAGTTGGTTTTGGGAGTCCGCAATCAGATACTCCCCCATCTGCCGCGAAATCTGCTAGGGATGATTGCCAACCAGGAACTTTTAAATGTATTGAGGCGATTTGTTCCTCTGCAGGGCCAACGCTATTTTTTGGATCTGCAAATGCCTGTCTGCATAATGCCTTACGTACAAAAGGTTGCCTAAGGAAACATGCCCCAAAATGATTAAAAGGCCATAGGATTTTTGGGTTTTTGCCTGCTAAACCTGCTGGTGATAAAAGTAGTAACTTGTTGACCTTCTTTGGGTTTTGTCTTGCGAGTTCTAGAGCTAAAGCCCCTCCCATTGAGGCACCTATTAGGCCTATGGAATGATTCTTTGAGAAATAGTTCAATACAGAATTTAAATGTTTCATCAAATATTTAAATCCATATTTGTTACCACTAGATCTAGGACAAAAGCCAAATCCATATAGATCTGGAATGATTAGTTTATTATTCTTTTTTAGATAAGGAGTGAGACGTCTAAATTCAAGGAAACAGCTATCAAAACCATGTATTAGTAGAACTTTTTCTCCTTTACCTGTTAACACTGTTGGAAATAGGTCAGATTTATTGAGTGATATATCTTCTAGTTGTAACCATTTAAGATCTTCAAATAATTTACTAGCTTGTTTGTCAATAATTTGATCTCGTATCTTATTTATGTATGCCTTCGTGGCATTCGTTTTATCTATATTTTCAATTACTTCTTGATTCAATTCTCTTATAAATTTTTTATTCTTGTTTTTGATTTTGTAGGCAAAGATTTAAAACTTTGAAGTGCTTCGAGCAGATCTTTTTCATTTATTGGGAAAGGTAATTGATGTATATCAGAGTTATCATTACAAGCAAACTTACAGGCTTTATATAGTTCATTCCTTGACATGTTTTTAAGACAAATAGACTCAATTGAAATAGGAAGATTTAATTGAGAGAAGAAATCTATAAGTTGTGACTTGGCTTGTTTTTGTAATTGACTATTTGAATTTTTCTCTTCTAGATGTAACTGTACTAGCAAACCAAAACCAACAAGTTCTCCATGAAGTGGTTTGTTTGTATATGCAAGTTGTGTTAGTCCATTATGTATGGGATGGGCTGCTGCTGTTCTGCATCTTGCACCCCCAAGCCCTCCAATCATTCCAGCTGTTAGTGAACATCCTTCTGCAACAGTTTGCCAAGAACTGCTTAGTGGATCTAAGAACGCCTGATAACCGTTTAAAAATAATTGATCTCTTAAAACTCTAGCCATCTGAACGGCTTGTTGAACAAAACCGTCTTTGCTTGTTCTACTTGTTAAGGAGGACTCGTACCATTTCGCGACAGCATCTGCCATGCCGCTAGCAAGTGTTCTTGGTGAAGCGGATCTAACGATTCTGTGATCAAATATCAACAAGTTTGGGCAGCTTTTTAAAGTTACATCTTTTATGAATCTGCCATCGGGAGTATAAATATTAGATAAAGCAGTCCATCCAGCACATGTGGAAGCGCTTAATGGCACTGTAATGCAATTAAGGCCAAGTAAATCAGCAATTAATTTTCCAGCATCCAGTACTTTCCCTCCTCCTGCTGCAATAATCGCATCGCAATTGTTTTCCTTTGAGACTAAATATGCAGTTTGGATATCTAATTCACAACAATCGTGATCTAATTCGTGAGAGATTGATTGAATACCTTTTAATAAAAGATCTTTTTTTAATGAAGTTCTTATTTTTTTTGTAGAACTACTTCTACCTATTATCAAAGGTCTTTTGCATAATTTAGTTATTAAATCTAACGATTTAATCCATGCACCTTCACCTCTAACGACCTTTGAAGGTGAAATGCTTTGATTATTTATCAACATTTAACTGTTCTCTATTAAAGCTTAAACAGCGGCACTTGCTAATTCTGGTGTGGAACTATCTTTTCCAAGATGTTTAACAATCACTTTTTTGCTTTCATCAATATCCACCTCCGCTTTATCTCCATCTTTTATCCTGCCAGATAAAACTTCTTCAGCCAGGCTATCTTCTAACAACCTCATTACCGCTCTTCTTAAAGGCCGTGCCCCATAAGAAGGATTGTATCCTTCTTCAACTAATCTTTCTTTGAAGTCGTCTGAGACAGTTAAAGATATTCCTTTCTCCTTTATTCTTAAGAATACTTCTTTTAACATTATTTCTGCGATGTCTTTGACTTCATTTCTGGAGAGTTGTCTGAATACAATTATTTCATCTAATCTATTAAGAAATTCAGGGCGGAAATATTGCTTTAGTTCTTCATTTACTAATGATTTAATTCTATTGTATTGAGTATCTTCTAAATTTTCACCTGAGAATTCAAATCCCAATCCACCTCCACCTTTCTCTATAACTTTAGATCCAATATTAGAAGTCATTATTATTAAAGTGTTTTTGAAATCTACAGTTCTTCCTTTTGAATCAGTTAATCTTCCTTCCTCTAGTAATTGAAGGAGAAGATTAAATACATCTGGATGAGCTTTTTCTATTTCATCGAATAAAACAACTGTATAAGGTCTTCTTCTCACTGCTTCTGTTAATTGTCCACCTTCATTGAACCCTACGTAGCCAGGAGGTGAACCTATTAATTTACTAACAGTATGTCTTTCCATAAATTCAGACATATCTAGCCGGATCATTGCTTCTTCACTCCCAAAGAAATAGGCCGCTAAAGCTTTAGTTAGTTCAGTTTTTCCAACTCCAGTTGGACCAGAAAAAATAAAACTAGCAATTGGTCTATTTGGATTTTTAAGGCCAACTCTTGCTCTCCTAATTGCCTTTGAAACAGCTTTAACAGCTTCGTCTTGACCAATGAGTCTTTGATGCAATGTCTCTTCCATATTCAAAAGCTTGACTGATTCACTTTCAGTTAATTTCTGTACAGGAACTCCAGTCCATGAGGCAACAATATGTGCAATATCTTCTTCATTAACTACAGGCTGAGAAACTTTTACTTCATCAGACTTTGCAATAGCTTGGTCGTTAGTTTCATTGTTTTTCTGCGGATTATTATTGTTTGGATCGGAATTTTCATTTAATGAAGTCTTTTGTCTTATGTTCTGTAAAAGATTTCTAATTTTATCTCTAAGCTCAACTTCTTTTTCTCTAAGTTCTCCTGCTTGGGTGAAATTTTGATCTCTTACAGCTTCTTCTTTACTCTTTTGTATTTTTCTTAATTCTTTATCAACTTCTTTTGCTTCAGGAGGCAATTTGGAGTTAAGTAATCTGACCCGGCTTCCTGCTTCATCTATTAGGTCTATGGCTTTATCAGGCAAAAAACGATCTGAAATATACCTGTCACCAAGATTTGCAGCAGCGTCAAGAGCTTCATCAGTAATCTTCAATCTGTGATGTTGCTCATATCTCTCTCTTAATCCTTTAAGTATTTCAATTGTATCTTTGATCGAAGGTTCTCCAATCATTACAGGTTGGAATCTTCGCTCTAATGCAGCATCTCTTTCAATATGCTTGCGATATTCATCAAGTGTTGTAGCTCCAATACATTGAAGTTCGCCTCTGGCTAAAGCAGGTTTTAATATATTTGCTGCGTCAATGGCACCTTCAGCAGCTCCTGCTCCTATTAATGTATGTACTTCATCAATAACTAGAATTACATTTCCTGCAGATTTAATTTCTTCCATAATTTTTTTTAATCTTTCTTCAAATTCACCTCTGTATTTAGTTCCTGCTACAAGCAAACCAATATCAAGAGTTAACACTCTTTTTTCTTCAAGTATGTCAGGAATATTTCCTTGTTGAATTCTCTGAGCAAGTCCTTCAGCTATAGCTGTTTTTCCTACCCCTGGTTCTCCTATTAAAACTGGATTGTTTTTAGTTCTTCTTCCCAATATTTGAATTACACGATCAATCTCTGAATGCCTTCCCACTACTGGGTCAAGTTTTGATTCACTAGCTAACTTAGTAAGGTTTGTTCCAAATTCATCAAGTGTGGAGGTTTTTGCTGATCCTTTTGAAGAACCTGATCCTGTAGTAACTTCTGCGGTCTCACCAAGCATTCGTACAACTTGTGTTCTAACTTTTGTTAGATCAACGCCTAAATTCTCAAGTACCCTTGCGGCAACTCCTTCACCTTCTCTGATAAGCCCAAGTAATAGATGTTCAGTGCCTATGTAATTGTGACCTAATTGACGGGCTTCTTCTAATGAAAGTTCAAGTACTCTTTTTGCTCTTGGAGTGAAGGGAATTTCTACCGCAACGAATCCAGAACCCCTCCCTATTATTTTTTCAACTTCTACTCTTGAATCTTTTAGATTAACCCCCATTGATTTAAGTACTTTAGCAGCAACACCCGTGCCCTCTCCTATTAGTCCTAATAGGATTTGTTCTGTTCCAACAAAATTATGCCCAAGGCGTCTTGCCTCTTCTTGGGCAAGCATGATCACTTTTATAGCCTTTTCCGTAAACCTCTCAAACATTTAGCTCTTTCAATAACTATTTAACCTAATTTATCAGGGTTAAGTGTGAAATGTGTACGGTTAGGTTTTTTTTTATAAAGGGTAAATATTAAATGTTCGTTGAAAAATAATTAAAAGTATTAATTGATGCAAAGAACAGACTTTTTATTTGTTTTTGGCTTTCGGTAAACCGTACTTAATTATTGACTTTATGATTTGTTATTGATTTCTTTATTCAGAATAAGAGCATCACTTCCATCTTTATAAAAATTAGCTCTATTACCTACTGTTTTAAAGCCCATGGATTTGTAAAAAGCCTTGGCTGGTTCGTTTTTGTCTTTAACTTCTAAGTGAATGTGATTTGCTTGAAGTGATTTTGAACGTTTGATCAAGTCTGACAACAGAAATTTCCCTAATCCTTTCATTCGATGCATAGGATGAACTGCTATAAAAGTTATGTGTAATTCGTCTATTACTAACCAAGCAGAACATAGACCTAAAATTTTTTTAGTATCCAACTCTATTATTCCTAGACAAATTCTTTTAGGCTCATTAAGTTCTCTTTCCCATTGAGATCTAGACCAAATACCATTTAATGATTTTTGATCTAGATCTACGCAATCATTTAAATGCTTTTTCCCAAGTTCAATTATTCTGAGATCCATATCGAACTATTAATTAATTAATCCACCTTTCTTTAAAAAGAATACTAATTGGTTAATTGATCTCTAGATTAGTTAAACATTAAAGTAAAAAATTTCAATGCAAGGATTAAAGGCTTTTGAACCCAATATGGATAAAGATAGTCCAAATCGAAATATAGCTCCTATATCTTCAGAAATCAATGAGAATAAGAAATTAGTTGTTGGTGGATGTCAACTTAGCGAACTCGCAAAAAAATATGGCACACCTCTTTATGTTTTTGATGAGTTATCTCTTAGAACTGCATGCAAAACTTATATTTCTTCTTTAAAAAAACATTATCCAGGAGAATCACTTCCTCTATATGCATCAAAAGCAAATAGCTCACTAGCTATTTGCGCAGTTGTTGCTTCTGAGGGCTTTGGACTCGATGCAGTATCTGAGGGCGAATTACTTACTGCCCTAAAGGGAGGTGTAAAAGGGAAAGATATTGTCTTTCATGGAAATAACAAATCTGAGGAAGAATTAAATTTTGCTTACAAAAATAATGTGACAATTGTTTTAGATAATTATCATGATATTGAGCTGTTAAAAAATATTGCTTCTGATAAAAGAACAGTAAAGTTAATGCTGAGGTTTACTCCAGGCATTGAATGCCATACTCATGAATATATTAGGACTGGACATTTAGATAGCAAATTTGGTTTTGATCCAGATGAGCTTGAATCTGTTTTAGAAGAATTAAAAACATATAACTGGGCAAATTTAACTGGATTACATGCTCATATAGGTTCGCAAATTTTTGAGGTTCAACCCCATGTTGACCTTGCTGGTGTTATGGCTGATGCTTTAAAGCTTGCTCAGCAAATTGGTCATCCAATAGCTGATCTAAATTTAGGTGGCGGTCTCGGGATCAAATATGTTCATGAGGATAATCCTCCCTCTATTGAAAAATGGGTTGAAGTTATTTCTAAGGCAGTTGTTAAGGCTTGCAGGGAAAGAAATCTAGATTTGCCAAGATTGATGTGTGAACCTGGAAGATCCCTTGTAGCTAATTCGGGGCTTACCATTTACAAGATTGGAGCTAAGAAAGTTGTTCCTGGTGTTAGAACTTATTTATCTGTTGATGGAGGAATGAGTGATAATCCTCGCCCCATAACCTACCAGTCACTATACAGTGCTTGTTTGGTAGATAAACCATTGAATAGTAATTTTGAAAAAGTTACTATTGCTGGTAAGCACTGTGAGTCTGGAGATGTTTTATTGAAAGATTTTCTTCTTCCGTCTTGTGACAGTGGAGATTATCTTGCTGTATTTGGAACAGGTGCATACAACTATTCCATGAGTTCCAACTACAACAGAATTCCTAGACCTGCAACAATTATTGTTGGTAAAGGTTTTGCTGAGTTGACTCAAAGGAGAGAGCTTCCTGAAGATCTATTGCAATTAGATGTATTACCTGATCGCTTTATTACCAAGAATTAGGTAAGTTGAAATAACGTTGGGGTGTAGGAGTGAATTTCTGGTGGCTTATAAACTTGCGTGTTCTCCTTGATGTCTTGTTTGCTTCTTCTCTTGGAGTGCTTCTTTTTACAAGAGTTAAAGAGCAAAGAACATTATGGCTTTTAAGAGGTTACCTATTTTTAGTCTCATTAGCTTGGTTCGTTCAGAGGTTTGCAAATTTACCAATTACTTCGAAACTTGTTGATGCCTTGGTTTTAGCTTGCTCTTTATCTTTAGCGATTTTATGGCAAGGAGAATTAAGGAGATTAATGGAGTTATTAGGTACTGGAAGATTGGCTGTGATTCTTGGAAATACTCAAAAAGAATTTAGAGCAAGTTCTAATACTTTCGTTCAATTAACTGAAGCCGCTGGTCGATTATCACAAAATAGAAAAGGAGCATTAATTGTTGTTGATATGGGTAGTGACTTACGCCCTGAAGATTTTCTTTTCCCTGGAGTTCCAATTGATGCTCAATTATCGTCTGAATTGTTATTAAATCTTTTTGCAGCTGATACGCCTCTTCATGATGGAGCTGTTTTAGTAAAGGGAAATAGAATTATTTCAGCAGGGGTGATTTTGCCTCTTTCTAGGCAAGGAATTAGTAGATACGGAACCAGACATTTGGCGGCTCTTGGTATCACTGAGCGATTTGATCGATGTATATGTGTTGTAGTTTCAGAAGAATCAGGTACTTTATCCTTAGCTAGCCAGGGACGACTAGAGAGACCCATTACAAGCAGTCGATTACTTGACCTTTTGAAAGAATTGTTGGATCCTTCAAATGTATCTGGATCTAAGTCCCCCAGCATTAATCCTTCATTGAAAACAAATTCTTCTAATATTGAACCTAAAGTTGGTCAATCCAGAGGTAATCTTGGGAAAATTAATGACAGTAAGGAATCTTTGAATTGACTTACCCTTCTGTAATAAGTACTGATAATTCTAGAGGGGTATCTCCATTACCTAAAGATTTGGATCGTCTTCGTATGCCTGATCACATTGCGGTAATAATGGATGGAAATGGTAGGTGGGCAAAAGCCAAGGGTTTACCAAGGACTATTGGACATACAGCTGGGGTTGAGGCTTTAAAAACTACTTTGCATTTATGTAGCAATTGGGGAATAGGAGCATTAACTGTTTATGCATTTTCAACTGAAAATTGGTCTAGACCTAGTGAAGAAGTAAATTTTTTAATGACACTTTTTGAAAGTGTTCTTAAGCGTGAATTGGCTAATTTAAAACTCGAAGAAGTAAAAATTAATTTCTTAGGTGATCTTGAACCATTACCTATTCCATTAAAGGAATTAATAAAAGAGTCGATTGAATCAACTTCTAATAATAACGGGATTCATTTTAATGTTTGCACTAATTATGGAGGACGACGGGAATTAGTACGAGCTGCCCAAAAGTTGGCAGAACGTTCTGTTAAAGGTGAATTAGATCCTGCTTTGATAGATGAAAATGTATTCGCCTCTGAGTTATTTACAGCTAGTGAGGTTGATCCAGACTTACTTATTAGAACTAGTGGCGAAAAAAGAATAAGTAATTTTCTTTTGTGGCAATTAGCTTATGCTGAGATCCATATAACAGATGTTTTATGGCCAGATTTTAACGCTGATACTCTTGCTAAGGCACTACTTGACTATCAATCTAGAAGAAGGAGATTTGGAGGTGTATAACTAAAATAATTGAATATCTTGCGTTCTATGATTTTTTATAGATTATCAGCTAAAACTAAATAGCAATTAAATTCTTTATATTCAAATTCTTTTATGACGCTAATTAATCCTAATATTCAGGAATCTAATAAATTCACTTTCAAAGAGGAATCGTACTTAGAGTTTAATTCCATAAAAGGTGGAGATATTAGA
>QCIQ01000006.1 GCA_003216595.1 Prochlorococcus sp. AG-402-M18
ATATTACGAGCAATGGGTGATTTAGAACGTCTAGCGGGCAGAGCAGGCGCGCAACAAGCAGGAGCTCGTGATTTAGTTGCTATAGCTGAAGGCATTAAACGTTTGCCTATAATTAAAAAATATCTTAATGATCCGGTATTTGAAGGAACACATTATTTCGAATCTATTATAAATTTAGATAGAGAATTAATAGAACTTGCTTCAAAAATAAATAATGAAATAGTAGATAATCCTCCCCTTAGCATTACAGAAGGTGGGCTAATTTATGATGGAGTAGATCCTATACTTGATGGGCTTCGAAATCAACTTGATGATCATAATTCATGGCTAAAATCTCAAGAAATACAAGAAAGGAGAAACAGCAATATTAATAATTTAAAACTTCAATATCATAGATCTTTCGGATACTTTTTAGCAGTAAGTAAAGCGAAGTCTATCAATTTGCCAGATCACTGGATCAGAAGACAAACCTTAACTAATGAGGAACGTTTTGTCACGCCAGGCTTAAAAGAAAGAGAAGGAAAAATCTTTCAAGTTAGAGCACGAATATCACAACTTGAATATGAGATATTTTGTCAAATACGAATTTTGGTTGGAAATAAATCAAACATTATTAGAAAAGCTGCAAAAGCAATTTCTTGCTTAGATGTTCTATCTGGTCTCGCCGAATTAGCAGCTACAAATAATTATATTCAACCTAAGATGGTTGATAACCTAGATAAAGATGGATCCAGAAAATTATCTATTCAAGATGGTCGTCATCCTGTGGTTGAGCAAATTCTAGTTGATAAAGTATTTGTTCCTAATGATATAGAACTTGGCTCTAAGACTGATCTAATGATTCTTTCAGGACCAAATGCGAGCGGTAAAAGTTGTTATTTAAGACAAGTAGGTCTATTGCAAATCATGGCTCAAATCGGTAGTTGGATCCCAGCTAGATCTTGTACTTTAGGAATTGCGGATCAACTTTTTACTCGCGTTGGAGCAGTAGATGATTTAGCTGCAGGTCAATCAACATTCATGGTTGAAATGATTGAAACAGCATTTATTTTAAATAATGCCACTGAAAAATCATTAGTTTTATTAGATGAAATTGGACGAGGAACTTCAACTTTTGATGGCTTATCAATTGCCTGGTCTGTCAGCGAATTTTTAGCTAAAACTATAAAAGCTCGTTCAATCTTTGCAACTCATTATCATGAACTGAATCAAATTTCTGAATATCTTGAGAATGTGAAAAATTACCAAGTTCTAGTTGAATATAAAAATAATTCACTTTCATTTCTTCATAAAGTTGAAAGAGGAGGTGCAAATAAAAGTTATGGAATTGAAGCTGCTCGCCTTGCTGGAGTGCCAAAAGAAGTAATCAATAATGCAAAACAGATTTTAAATAATCTTGAGAATAACAGTTCCAATTGCATTCAAGTCACCCAACCAATTAAAAACTGCAATTAAAATAAAAAATTATTTTTAATTCAATTCTCGGCAGCTCTCAATAAGGCATTCGTAGCAGCTGCCGCTAAAGATGCACCTCCTTTAGAACCCTCCAAAACAATATATGGACATTCACTATTTAATAATCGACTTTTACTCTCAGTAACACCTATAAACCCTACTGGCATTCCAATAATTAAACTGGGTTTTGGATAACCAGATTCAACAAGATCTAATAAAGAAATTAAAGCTGTTGGCGAACTCCCAATCACTACGAATGGAGTATTTAATAAGTTCTGTTTTTCATCAAGATTTAACCAAATATTTCTCATTCCAATTGCACTTCTAGTAGTCAAAGTTGAATCAATTGACTTCGGCGCCTTAGCTAAAATACATTGAATATCTGAATTTATGGTCCTTTTAGCCATTGGAGATATTGCTGCCTCTGCCATGTAAGTATCGGTTACAATCTTGGCACCATTTTGTAATGCATTAATCGCATTTTCACAAGCTTTTGGACTGAACCTAATGCATGACCGCAGACTAAAGTCACCACTTGAATGAATAATGCGTTCTAAAATTAACTGCTGAAGCCGATCAAGCCCTGTGATGCCTAATTTAGATCGAATATATTTAACACTTTCTAGAAAGATGGGATGTTCTGGTGTTTTCACTGTTAAATTTGTTTGGCTAATTTAAGATCAGAATCTTTTTAATAACATATAACTAGGTCATGCCAATACATTTAATATGGGGTGATGATTATGAAGCCTGTAACAGGGAAATAGAAGAAATAATTCATACAGTTATTGATCCATCATGGAAAAGTTTTAACTATAGTCAAATAGATGGAAATGATCCTAAGCAAAATTTCAGAGCACTTGAAGAAGTTCAAAGCGCTCCTTTAGGAAGCGGAGGTAGAGTTGTACTAGTTAGAAGGAGCCCCTTTTGTAACGGATGTTCTATTGAACTAGCTAATAAATTGGAACAATCAATTAAATTAGTTCCTGATAATACACATCTAATTCTCAATAACTCCAAGAAACCAGATAAAAGACTAAAGACTACGAAATTAATAGATAGAATTATACAATCAAATACCTTTTCAAAGGAAAAAAGTTTTCTTCTTCCGCTGCCATGGGATATAAATGGACAACGGAACTTAGTCAAAAATATTTTATATAAATTAAATCTAAAAATGAATCATGAAACAATTGATTTAATAGTAGAAAGTATAGGTAATGATAGCTCTTTAATTAATACGGAACTTCAAAAACTCTCATTATTTGCAGAGGCAGTTAATAAAAATTCTATTACGAATGAACCACGAGAAATCTCAAAAGAACTAGTCAATAAACTAATTCAAAATAATTCCACTAATGCTCTTGAAATTGCCAACTTACTACTTAAAGGACAGAGAGTTATCGCTCTGAGTAAAATTCAATCCTTACTTAAAAATGGAGAGCCAGCTTTACGGTTAATTACAACTTTGACTGGTCAATCAAGAGGATGGCTTTGGGTTCATTTATTAGACTTACAGGGAAATCAGGACGTCAAAGACATAGCCAAGCTGGCTGGGATTGCAAATCCAAAACGTATTTTTGTAATTCGCAAACAGATTCAGGGTAAATCATTGGAGGCATTACTTGAATTGATGAGAAAACTTTTAAAAATCGAAGCCTCAATAAAATCAGGAACCAATCCAATCGATTCTTTTAAAGATAATCTGCTAACAGAAAGTAAAATTTTGACTAATAACTGAAATAATCAATAAGTTAACAAGAGTTCAATGACATTGCTGGTTCAAAAATTTGGCGGCACCTCTCTAGGAAGCATTGAGCGGATAAAAGCTGTCGCGCAAAGAATCAAATCAAGTAAAGAGAAGGGAGATGATCTGGTAGTTGTTGTGTCGGCAATGGGACATCAAACTGATGAGTTAACAAAGCTAGCCTCAGAAATAACTGTTGATCCTCCTCATCGAGAAATGGATATGCTCCTATCAACTGGAGAGCAAGTTTCAATATCACTATTGACTATGGCCTTGAATGAATTGGGAACACCAGCCATCTCCTTAACGGGAACTCAAGCTGGAATCATCACAGAATCAGCTCATGGAAGAGCCAGAATACTCGAGATAAGGATTGAACGCATAAAAAATCTATTAGCTCAAGGCAAAACAGTTGTTATTGCTGGATTTCAAGGAACCAGTCTTGGGATAGGAGGTATTGCTGAAATAACAACTTTAGGAAGAGGCGGATCAGATACCTCTGCAGTCGCTTTAGCAGCATCTCTTGAAGCGGCTAGATGTGAAATTTATACCGATGTTCCTGGCGTTTTAACAACTGATCCAAGAATAGTTAAAAATGCAAAATTAATGAAAAGTATTAGTTGTGATGAAATGTTAGAGCTGGCTAGTCTTGGAGCTGCTGTTTTGCATCCTCGAGCAGTTGAAATTGCGAGAAATTTCGGCGTAACTCTTGTAGTGAAGTCAAGTTGGGACAACCTTGATGGAACGACACTAACTAGTAAAAAAAATCATGTATTTTCCAAAGGTGGGATAGAGCATCGCAGTCCTGTCGATGGTTTAGAACTTCTCGAGAATCAAGCAGTCGTAGCTTTATCTAATATTCCAGATCGTCCAGGAATTGCTGCTGAGCTTTTTGAATCTTTATCAGAAGGTGGAGTAAATGTCGATCTAATTATTCAAGCAACACACCAAATCAACTCTAACGATATTACTTTTACTGTTGCAGAAAATGAATTACATGATGCACTAACTCAATGTAAAAAACTCATTAATATTATTGGTGGTGAAATATCTTCTCAAAAGGGTTTAACTAAACTAAGTATTTACGGAGCTGGGATAATGGGTAGACCTGGCATAGCGTCATCTCTATTCCAAACTCTGTTTGATTCTGGTATTAATATACGACTTATAGCAACTAGTGAAGTCAAAGTAAGTTGTGTTATTGATGCAGAATTAGGAAAAAAAGCATTACGTAATATAGGAGAAGTTTTCAAGCTAAATGATAAGCAAATTACTCTAAATCCTATGCTTGAAAATAACAACGAGCCAGAAGTAAGAGGCATAGCCTTAGATAAAGATCAAATTCAAATTAGCGTTAAGAATGTCCCAGATAAGCCAGGAACTGCTTCAACTATATGTTCCACATTGGCTGAAAAAAACATTAGCTTAGACACAATAGTTCAATCAGAAAGGAAGCATGAAGATAACACTAAAGATATCAGTTTCACATTAAAGAAAAATGATAGAAGCCATGCTAAATATGCCTTAGAAGAATTGATCTCAAATTGGAAGGGATCAACACTCGAAGAAGGAGAATCCATAGTTCGAATTAGCGCAGTAGGGTCCGGAATGCCTTTCACAAAAGGAACAGCCGGTAAAATATTTAGAGCACTAGCAAATCAAAAAATCAATATAGAAATGATTGCTACGAGTGAAATAAGAACAACTTGTATTATCTCAGAAAAATATGGTGAAAAAGCATTAAATGAAATTCATACTTGCTTTCAATTAGGAAAGAATGAAAGCTAAACTATATTATTTGCCCACCAACCTATGTCTTAATTTCTTTATACGATCTCTCAGAATTGCAGCTTTCTCAAAATCGAGTTCTTTAGCTGTTATTTTCATTTTAGATTCCAATTTCTCAATTAATTCAGGCAAAGATTCTAAAGAAACACCACTATCATAATCTTTAGAAGTATGATCGATCAACTTATCAGCAATATCAACAAAATCATCCGAATTTCCATCTTGATTTAATCTTCTTGAAAGCTCTAAAAAAGAAAGAATTGAATTATTTGCTTTTTTACCTGCTGGCTTTGGAGTTATACCGTTCTCGATATTATAAATATTTTGTATTTCACGACGTCTTTCCGTCTCACTAATAGCTTTTGCCATAGATTCGGTCATTTTATCTGCATAGAGTAAAGCCAAGCCTTCAACATGCCTTGCCGCTCTACCAATTGTTTGTATCAAAGATCTTTGAGCTCTTAAAAATCCTTCTTTATCGGCATCGAGAATGACCACAAGTGAGACTTCAGGTAAATCTAAACCTTCTCTTAGAAGATTAACTCCAACCAGAACATCATATTCTCCTAGTCGTAAATCTTGTATAATTTCAATTCTCTCAATTGAATGAATCTCTGAATGTAAATAGCGGACTCTTATTTTATTTTCAGATAAATAATCTGTAAGATCTTCAGCCATTCTTTTAGTTAAAGTTGTGACAAGTATTCTTTGATTTTTCGATGCTCTTTTTCTAATCTCGAGAAGTAAATCATCAACTTGACCATGTGTTGGACGTACTTCAACTAAAGGGTCTAAAACACCGGTAGGTCTTATAACTTGCTCAACTATGTTTCCTGTACTTTGAGATAATTCCCAATCACCAGGAGTCGCGCTTATAAAAACAGTTTGTTTTGCTTTCTTCCAAAATTCTAAATCCTTTAAAGGACGATTATCAGCTGCACTTGGTAGTCTAAAGCCATGATCTATTAACACTTTTTTTCTAGCTTGATCACCATTATACATAGCTCTTAATTGAGGACATGTAACATGACTTTCATCAATAAGTAATAACCAATCTTTAGGGAAATAATCAATTAGGCATTCTGGGGCAGAACCAGGTTCTCTTCCAGATAAATGACGAGCATAATTTTCAACTCCATTACAATATCCAACTTCTTTTAACATTTCTAAATCATAAATTGTTCGTTGTTCTAACCTTTGAGCTTCGAGTAATTTACCTTCTTCATTAAAAAATTCTAATCTATCTTTTAATTCTTTTTTTATTGCTTTTATTGCAGATTCTAATCGATCTTTTGGAGTTACAAAATGTTTAGCTGGATAGATATTAATTGCATCAAGTTTATTTAATATTTCTCCAGTAGTAGGATCAACGTAGCTAATACTTTCAACTTCATCTCCAAACAACTCAAGTCTTACAAGTCTGTCATCATATGCTGGGCCAATTTCTAATACATCTCCTCTAACTCTAAATCTTCCTCTACTAATTTCAATATCATTACGTGTATATTGATTAGAGACTAATGATCTAAGGCAAGATCTTAAATCAATACTTTGGCCAAGATGAAACTTTACAGAAGCATTTAAATATTCACTTGGGATTCCCAAACCATATATACAACTTATTGAAGCAACTACGATGACATCATCTCTTTCGAATAAAGACCTAGTCGCCGAGTGGCGTAACATATCAATTTCTTCATTAATTGATGAAGTCTTGGCTATGTACGTATCACTGACTGGAACATAAGCTTCTGGCTGATAATAATCATAATAGGAGATAAAATATTCAACAGCATTATCAGGAAAAAATTCCCTTAATTCATTACATAATTGAGCTGCAAGTGTTTTGTTATGAGCTAAAACTAACGCAGGCCTTCCAGTTTGAGCGATTAAATTAGCTATAGTAAAGGTTTTTCCTGTTCCAGTTGCACCTAATAAAGTTTGAAACTTTTCTCCTTCATTAACGCCACCAACTAATCCTTTAATAGCGGCAGGTTGATCACCTTTTGGAACATAAGGAGCTTTCAGTTTATATTCAGGCATAATCTTATTAAATTCTAATAGCCAACAAATTTATTAATTCCATATTCTTCAAGTTTTAATCAAATAAAGTTTTCAATTACCTTATGAAATTTATTGATTAACCTCGGTAAGCAATTGAAACGAATCTAGAGCCTTTCGAAGACCTTTAACGGTAGCAATCATGGCTAATTCAGTATTCAATTTATTGACAGCCGAACCAATACCAACCCCATTAGCTCCCATAGATATAGCCATGGGGAGAGTGACTTCAGAGAGTCCAGAAGCAGATATCACAGGAAAATCATAACGACTCTCTTTTAAAGCAGATGAGATAGCGAAAGTAGCTGCCAAAGTAGGTGACGCTTTCTCTATTAAACCTAAAGTTCCAGGACTAATGGGATGAGAGGTTGTCCCTCCTTCTGTCTGAATTAAGTCGACCCCTCTCTCAACAAGATCTAAAGCTAATTGAGCTTGACTATCTAAAGGCAAAATATGGGGAACGGTAACTGACAAAAACACTTCAGGCAAGAGACGTCGCGATTCAACCGCTAAAGAAAGTACCTCATCAGCTGAGAAAAAGCGCCCATCTGGATAAAAAGAATCAAAATTCCCTATCTCAATCATTGATGCTCCTGCTTTAACAGCTTCAGGGAAAAGTCTTGGTTCCACCGAACTTACACAAACAGGAATATTTGAAGCCTCAACAGCTAGCTCTACTAATTTTGGTTCACAAGCAATATCCAATAAGTCAGCGCCACCAAAACCAGCAGCTTTCGAAATTCGAAACACTGATTCTGGATTAAAATTATTCAAACCAGAAATTACTTTCAATAAAGATCTATTTTGAATACTCTTTTGAAGTGAAACTGGCAATGTCTGCAAACGTGTCATAAAAACATCAACTATTAACCTGATTGTGACACTGTCTCAGTAAAAGAACTCAAAAAAAGCGAATAGAGCTCTGAAACCAAAGCAAATGTCACAATCTTCTAAAAATGAGAGGTCTTGGAGTAAATGGCATATGCGTTTGCACAAGAGGCTGAAACAAAATAAATCACTGCTTCCTAATAACTCCACCCTTCTTTTAGCCATATCTGGTGGCCAAGATTCGATGGCCCTTCTTAAATTAATTATTGATTTAAGAAGGCTATATAAATGGCAAGTCGTAATCTGGCATGGAGATCACCAATGGCACAATAAATCCGAGAAAATAGAAGAAGAGCTAAAACTTTGGTGTCTGAATCAGCAAATTACTTTTCACTCTAAGAAAGCAGACAAAGAAGAAGTAGCTAATGAAGAAAAGGCAAGGGATTGGAGATATAAAAACCTAATAATGCAAGCTAATTTATTATCATCTAATAATATAAATTTTCCATGTACAAGAATATTAACTGGTCATACAGCTACAGACCGTGCAGAAACAATCATTATGAACTTAGCCAGAGGAACTGATCTGGTTGGACTGAGTACCCTTCAAGAACAAAGAAATATAGAAACAAATTTAGACTTAGCCAGACCTCTACTGATCTTTAACAGAAACGATACTCTCGAAATTTGTAAAGAGTTTAATTTGCCAATTTGGATTGATCCTTCAAATGAAAATATTAATTTAACAAGAAATAAAATAAGAAAAGAAATTTTACCAATTTTAAATAAAATCTATAAGGGAGCAGACTCAAGAATAGCTTCTGTAGCTAATAGACTTGAAAGTTATAGCGAAGACCAAAAATGTTTTGCAAAAATAGCAATAGAATTTTGCCAAGGAGAAAAACTCAATTCTCTATCGAGAAAAAAACTATTCGGTTTTACAAACTCTATTAAAAAAATAATTCTTGCTAATTGGTTAAAGAAAATAGGCATCAAAAGAATCAATGCTGTGCAAATAGAAGAAATAAATACCAAAATATCTCAAAGAAAGCCACCTGGAAGCATCCATCTACATGGAGACTTCCTCATAAGGTGGGACAAAGAATCTATATATATCTCAAAGAAAACTAACTAAGAAAAACAAACTATTCAGTTATCAGCTAATTGCTGATCTACGACGTCTTGTCCTTCCTGATGGCATTTCCTCGGCATTTGATTCCTGATTTGTTTTTTGTTCTGCTGGTGAACTTGTCTCTTTATTGGCTAAGGATGTGTTGATTGCCTTAGAAGCTTTATCAGCGGTTTTCTTCATTGGTCGTGAGTCTGACTGTTGATCAATTTGAGGTTTATATGCACGAGTTCCACCTGGAGCAGGTTGAACAAGGCAAAGAATTAATGGCTCAGCTTGAACCTCCCTTCTCAATCGACGTGATAATCCTGATTCAACCTCTCTTTGCAATCCAATCCAATCAACTTCAACTGACTTCCCTCCTGTCTTAAGAACAAGCTGTTTCCATCGATTTTCTAAAACCCAATTAATTTCCCTTTCAGTCCAATTAACCATCGTTTTGGCATCAACATTAGTAATAACTCCGCGAAGATTAACCCTAGGTGGAGCAACCATCACGCCATCAGTGCTTATTGGAGTCAGAACTGTGATAACTCCATCATCAGCAAGTTGCTGACGTTCTTTTAAGACTCGAGTATCAACAACCCCAGTTCTGGAAGAATCAAGTAATTCCACTCCTGATTTTACTGGAGATCCTTGAATAAGAGAATCAGGTCTCAATTCAGCAACATCCCCATTTTCCATTACCAATACATTTTCGGGATGAACCCCCATTGATACAGCTGTTTTTCCATGAAGAACTTGCATTCTGTATTCCCCATGCACAGGTATGAAGAATTTAGGTCTAGTTAATCCAAGCATCCATTTTTGATCTTCTTGACATCCATGTCCTGAAACATGAATACCCTTATCTTTGCCATAAATAACTTTTGCTCCCAATTTGATTAATTTATCAATCGTATGCATTACGGAAATAGTATTTCCAGGGATAGGGCTAGCGGAAAAAATAACAGTATCACTAGTTTTCAGCTGAACATGTTGATGCTCGCCTCTAGAAATACGACTTAAAGCAGCCATTGATTCTCCTTGGCTACCTGTCATCAATAAAAAAGTCTCTCTATCAGGCAAATCTCTGATCTGTTTAATTGGGAAAAACAAATCATCAGGGAAACGCATATATCCAAGTTCTCTTGCTTTTCCAACCACATTCAACATTGAACGACCTAGCAAACCTACTTTTCTACCATTTTTCATCGCCAGCTCTAAAAGCATTGCTACACGATGAGTTGAACTGGCAAATGTAGTGACCATAACTCTGCCCTCAGCCGTGGCAATGTATCTGTCTAAATTTGGAAAAACAGAATATTCAGAGGGTGTGAATCCTGCGACTTCAGAATTGGTTGAATCAGATAAAAGGCAAAGAACGCCTTTATCACCATAATGAGCCATTCTAGCTAAATCTGCGGGCTGTCCATCAGGTGGGGTATGGTCAAATTTAAAATCACCCGTAAAAAATACTACTCCCACTGGAGTTGTCACTGCGAAAGAATAACTATCAGAAATTGAATGTGTATTTCTTACAAATTCAACTGAAAAATGTTGACCAACTTTAATAACTTCTCTTGGTCCACATACTTGTATCGTTGTCCGATCTGCAACTCCTGCTTCCTCCATTTTTCCCCTAAGCATAGACATAGCAAGGGGAGGGCCATATACAATTGGAATATTAAAGTTCTTTAAATGATGAGAAATTCCACCAATGTGATCCTCGTGTCCATGAGTTACTACCAAACCCCTTATTCGACTTTGATTTTCCCGTAAATAAGTAGTATCTGGCATAACAACATTTACCCCATGCATCCCATCAGTTGGGAATGCAAGGCCAGCATCAAGAATCATGATGTCGTCACCATATTCAAAAACGCAGGTATTTTTTCCAATTTCTCCCAGGCCGCCTAAAGGAATAATCCTCAAACAAGGAGATTTTGATTGATTATTTTTTGAACCTTGAGAATTCATTGAACTTGATGTCATGGAAAAATTTATGTAAAAAAACTTGGTTGTTACCTAAATGAAAGTCAAACCCACTCTGAAAAAAAAGGAATAGATCAAATCAATCTCAAAGAAGAGAGTATCTTTAAGAGTTCTTCTTTCATTTCGCTATTTAAAGAGACTAAAGGACTTCGAGGAGGTCCAACAGACCAACCAATAAGTTGAAGTGCTGCTTTAACAGGAATGGGATTTGTGGTTGCAAAAAGGGATTTAAAAAGAGGTTGTAGTTTCTCGTGCAAATAAAGAGCCTCAGCGTATTTACCCTCTAAAAAACTCTCTATGATTTTCTTCAAATCAGAACCAACTAAATGACTTGCAACACTAACAACTCCCACAGCCCCTACTGAAAGCATTGGTAAAACCAATGCATCATCACCGCTATAAATAGCTAAATCTGATCCACAATAGTTTCTTAAAAGAGTCACTTCCTCTGTTGTTCCACTTGCAGCTTTGAAACTGACTACATTACTGCAATCCATAAGCTTACTTACAATACTAGGCGATATTGAACACCCTGTCCGCCCTGGAATGTTATATAGCATCAAAGGTAACTGTGGCGCAGCATTGGCGATAGCACGAAAATGAAGTTCTAATCCTTCCTGCGGAGGTTTGTTGTAATAAGGCACTACTACTAAGGCACCATCAGCACCCGAATTAGCCGCTTCCCTTGTGGCTTCTATTGCCTCAGAGGTCGAATTACTTCCTGTTCCAGCCAACACTTTCGCTCGAGCGCCTAAGGAATTTCTAACTGTTTCAAGCATCTTTTGTTGTTCTTGCCAAGTTAAAGTTGGGGACTCACCTGTCGTTCCACATACAACGATGCCATCTGAGCCTTGATCAACTAAATAATTGGCTAAATCAGCAGCCAGCCCATAATCTACCCGCCCATTTTTATCAAAGGGAGTAACCATTGCAGTTAGCATCCTTCCAAAAGGTGCTGGTGATAAAATAGCTGACTTACTCATGATTGTTTTTGCAATAGCAGTTCAGCAATTTGCACGGCATTAAGTGCGGCTCCTTTACGAATTTGATCTCCACATAACCATAATTCCAAAGCATTGGGGTTACTTATATCCTGCCTTATACGACCAACAGATATAGGGTTTCTACCATTTACATCTTGTGGCATCGGAAAACGATTGTTTTCCAAATCCTCAAGTATCTCAACTCCTGCTGCGGATTCCAAAATTTCATATGCTTCTTTTACTGGGAAAGGCTTGATAAATTCAATATTTACTGCTTCAGAATGTGCTCTTAAAATTGGAACTCTTACACATGTTGCGGTCAAAGGAAGCTGGGGATCTCCAAGAATCTTTCGGGTTTCATTAACCATTTTCATTTCTTCCTCGCAATAATTGTTTGGTTGCAAGGGTGAATTATGTAAAAAAAGGTTAAATGCCAAGGAATAAGGAAGAACTTTACTTTTTGGCGTTACTCCATCTAAAACTTCTTGACTTAATTTTTGTAATTCTTCCATTGCCATTGCACCTGCGCCACTGGCGGATTGGTAGGTGGAAACAACAACTCTCTTAATAGGAATATGTTTAGTCAATGGGGCTAAAACCAAAGCTAATAAAATAGTTGTGCAATTAGGATTAGAAATTAGACCATTGTGGTTGCTTGCATCCTCAGGATTAACTTCAGGAACAATCAAAGGAACATTTTCGTCCATTCGAAATGCACTTGAATTATCAATCATCAAAGCCCCTGAACTTTTAATAGTATCTATCCACTTACGAGATACGGAACCGCCAGCGGAAGCTAAAACTAAATCTACATTTTCAAAACTCTCTTTAGTTGTTTCTTGAACTGTCAATTTAGTTCCACAAAAGTTCTGAATCTCCCCAGCTGAACGATGAGAAGCTAATAAGATTAATTTCTGAATTGGAAAAAATCTCTCTTCAAGCAAAGCCAATAATTCCTTACCTACAGCTCCACTCGATCCAAGGATCGCAACTGTCAGAGGTCTATTTGGAAGAAGAAACTGTGGGTTCAAACTTGATAAAGAGAATACAAAGCTTTAACAAAAAATTTTTTCTTATTGGAAAAATCAACAAATAACAAATTTTTCGATACTTTTTAGGCCACAATAGCTTTGGAAGTGAATTAACGCTTTCTTTCGCTAACCAAATTTGAAAATTCCATTTCAATGAGTGCTGCCAAATTAAAAGTAACAACCAGTTCGAAACCTAATAGCAGGATTGCTGTAGAGGTTGAGGTGCCCGCAGATAGATGCAAAAATAGTTATGACGAAGCTTTAAGTAAACTCAGCAGATCTATCTCAATCCCAGGTTTTCGCAAAGGTAAAGTTCCAAAAGCGGTAGTGATTCAGCAACTTGGAATCAAAAGAATACAAGCATCTGCTCTAGAATCTCTATTGCAAAAAGTATGGACAGAAACATTAGATCAAGAAGGAATCGAACCTTTATGTGAGCCTGAACTTGAAGATGGCTTTGAAACAATTTTGGAAAATTTTAACCCTGAAAAAATTCTTACCTTAAAACTTGAAACTGATATTGCTCCAATTCCAACTTTAAAAAAGTCTTCAGGACTCACTGCTGAAGTGGAGAATTTAATCTTTGATCCCAAGAAAGTAGATGAACTGATTGAGCAATCCCGAGCTCAACTTGCAACTAAGGTTCCAGTTAGTAATCGTGCAGCGAAAAAAGGGGATATTGCTCTAGTCAGTTTTAAAGGTAATTTCTCAGATGATGGAAGCGAAATTGAAGGTGGAAGTGCGGATTCAATAGAAATAGAACTCGAAGAAGGCCGAATGATTCCTGGGTTCATTGAAGGTGTAATTGGAATGAATATCACTGACGAAAAAACATTAAAGTGTGAATTTCCCAAGGATTATCATAAAGACGATGCCAAAGGCAGAAAAGCTGAATTCAAAGTCATTCTAGAAGATTTAAAAATCAAAGAATTACCAGAACTAAATGACGAGTTTGCAAAACAAGCAAGTGATAAAGAAAATATGACTGACTTACGCGCAGATCTTGAAAAGAGACTCAAAGAGGATACTGATAGAAAACAAGCGAAAAATCGTCAGGACTCACTTCTTGACGCTTTGGTCAAACAGCTTGAAGTTGAGCTGCCAAAAAGTCTTATCGATCAAGAAGTTCGAGTCATTGTTGAACAAACAGCTCAAAATTTTGCTCAGCAAGGCATTGATGTCAAATCAATGTTTACTCCAGAGCTTGTGAAATCGCTCATGGAATCTTCACAAGGAGAAGCAGAGAAAAAACTTCGTCAAAAACTCGCTTTAAATGCTTTGGCTAAATCTGAAAAAATTGAGGTTTCACAAAAAGAAATCAATTCAAAACTGAAAGAAGTAGAAGCCGATATCAAACTTTCAAACGAAAAAAATATCGATGAAAATCGTCTCAAAGAAGCTATTACTGATGATTTGTTGCAAGAAAAATTATTTGTTTGGCTTGAGGAGAATAATACTGTTATAGAAAAAGCCCCTGACAAAACTGAGAAGCAAAGCAAAGAGAAAAGTTCTAAAAAGACAACATCAAATAAAAATAAAGAAAAGAAAACCTCTAAAACGCCCAAATCCTAGTTTCTACACATAGATTAAAAGTATTAGCTATCAAAAGTTTAAGTTGATTGAAGCAAGACAAAATCATCCCATTAATAGTGCTTGGAATAGCTCCTGTCTATTTTCCGGGCCTGGGGTTCTGCCAACTGTAATCGAACAATCAGGTCAAGGTGATAGAGCATTTGATATTTACTCTCGATTACTTCGTGAAAGAATCATCTTTCTAGGGACTGATGTAAATGATCAAGTTGCTGATGCACTTGTAGCTCAAATGCTTTTTTTAGAAGCTGATGATCCAGAAAAAGATATTCAATTATATATCAACTCTCCTGGTGGATCTGTAACTGCAGGACTAGCTATTTATGACACTATGCAGCAAGTTAGTCCGGATGTCATAACAATTTGCTATGGCCTCGCTGCAAGCATGGGGGCTTTTCTTCTCTCTGGAGGAACAAAAGGCAAAAGACTTGCATTGCCCAATTCCAGAATAATGATTCATCAACCTCTTGGTGGGGCTCAAGGTCAAGCTGTGGAAATTGAAATTCAAGCCAAAGAAATTCTCTATCTAAAAGAAACTCTTAATTCACTTTTATCTGAGCATACTGGACAAAATATTGAAAAAATTTCAGAAGACACTGATCGAGACCACTTTCTTTCTCCCCAAGAAGCGGTTGAATATGGCCTGATCGACAAAGTTGTTTCTGGTCTCAACTCCATATGAATCATTAAGGAAAGCTGACAAGGCATCAATCCTCCATGATCCTATTAATTGAGACTGAATAAAATTAATTATCGGTCTGTTTAACCTGTTTTTTTTAGAGCTCGATGGCAAAATTCGAGGCCCATCTTAAATGCTCCTTTTGTGGCAAAGCCCAAGATCAGGTGAGGAAACTCATTGCTGGTCCAGGAGTTTACATATGCGATGAATGTATCGACTTATGCAACGAGATTTTAGATGAAGAATTAATTGATAATCCAACTCATCAAAGAAGTGGACATGAACCAAACCGTAAGGCAAAAGCTGCCACAGCAACAACAGCCAAACCTGCACCAACTTTGGCTTCCATACCAAAACCTATTGAAATTAAAAAATTTTTAGATGATCAAGTAGTGGGGCAAGATCCAGCAAAAAAAATCTTATCTGTAGCTGTCTACAACCACTACAAAAGACTTGCATGGAAAGGTGACGGATCTGGCGAGACTGATCTAACGGCAACAAAATTACAAAAATCCAATATTTTATTAATCGGCCCAACTGGATGCGGAAAAACATTACTTGCTCAAACATTGGCTGAAATGCTTGATGTTCCATTTGCTGTCGCCGATGCGACAACACTTACTGAAGCGGGATATGTTGGGGAAGATGTAGAAAATATTCTCTTACGTCTCCTGCAAAAAGCAGATATGGATGTGGACCTAGCACAAAGAGGAATTATTTACATAGATGAAATTGACAAAATTGCTAGAAAAAGTGAAAACCCATCAATTACCAGAGATGTATCTGGAGAAGGAGTGCAACAAGCCCTTCTAAAAATGCTGGAGGGTACTGTTGCTAATGTGCCTCCTCAAGGAGGAAGAAAGCATCCTTATGGTGATTCTATACAAATTGATACGAGCCAAATTCTCTTCATCTGTGGTGGAGCATTTGTTGGTTTAGACGATGTAGTGCAAAAAAGACTTGGGAAAAATTCAATTGGTTTCATACCAAATGAAAATAGAGCAAGAACCAAATCCAATCGAGATCGTGTTGGCGCAGATTTAATGAATGACCTTGAGCCTGACGATCTAGTGAAATATGGACTAATCCCCGAATTTATTGGAAGAATGCCTGTCAGTGCGATCTTAGAGCCATTAAATGTTAAAGCCCTCGAGTCTATTCTCACTGAACCAAGAGATGCTTTAGTAAAACAATTTAGGACCTTATTAAGTATGGATAATGTAGAACTTTCATTTGACGAAGATGCTGTTGAGGCAATTGCGCAAGAAGCTTATAAAAGAAAAACTGGAGCTAGAGCTTTGCGAGGAATTGTTGAAGAAATCATGCTAGATCTAATGTATAGCCTTCCATCTCAAACTAAAATTAAAAATTTCAATGTAACAAAAAAAATGGTTGATGAAATTACAGGTGGAAAAGTGGTTCCGCTCTTATCAAATGAAAAAAGAATCGTTAAAGAATCTGCCTAGAGAGAATGCACTTTTTCACTACCTGTATTAAATTTAATTAGAAAAATTATAAGATTTGCAAAAATTAAATTAGTCAAATATTTCATGAATGATTATCGATTTTGAATATGATTAAACAAATCAAGATTCAATTTATAAATCTTTTGAAGTGCAAATGATAAAAACTTATGAGCCATTGCATCATAAATATCGCCCTAAAAGCTTTGACGAACTAGTTGGTCAAGATCCTATTACTTCAACATTAAAACAGGCATTGATTAGTGATCGTATTGCCCCTGCATATATATTTTCTGGACCTCGAGGAACAGGAAAAACATCTAGCGCAAGAATTTTCGCAAAATCATTAAATTGTCTAAAGAGTGAAAAAGCTACAACCGTACCTTGCGGAGAATGTGAACTCTGTAATGGAATTAGCTCTGGCAATGCATTGGATGTAATTGAAATTGATGCAGCTTCTAATACGGGTGTTGAGAATATACGCGAATTGATAGAGAGGTCTAGATTTGCACCTGCGAAAGCTCGCTGGAAAGTTTATGTCATAGATGAATGCCATATGCTTTCAACCGCAGCCTTTAATGCACTTCTAAAAACCTTAGAAGAACCTCCCCGTCAAGTTGTATTTATTCTTGCGACAACAGATCCTCAACGCGTTTTACCTACAATTCTTAGTAGATGTATGCGCTTTGATTTTAGAAGAATAGCTCTACATGATTTAGAAAGTCATTTAGTCAATATTGCTAAAAAAGAAGAAATTTCAATCAACGAAGAAGCAATATCACTAATTGCAAAGCATTCCCAAGGAGGTTTAAGAGATGCGGAAAGTTTACTTGATCAAGTGAGCTTACTTACGCCACCAATAACCCAATTAAGCATTATTAATTTGATAGGAGCTATACCAGAAGAAGAATTAATTATATTAGCGAAGTCTTTAATAAATAAAGATCCAAATTCTATTCTAAATATTTGCAATCGCCTAATAAATAAAGGAAAAGAGCCAATTGCAATTTTACAAGGGATAGCATCTATATTAAGAGACTTAGTCGTAACTAAAGTTTCGAATGAACCAACTAATTTATGTAACATTTCCAAAGAAAATAGTGGAAATTTAAACGACTTCGCAACGTCTATCAGTCTTGATCAAATACTCAACCTCCAGGCTAAATTAAAAGGATCAGAAAACTATATAAGAAATAGTAACCAGCCAAAGTTATGGCTTGAAATTCATTTGCTTGGAATGCTATCAGATGAAAATTCAAACGAAAATAACACAATAAAAAAATCCTTTGTTAACAAAAAAATATCAGAAGATTCTGATCATATAAACGCAAACCAAACATCAAAATGCATAGTCCCCAATACAGATAAAACATTAATTCAGAAGACAACTTTTCAAGCAGATTCAAGTCCTAATCAAACTTTAAATCTTAATGATATTTGGAAAAAAGTCATAGCAATGTTAGAGCTTCCTTCAACTAAAATGCTGCTTTCACAACAAGCTAAATTAATAAATTTGAGCTCAGATTCTGCTGAAGTGGCAATATCAGAAAAATGGATAAATATGATTCAAAGTAGAAAAAATCTGATTGAAGATGCTTTTTATAAGGCGAGAGGTTCCTCAACTAAAGTTATTTTAATACAACAAAAAGAAAACTTATCCAATCATAGAAAAGATGAACAAACTCCCTTAAATATAGAACAAAAAAATGAACTTAAAGTTGACAATGGGTTCGAAAAAAAACATTTCGAGGACAAAACAATAGCACAAGCAATCAATAAAGATACAAGCTCTATTGATCAAAAAGCCAAGCAATTTGCAGACTTCTTTAATGGAGAAATTGTGGATCTTGAATGAATAGATTAACTAAATCAAGAGCCAGAATGATCCGTTTTTTCCCATATTAAATTCTTACGAAATAATGACATTTTAAAAACTATAAAGGGAATAACAATGAACCAATGTGCAAGATAAATTGTTGCTCCAAATATATTAATAAAATTAGGAGATGGTAATCTTGGACCTTCACTATTTTGAGAACATCCTTTCCAAAAAGCTAAGCTAGAAATACCGAATGCAACTATAGATAGTGGCCAATATAATGGCATCTCAAATAAAATAAGTGATACAATAAAATCTATAAATGAAACAACTGGTAAAACATATTGCAATAAGAAAAAGCAAGATAAATCTATTTTCTTAAAGTTTGATAAGCGTTTTGAAAGCAATAAGGGCCAATAATCGAAAAACCTTTGTAAGCCTCCCTCAGCCCATCTTTTTCTTTGTCGAAATAAAGCTGAGATTGATTCTACTGCTTCCTCTTGAATAGGTGGATCCCACATTATTACTATTGGCGATCGGTTTAATAAAAACCGGAAACTTAAATCTAAGTCATCAGTGATAGTTTGTTCATTAAAGCCTCCACAAGATTCAAGAACTTTTCTATTAATTAATTGACCATTACCTCTTAACTCCGAAACACCACCACAAGCAAGTCTGCCCCTTTGAATAACAGCATCCATTGCCATCTCCATTGCTTGATAGGAAGCAATTGGATTCAAATCACAATTCACAACTGATTTTCTTAACTGCACAGCAGACCATCCCCCATGCAAAGCAAGAGCTATTGCTCTAAGTAATACATTGCTCTGTAGTTGTGCATCAGCATCAAGAATAAATAACCATTCTCCATCAGTTTTATTTATTACAGAATTCAGAGCTCCTGATTTACCACCACCACTCATCAAAGGACGATTTAAAACATTGATTCTTGAGAAACTTGTTTGTAATTTGTGTAATAAATCAGATGTTCGATCTTGACTTCCATCATCAATTATCCATAGAGAAAGCTTCTCCTCTGGATATTCAATTGATAAAAGTCTTGAAACCAGTCGCTCGATTACATTTTCTTCATCACGTGCTGCCACCAAAACATCAACTTTGGGAAGCGTTTCAACAAAATTATCATCATTAATTAAATACTCTTTTTGTAATTGATAATTACCCCTGCGATCTTGTAAAACAACTCTTAAACCATACCCACCCAGTAAGACAGCCAAAATAATTGAAGGTAATAAATTCTTGCTAGGGTCCATTAAATGAGGAAAAATTCCTGCCAAAGCGCAGAAAATCAAAAACAATATTGATTTAATGCGTCGGTTTTCTCCACTGATTTTGGCTAAAGCCATGGAGTAATCCTTTTATCAACAAGTGACTCTAAGAGGCTTTCATCACTAAGGCAAAAATCCATATTTAGTTTTCGGATAATAATGAGAAAGAATTTGCTTGGTAGTCCATCCATTTTTTGCTAAATCTATAGCCCCAGACTGAGACATTCCTGCTCCATGGCCAAAACCTCCACCAGAAAACAGCCATTTACCTTCTTTAATTTCTTTAACAACAAATAATGTGCTTGGTAATTGTCTAAGAACACGTCGAATGTCATCAAGTTTAAGCAAAATTCCTGAGCCAAGCTTTCCTTCAATGTTCAACGAAGTGACTCTCCCACTACTTCCTCTCCTTACAACCTCAATTTTATTTGGATAAAAAGAACTACTAACCTTTTGAGCTTGATTGAGCTGTTTAGATATCTGAGAGGACTCTATTGTTCTTTCCCATCTAAAAAGTGGATGATCAGAACCAAAAGCCTCAGACTTAGAAAATAAAAAAGATTTCAAAAATTTTTCATTTGATAAAGGCAAATCAACCCTACGTTTCCATTTTTTTGGGCCATCCAAGCTCATTTGCAAATAAGGAACTTTATTTATTGACCATGCTTCATCAACCGAAGCCATAACTCCACCATTTGTCGCGTGATAAACAGTGTTTATTGGCTTATTATTCCAAGTGAGAATTTTCCCAGCAGTTTTTTTTATAGCTGTTTTAATTTTTTGATTGGCGTTAGATGGATCCTTATAAACTTGACATTGGGTATCACTGCAAAGATTGTATCCATCAACATTGAATCTATGGCTATTAGCCGTAGCCCATGTCCTAGCTAATACGGCCTGCGCTGCAAGTGCTGCTTCAGGTGAACTGGCGCCAATTTCATAAGGAACTACTCCGTTTAAATATCTTTCAATGGGCACATGCTCAACTAAGGTCCAACTACCATATGCGTCTGCCTGGATCGAAAAGGGACCCAAGTATATTCCCTTCTCCCAACGAAGCCCATCAGGGGCATACAAAGAGATAGGACCGGTGAGGGCAATCTTTCCATCATCTGCATCCAAATAAGGAAAAACAGTCTTTGAAACTTTTATTTTTTGATAAGTCGACTTGATGGATGGAGGAATCGCGATATCGCCTGACACCCAAACCTCCCAATCAAAAGGATGAGCAATAGTTGATTCAATACCTTTATCTTTCAAATCATTAGCCAATCTTTCAGCCGACTCAAAACTTGCGAAGGGGCCAATTTTGTGACGAACAAATACTTTTGGATCTAATAATTGTTTTGCTCTCCAACCAATATTAATTTCTTTAGCCCTTCTGATGACTCCATCAGCATCTTTAAGAATCAATTTTCTGCCATTACTTACAAGGTTCAAAGATGGCGAATTTTGATCATTATTGATTTCTTTTCCTAAGTATGGCTTTATCCCAACAAGCAGAACATTTTTTTCCGTACTAATTGAAGGCGTCTCAGGAGGTGCCTGATGAGTTGTAAAAACCTTAACTTTGCGAGGATTTGCAATACTTACTTGATTTGCATAATGCACACCAATCAAGAGAAACAAACCCAAAACAAAAAAACTCTTTTGAGGCTGTAAATAACTTTTAATCACAATAAAAATTCCCTTCCAACAAGAATTTAATAATTTGGGTTGGCTTAAGTGAGCTCAAGGACGTATTCTTATAGACTAAATATGCTTTTTCAATGCCAAAGCTCAAGACCCGCAAAGCTGCTGCAAAGCGGTTCAAAGCAACAGGCACTGGCAAATTCATGAGACGTCGTGCATTTCACAATCACTTACTCGACCATAAGAGCCCTAAATTAAAAAGGCACCTTAAAACAAAAGCAGTCGTAGACGAACGTGATGCAGAAAACGTAAGCCTTATGCTTCCCTATGCTTAAGACTCCTTAAGAACGTTTATTAGTTCAATTTCTTGATTTCTGATTATTAATTATGGCACGCGTTAAAAGAGGTAATGTTGCTAGAAAACGTAGAAACAAAATCCTTCGTCTAGCCAGAGGATTTAGAGGAGGAAATGGAACTCTTTTCCGCACTGCAAATCAAAGAGTAATGAAAGCTCTTTGCAACGCCTATAGAGACAGAAAGAGAAGAAAACGTGATTTCAGAAGGCTTTGGATTGCAAGAATCAATGCAGCAGCAAGATTAAATGGATTAAGCTATAGCAAGTTTATCGGTGGCTTAAAAAAGGCAGATGTCAGAATCAACAGAAAAATGCTTGCTCAATTAGCAGTTTCAGATCCTAAAACATTTACAAATATTGCAGTTAATTCACAAAGTTAATCATGCTGGAATAGTGTTTTTATTATGTAAATTTATGAATAAACGAATAATTAAAATAAAATAATACAGAAGAAATTCGAAAAATCAAGAATATGCTAATAATAAATAATTACTATAAAATCAAGAATTTAGTTTTAGACAATGATAGTTAATCTTCCTCAAACGTATTTAATAGGACTGTGTTTGCTTTTAGTCATTATTGCTATTTTAGTAGGCAGACAACTATATAAAGTAAGACAAGATGAAATGAAGCTTATAAAATTAGAGAAAGAAGATTCAAATACAAAAGAAGATTCAGCTAAAATGTATGAATTAGCATCTGTTCAATTAAAGAAAAGATTATATCCTCAAGCCACATCAACTTTAAAACAAGCCTTAAAGAAACTAGATGGCGAACCAGAAGAAGCTAAAGCACTTATAGAAAATGCATTAGGCTTTGCACTAGCTGCTCAAAATGACTTCAAATCAGCAGTGACTCATTACAAGAAAGCATTAATAGCAAAATCTGAATATCCAGTTGCACTTAATAATCTTGGTTTTGCTTATCAACGTTTACTCAAAGAAGATGAAGCTTATAAAAATTATCAAGAAGTTTTAAAGCTAGATCCTAATAACAAAACTGCGCTCTCTCAAATCAAAAGACTTGATCGTATAATTGGAAAAGATAAAAATCAATTATTAAATAAAAAAGGCTTCTAAATCGTTATTTAATTCATCATATTTTACTTATGCAAAAAACAAATCAATTTCTCAAAATAGGAAATAAAGAATTCAAAAGTCGTCTTCTTGTTGGAACTGGTAAATACTCATCCCTAGAAGTCATGCAAAAAAGCCTATTAAATACAAAATGTGAAATAGTTACTGTGGCAGTGAGAAGAATTCAAGGCCTAGAATATGGACATAAAGGATTAATGGAATCAATAGATTGGAAAAGGATATGGATGCTTCCAAACACTGCAGGATGCTCAAATGCCGAAGAAGCTATTCGAATCGCAAGACTTGGCAGAGAACTAGCAAAGTTAGCAGGTCAAGAAAATAATAATTTTGTCAAATTAGAGGTTATTCCTGACAAAAAATATTTATTACCCGACCCAATTGGAACTTTAAAAGCGGCCGAGCAATTAGTTAAAGAAGGATTTACTGTTCTTCCATATATAAATTCTGATCCATTAATTGCAAAACAACTTGAAGAAATTGGATGTGCAACTGTCATGCCTCTTGGTTCCCCCATTGGATCTGCTCAAGGCATAAGAAACGCAGCAAATATTGCAATAATTATTGAAGAATCTCGAATCCCAATAATTATTGATGCAGGAATTGGAGTTCCAAGTGAAGCAGCTCAAGCGCTGGAAATGGGCGCTGATGGGGTTCTAATCAATAGCGCTATTGCTTTAGCTAAAAACCCAATTCTAATGGCTCAAGCCTTCTCTAAAGCGACTGAGGCAGGTAGAGATGCTTATCTATCTGGAAGACTCCAGGAGAACCCACTTGCCCATCCAAGCTCTCCAGTAGATGGAGTTATTTCAAATAATTAGAGTAATTCGTTAAAAATTAGTAACGTAATAGGCTAATAAACAAAAAAACATGGCAGTAACTAGAGAAAGTCAAGGCAGGCTTAACGTTTTTGCAAATGAACCAAGAATTGAAATACTTACAAAAGAAAGCAGTGGCAACAAAGGTTCTTGGCTTTTTACCCTTACTGGAGTTATCCTTGTAATTGGGCTTATCGCATATTCTTTAACAATCAAGTGAAACCCTTGTAGTAGCTTGAATAATATGAGCATTTGCTCTGTCTTTTGGAGTTTAGAGTGAAAGTTTTCGTTCTTGGTGGTGACGGCTTCTGCGGATGGCCTTGTGCAGTCAATCTTGCTGACAAGGGTCATGAGGTATTCATCGTGGATAATCTCAGTCGTCGAAAAATCGATATAGATCTTGAAGTTGAATCCTTAACTCCAATTACAAGTATTGGTGAAAGGATTAAAGCTTGGTCTGAGATAGGTGGAAAACCTATTCAATTTATTCATTTAGACCTTGCTTCTGAATATCAAAAGCTTTTAGATCTATTGATCGAAGAAAAACCTGATTCAATTATTCATTTTGCTGAACAGCGTGCTGCTCCATATTCCATGAAAAGCAGCGCAACAAAGAGATATACAGTTGATAACAATGTAAATGGTACTCATAATCTACTAGCGGCAATTGTTGAATCTCAATTAGATATTCACATTGTTCATCTTGGGACAATGGGGGTTTATGGCTATGGGTCCCATAGAGGCGCGACTATTCCTGAAGGTTACTTAAAGGTTGAAGTACCACAACCAGATGGCAGTCGTTTTGAAGAAGAGATCCTTCATCCAGCAAGCCCTGGGAGCGTTTATCACATGACAAAAACGCTCGATCAATTGTTATTTCTTTACTACAACAAAAATGATCTGATCAGAATCACTGATCTTCATCAAGGAATTGTATGGGGAACAAATACTGATGTCACAAGCCGTGATCCAAGACTCACTAATCGATTTGACTATGACGGTGATTATGGAACAGTATTAAATCGATTTTTAATGCAAGCTGCCATTGGATATCCATTAACAGTCCATGGCACTGGTGGACAAACAAGAGCTTTCATTCATATACAAGATTCAGTAAAATGTGTTCAGCTGGCACTCGAAAATCCTCCAGAAAAAGGTGAAAGAGTGAAAATTTTCAACCAAATGACGGAAAGTCACCAAGTCGGGGAATTAGCTAAGAAAGTAGCCTCTCTAACTGGAGCAAAAATTAATTATCTTCCAAACCCAAGAAACGAAGCAGTCGAAAATGATTTAATAGTTGATAATCGATGTTTTATTGAGCTTGGATTAGATCCCACAACTCTGGATAATGGACTTTTAGCAGAAGTTGTTGATGTCGCGAAAAAATTCTCTAATCGATGCGATCTAAAACGAATACCTTGTGTATCTGCATGGACATCAACGCAAGCAAAAGCTATCAATAAGTCCTAAACCTACCTACTACAAAATCTTGAAAAGACTCGCTCAGTGAAAATAGCTTTCTTTACAGAAACTTTCCTACCCAAAGTTGATGGGATAGTCACGCGCTTAACTAAAACAATTCAAAATTTAGTTCAATCAGGTGATGAGGTTACCGTTTTTTGTCCAGAAGGCTGTCCATCAAGCTATATGGGTGCAAAAGTTGTAGGAGTCCCCGCGATGCCATTACCCTTATATCCAGAGCTCAAATTAGGGCTTCCTGGTCCAGGTGTCTCAGATGAATTAGAAAACTTTAAACCTGACCTAATACATGTTGTTAACCCCGCTGTACTTGGATTGGGTGGTATTTGGCTAGCTAAAACAAACAATATTCCACTGGTAGCCAGTTACCACACTCATTTACCTAAGTATTTAGAGCATTATGGAATGGGGATGTTAGAGCCGCTTTTATGGGAATTGTTAAAAGCTGCGCATAATCAAGCAACTCTAAATCTGTGTACTTCCACTGCAATGGTGCAAGAACTCTCAGAAAAAGGAATTCAAAATACTGCTTTATGGCAAAGAGGAGTTGATACAGATATTTTCAAACCAGAACTAAGAGATGAACAAATGAGAAAGCGTCTTTTAGGAAACTTTAGCGATGAAGGATCTCTTTTGATATACGTAGGCAGACTTTCAGCTGAAAAACAAATAGAGAGAATTAAACCTGTACTTGAAGCACTACCAAGCACTCGACTAGCTCTTGTTGGAGATGGTCCATATAGGCAACAATTAGAAAAAATTTTCCAGGGAACTTCTACTACCTTTGTGGGATATCTTAGTGGGAATGAATTAGCTAGTGCTTATGCATCTGGTGATGCTTTCTTATTTCCCTCAAGTACAGAAACCCTTGGATTAGTTCTTTTAGAAGCAATGGCAGCTGGATGCCCTGTTGTAGGAGCAAATAAAGGTGGAATCCCAGATATCATTTCAGATGGAGAGAATGGATGTTTATATAATCCTGATGAAGATGATGATGGGGCTTTAAGTTTGATAGAAGCTACAAAAAAATTATTGGGTAACGAAATAGAACGTACACAAATGAGACAAGCAGCTCGTTCAGAAGCCGAGAGATGGGGATGGGCTGGAGCTACTCAACAATTGAGAAGTTATTACGATGAAGTATTAGACAAAAAACAACCAAATATCGCTGCTTAGTTTTTACGCTGCATGAGGTGGTGGAGTTGGAGAATCAAATGATTGTAAAGGTAATACCAAAGTTACCCATTTAGAGAGTTTTGCTGGCCTTTGTTTCTTAGGCTGTCGAACACCAAATGGAACTCTAACAACATTAGTTCCAGCAACTTGCAAAAGTTCTCCTTTATTTAAAAGAGTTTCAAAGCAATTAGAAAAAGACGGTAAGGACAAATCATCCTTTTTGGTCATTTGATCTGGCAAATCAAAAGATGTTTTTTTGGTCATTTGGTCCCCATAAAATTTAAAGCTGCGACAAAGATTAATAAAAAAATTGCAAAACAGCCTAAAAATAACCAATAATTTGGTTTTCGTTTGAAATTTAACTAATAAAACAAGTTTTAACCAGTCTTCAAAAAGAATTAATATCTTCTAAATCTTGAACTGAAGGACAACTACATATCAAATTCCTATCTCCATAAGCATTATTAATACGTGAAACTGATGGCCAAAATTTATATTTTTCCTGGCTATTCAAAGGAAAAGCTGCTTCTTTACGAGAATAAGGTCTGTCCCAATCATCAGATGTAACTGTTTTTAAAGTATGTGGAGATTGTTTTAAAGGATTATTAATAGGATCAATCTTTCCTAATTTGATTTTTTCAATTTCTTCTCGTATTCCAATCATCGCCTCACAAAAACGATCTAATTCAGACAAACTCTCGCTTTCTGTTGGTTCAACCATCAAAGTCCCAGCAACAGGCCAACTGATTGTTGGAGCATGAAATCCATAATCCATCAATCTCTTGGCAACATCCTCAACTTCTATACCTAACTGACTCTTTAAAGGTCGTAAATCTAATATGCATTCATGAGCCACCAAGCCATTCGGATCTTTAAATAAAACTGGATAATAAGGATTAAGTCGTTTTGCTAAATAATTAGCAGAAAGGATTGCTATTGAACTTGCTTTGCGTAACCCATCTTTACCCATCATACGAATGTACATCCAACTAATCGGCAATATTCCGGCGCTGCCAAATGGAGCTGCAGAGACCGCCGAAATAGCCTTTTCGCCTCCACATTTCACAACTGAATGTCCAGGAAGATAAGGAACCAAATGGCCTGCAACAGCTATAGGACCTACGCCTGGGCCTCCTCCGCCATGAGGAATAGAAAAAGTTTTATGAAGATTTAAATGGCAGACATCTATGCCATAAGATCCAGGCCTACAAATACCTACTTGAGCATTCATATTTGCACCATCCAAATAAACCTGACCACCCTCTTGATGAATAACTTGGCAAATTTCACGAATATTTGGCTCAAATACTCCATGCGTTGAGGGATAGGTCACCATCAATGCAGCCAAATTCTTGGAATGTATCTTTGCTTTATTTCTTAAGTCCTCCAAATCAACATTGCCGTATTCATCACATTTAACAGAAACAACTTTAAACCCAGACATGACTGCGCTAGCTGGATTGGTACCATGAGCACTTGTTGGAATCAAGCAAATATTTCTATGCTCTTCACCAAGAGACTTATGCCATGAGCGTATCACAAGCAAACCAGCAAATTCTCCTTGAGAACCTGCATTTGGCTGAAGAGAAACTCCCTGAAAGCCAGTTAAAACAGATAACCAACTTTCAAGGTCATTAATTATTTCCTGGAATCCAGCTAATTGAGTGGGAGGAGCAAAAGGATGAATAGAAGCAAACTCGCTCCATTCAATGGGTAAAAGTTCAGCGGCCGCGTTCAATTTCATTGTGCAACTCCCTAGAGGAATCATTCCTTGCACTAGAGAAAAATCTTTCGACACTAAAAAATGTATGTATCTCATTAAATCAGTCTCACTTTGATATTGATTAAATACCGATTGTTCAAGCCATGGCTTTTCGCGAAGAGGGATATCTATTAGTGGATCCTTTTCATGAATAAACATAGACATATCATGAACATTTGTTCCTTTAACTTTTGCAAGTATTTTATGCAATTTATAAATTTCTTGATCGTTAGTTAATTCATCAAAAGTTACACCAAAACCATTAGCATTTTTAATATCTGATCCAATAGGAAGAACTCTAAGGTTATATCCTTCTTCAGAAGCTAACTGAATAACTTTTGATGCTTCTGGACAATATATGTCAATGCTATCAAACCCGGAATATCTATCTAAAGGATATTCCAAATCACGTAAAATATATTCAAGCTCTGATCTATATTTAAGAATCTTATTTGCAATTTTCTTAAGACCATTTGGACCATGATGAACTGCATAAAACGAAGAAAGAATAGCTAATAAAACTTGAGCTGTGCAAATATTACTTGTTGCTTTATCCCTTCGAATATGTTGCTCTCTTGTTTGAAGGGCAAGTCTCAAAGCTTGATTACCCTCTACGTCAACTGATTGGCCAACAATCCTACCTGGTATTTGTCTTTTATATATTTCTTTAGTTGCAAAAAAAGCTGCATGTGGTCCACCAAATGCAATAGGTACTCCAAATCTTTGCGAACTTCCAACAACAATATCTGCGCCAAATTCTCCCATTGGTTTAATCAAAACTTGAGCCAAGGGATCAATTGAGATGGTTACTATTGCATCACATTTATGTACCTTATTAATGACTGAGGTTGGATCCCAAATACGACCATTTTTTCCAGGTAACTGAATAAGTATTCCGAATACATTATTATCAATTTCAAAGTTATTATTATCAAAGAACTCAAGAACAATTCCAAGTGGTTCACATCGAGTTTTTAATACGTCAAATGTTTGAGGCAAAGTTTCTTGATCTATTAAAAATTTATTAGCATTTTTATTTTTTCTCACAGCCAAACTCAAACTTATTGCCTCCGCCACCGCAGTTGCTTCATCAAGTAAAGACGCATTTGCTATGGGCAAACCTGTTAATTCACTTATTAAAGTCTGAAAATTAAATAAGGCTTCTAATCTGCCTTGGGATATTTCTGCTTGATAAGGAGTATATGCAGTATACCAATTGGGATTTTCTAGCACATTTCTTTGTACAACTGGAGGTATAACTGTCGAATGATAACCAAGACCAATCAACGATCGATTTTCAACATTTTTCTTAGAAATTATATTGATTTCTTTTAAGGCTTCATTTTGATCACACCCACATGAAATAGAAACACCATTGTTTTCTGAATCAAAGATTTCATTAGGAATTACAGAAGATATAAAATCTTCCAAATTTTCAAAACCAAGATGTTGAAGCATAAAAGCTTCTTCATCGTTGGTTGGACCTATATGGCGAGACTTAAAAGTGAAATCCTTTAATTCTGCTTTTGACATGAGCTTGTTCTCAAGCACAAGCAAGTTAAGTTATTGGAGGGAAGGCCACTGTAGAGAAAAATTTCCTGATTTGTTGTAAGAAAAAATTATTAAGTAAAATTTTTACGCAGCAATCTTCTTTGAATAAGTTTCAGAATCCATAAGCTCTTTTAATTGATCAGGGTTATCAGGACGAATTATTAATAGCCATCCTTCTCCATGAGGATCATTTTGAAGTTCCTCTGGGCTGGACAAAACAGAATTATTTCTATGGAGAATTTCTCCACTAACTGGCGCATACATATCTTCTACAGCCTTTACTGATTCCACTGAACCAAAGCTCTCTCCTTTAACTATTGAAGTCCCTTCATCTGGTAGATCAACAAAAACGATATCTCCTAACTGATCTACCGCAAATTCACTGATGCCAATTCGAACTAGTGCATCATCAGCAAAAGCATATTCATGACTGTCAGCAAAACGAAAATGATCTGGGAAGGAAAAAGCCATTGCGTCAAAACGAAAAACGCTTAATCATTCTGGGGCAATTTGATCAATCCTGCCTGAAATAAATTGGATAATGCATGAATCAAAGCAATTTTGACATGAGAGCGATGGGAACCTCCTTGTATAAATAGATCAAATGGAGGTTTCATAGGAGCATCAGCAGAAAATTCACTCGTACTACCATCTACAAAAGTTCCTCCAGCCATGACTAAGTTATTTTCATAACCTGGCATTGGAGCAGGTATTGGATCGAGAAAAGATCCAATAGGTGATTTTTCTTGAAAAGATCTACAAATAATTTGTAAAATTTCTGGATCGCCTATTCTTACTACTTGGATCAAATCAGTTCTCATAGAACCTGGTGTTGGCAAAACTTGAAAGCCCAATTTGCTAAAAGCAGTAGAAATAATCTCAGCACCTATTAGGGCCTCTGCAACCATTTGAGGCGCAAGAAAAAGTCCTTGTAAAATAGTTCTATTTAAATCAAAAGTAATACCACCCTCAGATCCAATACCTGGAGCAGTCAAGCGGCAGCATGCTTTATCAACTAAATCAGCTTTTCCGGCAATATATCCACCAGTAGGAACGATAGTTCCCCCTAAATTTTTTATTAAAGAACCTGCAATTAAATCTGCTCCGACTGACGTTGGTTCCTTACTTTCGACAAATTCTCCATAGCAATTATCAACAAAACAAATACAGTTAGGTTGAATTTTATGACATAAAAAACAAATCTCTTTAATAACCTCAATACTCAAAGATGGACGCCATTTATAACCACAACTACGTTGGATAAAAATTAATTTTCTAGGCGTATATAAAGCTTTTTCTAAAGCTAAGAAATCTATATTTCCATCTTTCTTTAAAGAAATCTCTTCATATTTAATACCAAACTCAATTAAGGATCCTTGACCATTTCCCCTTAATCCAATAACTTCTTCAAGTGACTCATAGGGCCTTCCAGTAACAGATAATAAATGATCTCCTGGTCTCAAAACCCCAAACAAAGATGACGTTATAGCGTGGGTTCCACTAACAAATTGAAGCCTTATTGCTGCTTTTTCAGCTTCTAAAACATCTGCAAAGATTTTATCAATTATATCTCTCCCTAAATCTCCATGTCCATATCCTGTTAAAGAGGCAAAATGTTGTACATTTAAATGAGCATCAGAAAAAGCCTTTAATACTTTTTCTAATTTAAATGTTATGTTGTTTGTCTTTTCTTGAATTGATAAATATAAATTTCTTTCTATATCATCTACAAAATTTTTAGCAGGATTTGTTAGCATATTAGTCTTTAATTAAGCATAAAAAAGTTTAAAAAATTAATCTGAAAAAATAATTTCTAATTTTTCTTGTTCTTTCAGTAATAAACCTCTTTGCCGAAGATTCTCCAAAAAGTCATCTGCACCTTGCAAGTTATTTGTATTTAACAATTTATTCGTAGCATGTAAATCTAACAATTCACCATCAAGTTCCTCGGCTGTGTAATCTTTTAGACCTGCCATAACTGCTTCAAACCTGTCTCTTCGTTGCTTTTTACTTACTGGATATGCTGACATAACTTGCTCCCTACACATTCTCCACGACCTTCCTCTACATAAATAATCAGCCAAAGCAGCGCTGAGCACAGGAGCCTCAGCTTCCTCAATAAACCAATCAAAGGAAGAAGGTAAAGATGCTAAGCCAACAAAAATCTCAAAAAAGTCACCTGCAGAAAGAGGATTATTGTCATTTCCTTCAACAGCGATAGCTGATTCTTGAAGCGATCTATGCAATTCAGGATGAACACTCGATATTTGACTTTCAATATTTACTAACCCTCGAGAAAGTACTTGATTTACCTTCCCCAAAGCAAAAAATACTTCAGGGCTGGGAGATACAAGTTTTCCATTTCTTAGATTTGAGATTTGAGAACTATGAACTCTTCCTAGATCCAAACATTCAGCCAAAGCAGGAAGAACTTTATGAGACCAGCCATTGCGCTCATGCCATACATGAACTAGATGAGCCATTGCCCTCCTACCTGCAGTCAATTGGTCCCGAAAACTAGAGGTCACAAATCACATTCAAGATTGATAGATAGGCCTGATTAGGATCCTTATCGTATATTATATACACCAAGTAGACGGATCACTAATGGTTTCAAGTTTAATCGAAGCTTCGGCTCCATTAAAAAAACCAGTTGCTGCCGATAAAGCTATGGCTGCATCAAAGAAGCTCCAAGGGCATGTACCAAGACGAATACATAACCAAAGAGCCAGAAAAAGATGGGGAACAGTCATATTCATGCTGACAATACACGCTCTAACAATATTTACCTTGCAAGCTAAATTTTGGAGCTGGTTAGCATTTTCTGGATTTCTTTTCTTATATTGGGTAACTGCTTGCTTGGGAGTCACTACAGGATATCATCGCCTTCTTTCACATCGTTCTTTTCAAGTTCCAAAATGGCTTGAACGATTTTTTGCAACTTGTGGAGCATTAAGTTGCCAACATGGACCAATTGATTGGGTTGGTCTTCATAGGCATCATCATACTTTTTCTGATACTGAAGCTGATCATCATGACAGTAATAAAGGATTTTGGTGGAGTCACATGGGATGGATGTTTGAAGATGTACCAGCCATGAAAGCCGTTCCAAGACTTTCTGGAGATTTAATCAAAGATCCTTACTATCGCTTCCTAAATAAAAATTTTTTACTTTTACAAATACCTTTAGGCGCTACACTTTTTTTAATTGGCCAATCAGCTGGTGTTGGAGGATGGGCAATGGTCCTATGGGGAATTCCTCTAAGACTGGTTTTTGTTTATCACATAACTTGGCTAGTTAATTCAGCAACTCATTGTTGGGGTTCTATCGCATATGAGAGTGGGGATAATTCCAAAAACAATAAATGGGTGGCAGCCCTTACATTTGGAGAAGGGTGGCACAACAATCATCATGCTTTTCCTAATTCAGCTAAGCATGGCCTTCAACGAAATCAAATAGATCTAACTTGGCAACATATACGTTTTTTGAAAGCAATTGGGTTAGCCAAAAAAATTAGACTCCCTATCGCATCGTAATATTACTAACAATAATTAAATAGCATTAATTCATTTTCGATCTATGGCTAAGCGAGTTCAAGTTGTTCTAAATGAAGACATAAAAAGTCTTGGAAATGATGGTGACCTTGTTGAGGTTGCTCCTGGTTTTGCAAGAAACTTTTTATTACCCAACAAAAAAGCATTACCAGTTACTCCAACTGTTTTAAAACAAGTTGAGCACAGAAGAGCAAAACAAGCAGAAAAAGAAGCTGCTAAAAAACAAGAAGCTATTGATTTCCAAACAGCTCTTACAACAATTGGAAGATTTACTGTAAAAAAACAAGTTGGAGAAGATGGAGTCTTATTTGGAACAGTAACAAATGGAGATGTAGCTGAAGTTGTAAAAGAAGCTACCAAAAAGGATATAGATCGTAGAGACATATCTGTTCCTGAGATACATGGTGTTGGGAAATATAAAGTGCAAATCAAACTTCATAACGAAGTAAATGCTGAGATAAACCTTGAAGTTACAAGTTACTAATAGTTGCATCTTTTTCTGAACAAGCCAAAGTAGGTATCCTTGTCCAACAAGCAATAAATGATAAGAACCCCCTCTTCAAATAACGGGGATTTTTCAAAACAAGGTAGAGATTTTGGAGCTTTCAATAATTCCAAGATTGATAAACCTAGTTTTGAAGCTCAACCCGATCAAATACCACCACAAAATTTAGAAGCAGAAGAATCTGTTCTTGGAGGAATTTTATTGGATCCTGATGCGATAGGACGAATAGCTGATTTGCTACAAGTTGAAGCTTTTTACATATCTGCTCATCGAGAAATATATAGAACAGCATTAATGCTTCATAGCCAAGGCAAGCCTACTGATTTAACAGCAATGAGCGCTTGGCTTGCCGATACAAATTCTTTAGAAAAAGTAGGCGGCAATAACCGATTAGTTGAACTAGTTGAGAGGGTTACATCTACAGCTTCAATCGAACAAGTTGCTAAATTAATTAGCGATAAATTTCTGCGCAGACAATTAATTAAATCTGGAAATGATGTAATCAAATTGGGCTTTGATCAAAGTCTTCCAATGGAAGAAGCTATTGATCAAGCGGAACAAAAGATCTTTGCTATTAGCCAAGAGCAACCATCAAAAGGTTTAACACCTACTGCAGAAATTCTGACAAGTACTTTTAATGAAATAGAAAGTAGATCACTTGGTACATCAGTTGCAGGCATCCCAGTGAATTTTTACGATCTGGATGCAATGACACAAGGACTTCAGAGGAGCGATCTCATAATTGTTGCAGGAAGACCAGCAATGGGAAAAACTTCCATTGTTCTTAATTTGGCTAAAAACGTAGCGCAACTTCATGACCTACCTGTTTGTGTCTTCAGTCTTGAGATGAGTAAAGAGCAACTAACTTACAGACTGCTATCAAGCGAAGTAGGTATTGAAAGCAGTCGATTAAGAACAGGACGCTTGCAACAAGATGAGTGGCCATTACTTGGTCAAGGTATTAATACTCTTGGTCAATTACCAATCTTCATTGACGACAAACCAAATTCAAGTGTTCTTGAGATGAGGTCCTTATGTCGTCGCCTAATTGCTGAACAAGGTAAAGAGCTTGGACTAATTGTGATTGATTATCTACAACTCATGGAAGGTACTTCGCCCGATAATCGAGTTCAAGAAATCTCAAGGATTACTCGAGGTCTCAAAGGTATGGCAAGAGAACTTAAAGTCCCTGTAATCGCTTTATCTCAATTGAGTAGAGGAGTTGAATCTAGAACTAACAAGAGACCAATGCTGAGCGATCTGCGTGAATCCGGATCAATAGAACAGGATGCGGACTTAGTTCTAATGATTTATAGGGATGAGTATTACAATCCAGAAACTACTGATAGAGGAATTACAGAAGTTATCGTGACAAAACACCGAAATGGACCGGTTGGAACAGTTAAATTACTTTTTGAACCCCAATTCACGAGATTTAGAAATCTTGCTGCTTAATTATTTGAAAATTAAATTCCTAAATTCTTAATTGATGATTAATAAACAATCTTCAAATGAAAGTTTTGACGTAATTGTTGTAGGTGGTGGTCATGCAGGCTGCGAAGCTGCGCTGACATCGGCAAGATTAGGATTGAATACAGCTTTATTTACACTCAATTTAGATCGAATCGCATGGCAACCATGTAATCCCGCAGTAGGGGGACCAGCTAAAAGTCAATTGGTTCATGAAGTGGATGCACTAGGTGGGATCATAGGGAAATTAGCCGATTTAACAGCTCTTCAAAAAAGGGTCCTTAATGCAAGCAGAGGGCCTGCAGTGAGAGCATTAAGAGCACAAACAGATAAGCGGTTATATGCACATGAAATGCTGAAAATCCTTCAAAACACGCCAAATTTAAAGATTAGAGAGGCAATGGTTACTGGGCTAGAAATTGAACATTATCCCAAACATATTGAAAAAAAAACACCAGAAATTCAAGAAAGAATTGGATTTATAAAGGGAATTAAAACCTATTTTGGAAGCGTTTTTAATGCAAGAGCAGTTGTACTTACAACAGGAACCTTTTTAGGAGGCAGAATTTGGATTGGCAATCAATCTATGAGTGCAGGTCGAGCAGGAGAGCAGGCCTCTGAAGGGTTAACTGAAGAATTACAAAAGTTAGGCTTTACGACTGATCGTTTAAAAACAGGAACCCCTGCCCGCGTTGACAGACGGACTATTGATCTTGACTCATTAGATGAGCAATTGAGCGATGCTTCAGATAAATTCTTTTCTTTTGATCCTCTCTCGTGGAAAAGTGGGGAACAAATGAGTTGTCATATCACTCGAACAACAAAAAAAACTCACCAACTTATTAAAAATAATCTTCATTTAACTCCTATTTATGGAGGATTTATTGATAGTAAAGGTCCAAGATATTGTCCATCTATTGAAGATAAAATTGTTCGTTTTGCTGATAAAGATTCACACCAGATTTTCTTGGAACCCGAAGGGAGAGATACTCCAGAAATGTATGTGCAAGGTTTCTCAACTGGACTGCCAGAAAACTTACAATTAGAACTTTTAAGGACTCTGCCAGGCTTGCAAAAATGTATAATGCTTCGACCTGCTTATGCAGTGGAGTATGACTACATACCAGCTACACAATTAGAAGCAACACTAGAAACAAAAAGAATAGCTGGTTTATTTAGTGCAGGACAACTAAATGGAACAACAGGATATGAAGAAGCTGCTGCACAAGGATTAGTAGCAGGTTTGAATGCGGCAAGATTAATAAATAATAAAGAAGGAATTATTTTTGAAAGAGAGAGTAGTTATATAGGAACTATGATTGATGATTTAGTTACAAAAGATTTAAAAGAGCCATATAGAGTATTAACTAGTAGAAGTGAATATAGATTAATTTTAAGGAGTGATAATGCCGATAGAAGATTGACTCCAATAGGTTACAAATTAGGATTAATTGATGAAAGAAGGTGGAAAATTTTTAATAATAAGCAACAATTAATCGATCAAGAAAAAATAAGATTAGAAAAAGAGCGTATTAAAGAAAGTGATAAATGTGCAAAAGAAATATATTCATCAACTGGAACAGCTATTAAAGGTTCAATAACACTGGCAAATTTCCTAAGAAGAACAAATATTCACTATAAAGATCTAATAAATTATAACTTAGCAACTAAGAGTATTCCTTTAGATGTTGAAGAAGGAGTTGAAATAGATATTAAGTATGCCGGTTATTTAGAAAGACAAAAAGCTCAAATAAATCAATTAAAACAGCAAAGTAAAAAGTTACTGCCACAAAATTTAAACTACAATGATATAGAAACTCTATCCAAAGAAGCGAGAGAAAAGTTAACAATATCTCAGCCAAAAAGTCTTGGACATGCTGCTCAACTTCCAGGTGTCAGCAAAGCAGACCTCACTGCACTTCTTGTATGGTTAAAAATAGAACAAATGAAAAAAGCTGAAAGGAAAGATTCACTGCAAATACCAAGCTGATAAAAGTGAAATCATATCAAGCTCAATTACCTTCCCCTGAAGTGATTTGGAAAGCCTCGAAAGAAAGTGTTCTTTCAGGCAAAGGGAATCATAAACTCTCTGGAGCATGGCAATTAATGCTATTGGGTGATGGCAGCCCAACCAGACATCTGAAGCTTTTAACAGGACATGAAGTTGCCATAAAGGTCATATCTATGGCAATGGAAAATAATAATCAAAATGGAGTCCCAGAAGAAGTCAATGAGCTAGATCCACCTTTGATAAGAAGACAAGTTTGGCTTACATGTGGAGACTTGACCCTGGCATGGGCTGAAAGCTGGTGGAATTATCAAGAAGCAGAAAAACATCTGCAAAATAAGGATCAACCAATCTGGAAAAGTTTGACTCAAGGACGCTCAGAGCTTTTTAGAGAAGTTGACGGATTAGGATTAGTTACTGCCAATTGGCTGAAAGCAGAATTTAATGAAGATGGTCCTTTTTGGAGTAGGCATTATCGATTTTTTCGTCAACAAAAAGAATTAACTGTAATTAGAGAAGTTTTCAGCCCAAAGCTAGAAAAATGGTTAGGGCCAATACCAAGAAAGGCTTTCTAACAAGAACTAGTACTTTCTTCGACTAGATCTTGGTATGTTTTTTCTTCTATGAGAAGTTCGTTCATTTAGAAAAGAATCGTTTATATCGGATGCTTTTTGCTTAATTAAACTATCTTTTCTTTCCCACTGATTTAATTTAAAAGATTGATCATCTGGCCATTCATCCAGTTCGTCTAACTTGTTTCTCCTTCCTTCAATTTGAGGTGGTAGGGCTTTAGGAGCTCTTAAGGAAATAGCACTTAAGGGTCTTTTTATATTGTTTGTGATTTCTTCAAGTGGTTCATCATCTAAATCTTCATTATCCAACCAATCATCATCATCCTCAAAAAACCAATCGATTTTCTCTTCCATCCAACGACCAACTTTTTCAAAATTTGCTGAAGTCTCTTTATCTTTCCACCCTCCCCTTCTTTGACCAGGGCGATTACCTGCAACACCATCTACAACCTGTTTTCCAGTTTGTATCCATTTATCCATTCTGCGATCAAGGGGTGCTCTAGATCGCTGACGAATTTGATTACGATTGTTGTATGAGCTCATCTTTTAAATTTAACGCTTTCAAACCAACAAGTGAATCACCTTAAAGATGAAATTATTCAAAAATTCAAATAAAAGCCAAGTAAAGAAAAAAATTCTTAATTACTTCTAGAAATAGGTTTAAATTCAAGTACGCATTTTTGATCCCATTGGCCTCCAAAATAATTATTACAACAACTGCGGCAGGCAGCGCCTTTAACAATACGTCGATAACTAAAACTTCTATTACATGAGGGGCAAGTTGCTACCCATTTGGGGATTCTTTTTGATATTGGGAACGAGTGACGAACTGTTACTTGGAAATCAGTTTGAGCGGAATTGATCTCTGCCATACATTTATGAAAATTAGGCCCATGTGCCTCTTCAACTTTCAGAACAAGGTCGATCCAAGCATGAATCATTTCGTGGCACAAAGTACTCGTCAATGCCTTTTTGGGAAGATTCTCTAATACTGGTCTAGAAAGAATTATTTCACTAGCTTTAACTCCGAAAAAATTCGTTTTTCTTCTATAGATCCCAGCCGTAGTGCGCATGCGACCATCACTCCAACGCACAGAGACTTTAGGAACTCCTTTCTCTAACAAAGAATTCTGAAAATATTGTCTGTTTAATTCAAGAAATAATGGTAAAACAGGTATTAAAGACATTGATGCAGAGAACTCATTAGCTTTATTATTCCGATAACATTCTGTCTGACTATCAATAACAAACAAGCTAATCTCATAGCTAATAAGTCAGACTCTCTAATCAAAAGGAATTACAAACATGGATAGCGCTTTAATCAAAGCAATTGGTTTAAAAGCTCTCTTGGTTGGAGTTGGCGCACTTCTCCTTTTTTGGACTTTTAACGCAATCAAACTCGTCATAAGCGCTAGAGGTATTAATCCACTTGTGAAAAAGTTTTTTGATCAGATTGCAGCTGGTCGAATAGATGGGGCTTATAGACTTACGACAAAAGCTTATAAATCACATGTGAATAGACAAGACTTCATCAAATTTTTGGGTAGCTTGCAATTAAATCGATATAGAAACTTGAAGTCAGGGCGACCAAGAATAGAAGACAATCAAATAATGCTCACACTAAGCTTGAAATCAGAAGATAAGAAAAATGAAATGCCGCTGGACTTCACTTTTATTAAAATCAACGAAAATTGGCAAATAGATCGTATTGCGAAAGCCAACACATAATGGAGCGAAATGTGAGAAGTGAATTCAAACTTGAATCAACATTATGAACGTGCTAAAGAGCTGAGAGCTTTACTCAATAAAGCAAATTACTCCTACTATGTATTAGATGCACCCGAGATAGACGATGCTGTTTATGATCAACTATATAGAGAGTTGATTGAAATTGAAAATATCTACCCATCTTTAATTACTGATGATAGCCCTTCCCAAAGATTAGGAGGTGTCCCTTCTACAGGTTTCAAAAATGTTGATCATAATATTCCTCTTTTAAGCCTAGATAATGCTTTTAATGTAAATGAATTAAAAGCTTGGTACGCAAGGGTCAAAAAATTAATAAGTTCAGAAAATAAAAATTTCAAGGAAGATGATAATCCAGACCTAATTTGTGAATTAAAAATTGATGGGAATGCTATTTCACTAAGATATGAAAATGGGATTTTAACTAGAGCAGCAACTCGCGGAGATGGAAAAACTGGAGAAGATATCACTACTAATATCAGAACAATCTCGACAATTCCATTAAGTTTATTATTAAAAAATCCACCCTCATGGCTTGAAATTAGAGGAGAAGCTTTCATGCCCAATAATATATTTGATAAACTCAATATTGAGAGAAAAAATACTGATCAACCACTCTTCGCAAATCCTAGAAACTCCTGTGCGGGAACATTAAGACAATTAGATCCCAAAATAGTTGCATCTAGAAAACTTGACTTCTTCGCGTATAGTATTTATTTACCAGCAAATTGGGAGCCAATTGATAGCAATTTGAAAAAACCAAATTCTCAATCTGAGTCACTGGATTTTTTAAAAAGTATTGGTTTTAAAATTAATACTACTTACGAAACAAAAAAAAACTTAAATGAAGCAAATACATATTATAAGTACTGGGAAATCAAAAAAGATTTTTTAACTTATGCCACTGATGGAATAGTAGTCAAAATCGATAAATTTGATATCCAAAACATCCTAGGGTCTACACATAAAGCTCCAAGATGGGCCATAGCTGTTAAATATCCAGCAGAAGAAAAAGCAACTAAGTTAAAAAAATTAATTTTCCAAGTAGGACGGTCTGGTGCTGTTACACCAGTAGCAGAGTTTGAGTCTATTGAGCTTGCAGGAACATCTGTGAACCGTGCAACTCTTCATAATGCAAACAGACTTGCAACTTTAGATCTTCATTATGATGACACCATAATTGTGCGAAAAGCTGGAGAAATTATTCCTGAAGTTATTAGAGTTATAAAAGAATTTAGAATAGTTGATGCAAAATTAGTAAAATTTCCTCAAAACTGTCCAGCATGTTTTTCCAAGTTAATTCAAGAAAAGAACGAAGCAATAACGAAATGTGTTAATTCAAGATGCCCAGCAAAATTAAAGGGTCTTTTGCGTCATTGGGTCAGTAAGGGATCAATGAATATAGAAGGATTAGGTGAAAAGATTATTAATCAATTAGTCAATGAAGGATATGTAAAGTCAATCGCAGATTTATACAAACTTGAAATTGATTCCCTTTTAAAACTTGAAAGATTTGGTGAAAAATCTGCAAAGAATTTACTAATAGAAATTAACGAATCTAAAAATAAAAATTGGCACAAACAGATCTACGGTTTAGGTATACCTCACATAGGAGAAGCGAATGCTAAATCTCTTTCAAAAAACTTTCATAGTATCGAGGAACTTAATACTATTGCTAAGGAGGCACCTGAAAATATATCCAATATTTATGGATTCGGAAATGAGATGAAAGACGCAATAGTTAAGTGGTTTGATGATTCTAATAATCAAACCTTAATTACAGAATTAAAAGCAATTGGATTTTCTCTAAAAGAGAATTTAGAGTCAAACTACAGTTCAAACCAATCAAATATTTTTCATGGCAAAGTTTTTGTCTTAACAGGAACTTTAGATTCGCTTACAAGAGATGAAGCAAAAGAATTGATAGAAAGTGCTGGAGGCAAAATCAGCTCTTCAATTAGTAAAAAAACTGATTTCTTATTATCAGGAGAAAAAGCGGGGAATAAATTAAAAAAAGCAGAAGAGCTTGGAATAAAAATAATTAACGAAACTGAATTTAAGCTATTATTGTAAAAAGGATTAGAATTTAAAAATGGATAAGAATCCAATCTTTTCTTTAATCAAAACAGAATGTGGACGCGCAAAATATGCAATGCTTGCTTCTAAAAAAGGTATATTTAATCGCATAAGACTTTATTGGTTTATCGTATTTGCAGCGATTGAAGATTGGAATTTAAAAACTAATGATTAATCTAGTGATTGAGAATCCTGATTGAGTTTTCTTATTGAACGTAAAACTACAATAACAACTAAAATAGTGGATAAAATACTAATTAAGCTCCAAATAAATGAGCTGGTATCAGATCTTCCTGAGAGTACTTCACCAAAATTTGAAATTTTGAGTGCTAAGGAACCTAGGCTGCAATATAAAATTGTGCCAGGTAAAATACCAATTATTCCAAGAGTAAAATCACGAACTTTTACCTCACTCAAGCCATATGTAAAATTAAGTAAGCCAAATGGAAAAAGAGGAGAAAGTCTTGTCAGGAGAATGACTTTGAGACCCTCTCGTTTAACAGCTTTCTCCAGTATTTGAACTTTTGGAAAATTGGAGACCTTTTTTCGAGCCCATTCTTTTAAAAAAGTTCTTCCTAAATAAAAAGTTAGATGAGCTCCAATAAAAGCTCCCAAAAAAACCACCGAACTTCCAAGCCAAGTGCCATAAAGAAAGCCAGACAACATAGAAAGCCATGAGCCTGGCAACAAACAAGACACCCAAAAAACATACACCAAAACAAAAACCAAAATTCCAAAAGGGCTACTTAAAAAAGGAATGAAATTATTAACCAGAGTTTCTAAGTTGTTAAACATGGTTTAGAGAGTTCAATCCAATCCCATTAGACGCTCTGTGACTAGACGGACTTGCGCTTCTGACTCCGTTAAGTTTGCTATGCATTCCTCAACAACCTCTTTAGGTGCTTTATCAACAAAATTCTTATTTGCTAGACGTCCAGAGAGACTTTCTATTTCCTTTTGTGCTTTACTTAAATCTTTTTCAAGCCTTGATCGTAAAGAAGCTATGTCTATCAATCCTTCAATAGGAAGAACCACTTCTAGCTCTCCACTCACGCCGGCTAAAGCTTTCATAGAAGGTAATGATTTTGCTTCCTCTGGAGATAATATTTGAACTTCCTTAGCCTTAGTCAAAACAGCAATATCATTAATTGATGTTTTTAGAATATTTCGCAAGACTTCCTTTCCAGAGACCAACATGACAGGAACTTTTTGAGAGGGTTTCAACCCAGCAACTGCTCGTAGATTGCGAATCAATCTGATAGAAGTAAATAAATCAGAGAAAGAACTCTCTAAATCAATATTCAAGTCTTGTTCATTTAATTTTGGCCAAGGCTGTAAAGCTAGAAATTGATCCTCAGGTAAACCAGTTAATCCATGCCAAAGCTCCTCGGTTAAATGAGGCATTAGAGGATGAAGCATAATCAAAAGATCACTTAAAACTTTGTATAAGATACTTTTCGCTATTTTTTGATCTAATAATTCATCAGGAGAAAAATTTTCTGAAGTATTCAATCGACGCTTGGTTAGTTCTAAATACCAATCACAAAAATCATTCCAAGCAAATTCATATAATCCCTTAGCTGCCTCTCCTAAAGCATAATTTTCATATCGATTAACAGTCTCACGATTGACTCGAGCAAGTCTTGATAAAATCCACTTATCTGATAATTGCAACTTTGATAAATCATATTTCTCCAAATTTTCAAAATCTTGGGCCTCAAGATTGATAAGAGCAAATCTAGTTGCATTCCAAAGCTTATTAGCAAAATTTCTAGAGGCCTCAACCGTTGCTGAAGTTTGATTTTTACGATCAAAGTCAAGACGTATATCTTGTCCAGCGCCGGCAACTTCACGAACAAGAGCAAACCTTAAAGCATCTGTTCCATATCTTTCTATGAGTAATAAAGGATCAATACCATTTCCTGCACTCTTACTCATCTTTCGATTCTGCTCATCTCTAACAAGTCCATGAATATAAACGTCAGAAAATGGCATCCTCTCCGTAAAGACTCCTGCCATCATTGTCATTCTTGCTACCCAAAAGAAAATAATGTCAAAGCCAGTAACTAGTGTATTGGTGGGATACCACCGTTGAAAATCAGGATGAGTTTCATCAGGCCAACCTAATGTGGAGAAAGGCCATAATCCGCTAGAGAACCATGTATCTAGAACATCTTCATCTTGCTCAATTTTGACTGAATCTCCATATTGTTCAAGTGCTAATTTCTTAGCTTCATCTTCTGTTCTAGCGACAATATACGGTGTTTCATTAACAACTTTATTATCTGTTTGACTAATCACAAACCAAGCCGGAATGCGATGTCCCCACCATAATTGTCTACTAATACACCAATCTCTGATATCAGTTAACCAATCTCGATAAACTTTTGACCATCTATTAGGAATAAATTTAGGTTGTCCTTTCTCAAAAAATTCAGAACAACTTTTTGCTAGAGGATCCATTTTGACAAACCACTGAGTTGACAACAATGGTTCTACTGGTACTTTCCCTCTGTCAGAGAAAGGGACACTATGTTTATAAGCTTCTATTTTGGTTAAAAGACCAATCTCCTTTAAAGAATCAATAACAGCTTCACGAGCTTCAAAACGATCCAAGCCTTCAAATTGACCTGCATTGTGATTCATTGTTCCTTTTTTAGTCATGACTGTTATTTGAGGTAAGTCATGTCTCTGACCTATCTCAAAATCATTAGGATCATGCGCTGGAGTAACTTTGACACATCCAGTTCCAAAATCTTTATCTACATGAGGGTCTCCAATAATGGGAATAGTCCTGCCAACTAGAGGCAAAGTAAGTTGCTCCCCTATGAGATCTTTATACCTTTCATCTGATGGGTTCACAGCAACTGCGACATCACCAAGCATCGTCTCAGGACGTGTAGTCGCTACTTCTAAGTAACTTATTTGTTTCGCACTTGATACAGATGATGTGACTAACGGATATCGAAAATGCCACAGATGTCCATCTACTTCTTTCATTTCAACTTCTAAATCACTCACAGCCGAACCAGAAGCAGGGCACCAATTCACTAAATATTCTCCTCTATATATCAATCCTTTTTCATATAAACGAACAAATGCCTCGGAAACAGCTTTACTCAGGCCCTCATCCAATGTAAATCTCTCTCTACTCCAGTCTACGGAATATCCTAAACGCTTTAATTGATCAACAATTCTTCCACCACTTTTTTCTTTCCACTCCCAAGCTTTTTCCAAAAAGGAAGCTCTACCAAGATCACGACGATTTTTGCCTTCTTCCTTTAGTTGTCTCTCGAGAATAGTTTGAACCGCAATTGAGGCATGGTCTGTTCCTGGAAGACAAAGAACATTATTTCCTTTTAATCTCTTATACCTGACAACTGTATCGATCAAGGCAGTATTAAAAGCATGCCCCATATGCAGACTACCTGTGACATTTGGGGGAGGAATAACTACGGAGAATGGGTCTCCAGGGGCTGATGGATCAGGTTTAAAAGCTCCTTTTTCTTCCCAAGCTTTCTGCCAGCGATTTTCAGTACCAACTGGATCATATGTTTTAGGAAGCCCTGAGGCTTCAGATAATTTTGTAGTTTTTACCCGCTCGATCACAGAAAAAAAAAGTGTTTAATTTAATTTACTCATTCCCGACAAAAGTTTTACATCATTCTTGCTTTTCCTAAATTCAAATGTCACTTTTCACGTTCCAAGGAATCGAAACTATTGAGTCATGCCTTTCCCATGCAGCCGAAGATAAAGAAACCTTTTCACTTAAACCAATCATTTGTAAAGCTTGAACTATATCGTTATCAACAATCTCCTTATCTATAGTTATGGGCAAAATGAAAACTTGACCTTCTGCGGGGTCAGCCATCACATGTAATGACAAATCTTCTAAAACTCTTTCAAAAAATATTTTTCTCATTCGACTTGTTAAGGGAGAACCCATAGCTTGCGCAAACAATTCCAGGCTTTCTTTGTCTCCAGAAAGCCCACAATTTAAACTTAACCAGATTAAAAATTTAACCCAGCTATCCACGCTCCAAAGTGGCTGAAAGCTATCTCGCTTACTATAAATTAATTCCATCAATGCGAATTCAAATGCTTTTGCTTGAATAGAAGTGCGAGATATTTGTTCCATAGAAGACATTTTCTCCAACTACAGCCAAACTAGTGTTTATTGTTCATTATCTGTTTATTTGTCATGGATCTGAACGACCCTGAACTTGAGTTCTCCGATCTTGTCTACGCATATCAAAGCTGGGTAATTGCTGTAATCAACGATGAAAAATTAAATAGTAAGGAAAAGTTGCTTACAGAAGAAATATCGGATGATGCTTTAAATGCTATGAGATTCTTACCGGGTGAAGTAACTAGCGCAATTGAGACAAGCTTAGCTCGCGTCTATGAAGTTGATTCTGATGAACTCTCTTCAATCTTGTTTCCAGAAGAATAGAGTCAAAATTCTCTAGTTGTTTTCAGAAATTATTGAGCTTTTGAAAGTTTTCTAAAACCTGATCCACATGGAGAAGCTTCTGCCCCTTTTGGGGTGCTAATTAGAAATCCACCTCCACTTAAATCACCAAAATAATTCAGCTTTAGACCTTGAAAAAATAGGACTTGATCTTGGCGAGCATACAAAGTGATCCCATCTCCTCTAGCGAGTGGAACACCATCGTTCTTTCCCGGTCTAATTCTGATAAATTTCCAGCCCTCTCCGCATTTATCATCCAATAAATCAATATGCATAACTCCAGGAGTTCCAGTAAAAGCAGCTTGCCTGTTTAACTCTGCGACTGCTGTTGCTGAAATTTTTAACCCAGGACCATTTTGCATAAATGAAGAAAAATTTAAATGGGCGATCCAGGGTTCGAACCAGGGACATCCTGCTTGTAAGGCAGGCGCTCTACCGCTGAGCTAATCGCCCATACAATTTTTAGTCCTTTGACTAATTCATTTACTTTATACCTCAAGCTGCTCTCTTGTTGAGAATTAATCATAATTAGATCAACGATTCATAAAAAATCGTTTCTGAGCTTAGTCAGAGTTCTCTCAAGACAACTAGCAATGACAAACACAAACCAAATAAATACAGAAGATAAAATGAATAAACTCCTTGAAATAGTTTCAGACCTCAGAGATCCAATCAATGGATGTCCTTGGGATCTAAATCAAACACATCTGTCCTTGGTCCCATATGTTTTAGAGGAAGCCTATGAAGTTACTCACGCAATACGAGAAGACAATCCTGATGAATTAAAAGAAGAGCTTGGAGATCTCTTACTACAAATAATTTTGCATGCTCAAATAGCAAAAGAAAAAAACTTATTTGATATAACAGACATCATTGACATAATCACTAAAAAACTGATTCGAAGGCATCCGCATGTATTTCAAAATAAAGCAAAAGTTAGTATCAAAGAAGTAGAAAACTCATGGGAACAAATCAAGACTAATGAAAAACCATTAAATAATTCAAAAACCCCAATAAGTGACCGATTGAAATTAAAAATAAGACCACAACCTTCTACTAAAGCAGCACTGATTATCTCCAAAAGAGCTTCAAAAAACGGATTCGAATGGGAAACAATTGATCAAATCTGGGATAAATTATATGAAGAATTAGAAGAATTAAAAGATGCATTAAAAAAAGAAAAGACTTCCGATGCTGAAGCTGAAATAGGAGACGTATTATTCACATTGATAAATATTGCAAGATGGAATAAAATATCTATAGAAGAAGGATTAGCAAAAACTAATAAAAGATTCTTAGAGCGATTAACTTACATAGAAGAAAATATAGAGGGCGAATTACATTCGCAATCAAAAAAGAAATTAGAGAAATACTGGAAATTAGCAAAGATGAATCTCAATCATTAATATTATAATTATGAATAATAAACTAAAAACAACCTTAGAATGGCTTGACGAATATCATCAAGGAGTTAGGTATGGATTACAGGGAAAATTAATACTAGAGGAGTCTAGTACTTTCCAAAAAATTACCATCTATGAAAGCAAACGATATGGCAAGGCACTATTACTTGATGATTGTTGGATGACAGCAGAAAAGTCTGAAAAGTGGTATCACGAATGTCTAATTCATCCTGCATTATGTTCTTCTACTCAAATAGATAATATTTTAATTATTGGAGGAGGCGATGGGGGTAGTGCAAAAGAATGTTTAAAATATAAAGAGGTTAAGTCTATCGATTTAGTTGAAATCGATATAAGAGTTATTGAATTAAGTCAAAAGTATTTACCTACTATTGGAGGAAATGCATGGTCTGATTCAAGATTGAATTTACAAATCAAGAATGGCATTGATTGGGTAAAACATATAAAAGAGAATGCATATGATGTGATTATTATTGATGGCGCAGATCCTGTTGGACCGGCCAAAGGGTTATTCGGCAATTCTTTTCTCAAAGATTGCCAACGAATACTTAAACCAGGAGGTGTTTTGGCAACACAAAGTGAATCGCCAGAATCTTTTCAGGAAATTCATATAAATATTGTCAAAGTTCTTCGTGAAATTTTTGACTACGCTGATCCAATGTATGGATCTGTATCCATATACCCAAGCGGTTTATGGAGCTGGACATTTGCATCTATGGAAAAGCCAAAATATATCTATCCAAAAAAAAGTCGCGTGGAAGAGATCTCCAAAAATTGTCAGATTTGGAGCGAACGATGGCAACAAGGTGCATTTAACACTATTCCTGCATTTATCGAAAGGGAGCTCGCAAAAACATGACCAAATCCAACCCCAAAGATCTATCATTATTTAATAACGATGGTGCAATATTTCTTGGTGCACAAAGAGGTATCGATCAATGCAGAGTGTCGCTATTAGGCGTTCCTTATGATGGAACTTGTTGCTTTAGACCTGGTGCAAGATTTGGTCCTTCTGCTGTTAGGGAAGATAGTTATGGAATTGAAACATATTGTCCGCAATTAAATTTAGATTTAGAAGATATAAACTTTGCTGATGTTGGTTCATTAGATGTTCCCCTTGGAGATGCAAAGTTAACACTCTCTTACATAAAAGATGCGACAGATATTTTACTTAAAAATAATTTAAAACCTCTTATTATTGGTGGAGAGCATTCAATAACAAGTGGGGTGATTCAATCAATAATTAATAATTATCCTGAATTAATTATGCTTCAATTAGATGCTCATGCTGACCTTAGAGATGAATGGTTAGGTAGTAAATTTAGTCATGCATGTACTATGAAAAGATGTTTAGAAATACTACCGACCAAAAAGATCTTTCAAATAGGAATAAGAAGTGGAACAAAATCAGAATTTCTTGAAATGCATAATACTAAAAGATTAATTCAACATACTTTGGGAGAGAATGCAAAATCTTTAGAAGAGGCTCTAAAAAGTTTTAAAGGAACACCAATCTATTTAACTTTTGATTTAGATTGGTTTGATCCATCTATAATGCCTGGAACAGGCACTCCTGAGCCAGGAGGCTATTTCTGGGGAGATTTTGCAGCAATAATAGATGTGATTAAATCTCATAACTTAATTGGGGCTGATGTAGTCGAATTATCTCCCAAATTAGATAACACTGGTATCAGTAGCATCCTTGCTGCAAAAGTTATACGTTCATTAATTATGTTATTGGACAAATCATCCTAAAAAATTTGAATTACAATTCTCATTCAACTAATACCTTTCCAAAATCGAGTTGTTGATGAACAAATTTTTCAGAAATCCTTGGGAAATTAGGTTCTTTTTTTATCCAATGACCACAAGAAACAAATGAAGATATCTCAGAATGTATTTTTATCTTTCTAAGTTTGCACCAAGAGAATGAATCAAAATGACATGAAACACACTGATTGCAGCTCCTACAAGATCTTTTTGCAGTCATTAAGTCTTAACCCAAGACTCATAGAGTAGTAAAACTTTCCGGATCGAGCCACAAAGCATTAAATTTAGTTTTAGAAATTCTTATAGGTTCACGTTATCACTTGTGAATTTCTTTTACTGTTCAAGAAAAAATGAAATTACTGCAAACTCCTCTTTATCAAGAATGCAAAAGATTAGGCGGTAAAATGATCCCTTTTGCAAATTGGGAAATGCCTGTTAGTTTTTCTGGGTTAATAGAAGAACACAATGCAGTAAGAAAAAATGTCGGAATGTTCGACATATCTCACATGGGTGTTGTCCAATTAAAAGGTAAAAATATCAAAAGCGCATTACAAAATTTAGTTCCCTCAGACATATTTCGAATAGGACCTGGTGAAGCGTGTTATACAGTTTTTTTAAAAGAAAATGGAGGAATTCAAGACGATCTAATCATTTATGATCAAGGAATTTTAGATACAAAAGAAGAAAGTATAGTTCTAGTAATTAATGCCGCAAGAAAAGAGTCTGACATTGAATGGTTGAGTTCAAATCTTTCTAAAAAGGAAATCACAATATCCGAATTCATGCCAGAGGGTGCATTAATTGCCATCCAAGGTCCAGAATCAATCCATACGTTTGAGAAAATTCTTCAAGAGCCTTTATCAGATTTGCCACGTTTTGGTCACAAAACTATTACCTCCAATTCCAATATAATAAATTCACAAGAATCAATTTTTATTGCCCGAACTGGTTATACAGGAGAGGAAGGGTTCGAATTTTTGTCATCGCCTGAAACAGCCAATTCCATCTGGAAAAGCCTAATTGCGTCAGGAGTTACTCCATGCGGGCTTGGAGCAAGAGATACATTGCGATTAGAAGCTTCCATGCATTTATATGGCAACGATATCAACTTAGATACCACTCCCTTTGAAGCTGGCTTGGGTTGGTTAGTTCATTTAGAAATGCCTAATGATTTTATAGGTAGGAAAGCTCTAGAAAAACAGGCCGAAGATGGAACTCGGAAAAAACTTGTTGGTATTAAGGTCCAGGGTAAAGGAATCGCAAGAAAAGGATATCCAGTTTTATACAACAGCGAGACTGTTGGGCAAGTAACTAGCGGAACTTGGTCTCCAACATTGAAAGAACCTATAGCTCTTGCTTATGTCCCTAGCGAAATTGCAAAAATAAATACTCAATTAGAAGTAGAAATTAGAGGGAAAAAACATCCTGCAATCATCGTAAAAAGACCTTTCTACAGAAAAGGTTTTTGAGCAAGTAGAAACTGTGTTGTGCATAAAAGCCGGTCTTTATGGGAAACTCATTATTCATGATGATTGAGAATTTCATGCGCAATAAGACTTGTGGAGAATTACGAGCTTCCGCAATTGGCGCAAATGTTCAACTATGTGGTTGGGTTGATCGCAGGAGAGATCATGGCGGAGTAATTTTTATTGATCTAAGAGACCGCTCTGGAACAATTCAAATAACAGTTGATCCAGATCAAGGTCAAGATCTTTTTAACATCGCTGAAAGTCTTAGAAATGAGACTGTGCTTCAAATCAATGGATTAGTGAGAGCAAGACCTGAAGAAGCTATTAATACAAAAATCCCAACCGGTGAAGTAGAAGTTTTAGCTGAAAAGATAAAAATTCTGAATGCTGTTAGTAGTACACTCCCATTCTCAGTTTCAATTCATGATGAAGAGAGTGTTAAAGAAGAAACCAGGCTGAGGCATAGATATTTGGATCTAAGAAGAGAGAGAATGAATAAAAATCTTCGATTGAGACATAACACAGTTAAAGCGGCTAGAAGTTTTCTTGAAAACGAAGGATTTATAGAAGTTGAAACACCTATTTTGACTCGATCAACTCCTGAAGGAGCAAGAGATTACTTAGTCCCCTCACGTGTATGCGGTGGCGAATTTTTTGCATTGCCGCAATCACCACAATTATTCAAGCAATTATTGATGGTTGGTGGCATTGAACGTTACTACCAAGTTGCACGATGTTTTCGTGATGAGGATTTACGGGCAGACAGGCAACCAGAATTTACTCAATTAGATATTGAAATGAGTTTTATGGAGGAAAAAGAAATAATTGCGTTAAATGAGAAGTTGATCGTAAACATCTGGAAAAAAATTAAGGGGATTGATCTCCCTACTCCATTTCCAAGGATGACTTGGCAAGAGGCTATGGATAGGTTTGGGACTGACAGACCTGATACTCGATATGGAATGGAACTTGTTAACACAAGTGATTTATTTTCCAAAAGTGGCTTTAAAGTTTTTTCAAATGCTATTTCTTCTGGTGGATGCGTAAAATGCATCACTATTGAGGAGGGAAATAATTTAATTAGTAATGTCAGAATAAAACCAGGTGGAGATATTTTTAGCGAAGCCCAAAAGGCTGGTGCTGGCGGACTAGCATTTATTAGAGTCCGAGACAATGAAGAAGTCGATACTATAGGAGCCATCAAAGATAATTTAACTATCTCACAAATAAAAGAACTACTATCAAAAACCCAAGCGAAAGCTGGTGATCTAATCCTTTTTGGCGCAGGACCGACAAATATTGTTAATAGAACCTTAGATAGAGTCCGTCAATTTATTGCCGAAGATCTAAAAATCATCTCAGACAACGGATTAAAAATACAATGGAATTTTCTTTGGGTCACTGATTTTCCTATGTTTGAATTCAATTCTGATGAAAATCGTCTTGAGGCAATTCATCATCCCTTCTGTGCTCCAAAGCCTGAAGATATTGGTGAAGCAGAAAACTTATGGAAAGATAAATTACCCCAGTCAAAGGCTCAGGCGTATGATCTAGTGCTAAATGGACTAGAAATTGGTGGAGGATCTTTAAGAATTCACAACTCGGAACTTCAAAAAACTGTACTTGAAGTAATTGGCCTATCTAAAAATGAAGCAGAAGAGCAATTCGGTTTTTTAATTGATGCACTTTCAATGGGTGCTCCTCCACATGGTGGGATTGCATTTGGACTTGACAGAATAGTTATGCTTTTAGCCAATGAAGAATCGATTAGAGATACTATTGCTTTTCCAAAAACGCAACAAGCTCGTTGTTCCATGGCTAAAGCCCCTGCAAACGTAGAAAAGAAACAATTAGAAGACCTCCATATAGCCTCGACTTGGATCGAACCTGAGTGAATTGATAGAAATTAGCGGCAAAAACATTATCCTAAAAAGTAAATATGTAAATTTCTTGGCGTTTAGCTGGATCAAGGTAGCTTAAAGAATGATTGAAAAGTAAATGGCAAAATTTGTTTTCGTCACTGGTGGTGTAGTTTCAAGCATTGGCAAAGGAATTGTTGCCGCAAGTCTTGGCAGACTACTGAAGTCAAAAGGGTACAGTGTTTCGATTTTGAAGCTTGACCCATATTTAAATGTTGATCCTGGGACGATGAGTCCTTTTCAACATGGAGAGGTTTTTGTCACTGAAGACGGTGCTGAAACTGATTTAGACCTTGGGCATTATGAACGCTTTACAGATACTGCAATGTCAAGACTAAACAGTGTCACGACAGGTTCCATTTATCAAGCTGTTATTAATAAAGAAAGAAGAGGTGACTATAACGGAAGAACAGTTCAAGTCATCCCCCACATCACTCGTGAAATTCGCGAAAGAATTAAACGTGTAGCAGACAATAGTGGTGCAGATGTAGTGATATCAGAAATTGGAGGAACAGTTGGAGATATTGAATCTCTACCTTTTCTTGAGGCAATAAGAGAATTTAAAGGAGATGTAAAAAGAAACGATGTTGTTTATGTTCACGTCACATTATTGCCTTACATAGGTACATCTGGAGAAATTAAAACCAAGCCAACACAGCACTCAGTAAAAGAATTACGTTCTATAGGTATTCAGCCAGATATTTTAGTTTGTCGCAGTGACAGGCCCATTAATGATGATTTGAAAAATAAAATAGGGGGTTTCTGTGGAGTCAACTCTGATGCGGTCATAGCATCCCTTGATGCTGACAGTATTTACTCAGTACCATTAGCTCTCAAAGATGAGGGACTTTGCAAGGAAGTCTTAGATTGCTTGGATCTAAATGATCATGAAAGCGATTTAAAAGCCTGGGAGCAGTTAGTTCATAAATTGCGCAATCCAGGCCCCTCTGTCAAAGTTGCATTAGTTGGCAAGTATGTACAATTAAATGATGCCTACTTATCAGTAGTCGAAGCATTACGTCATGCCTGTATTTCCCAAGATGCCTCATTAGATCTTCATTGGATCAATGCGGAGAACATTGAATCAGAGGGAGCAGAAAAACTACTTCAAGGAATGGATGCAATTGTCGTTCCGGGAGGTTTTGGTAATCGTGGCGTAAATGGAAAAATAGCAGCTATTAGATGGGCGAGGGAACAAAGAGTACCTTTTCTTGGACTTTGCTTGGGTATGCAATGTGCTGTCATTGAATGGGCTCGCAATATTGCTGGTTTAGAAGATGCTTCTAGTGCAGAACTAAATCCAAATTCTAAACATCCTGTAATTCACTTACTACCAGAACAACAAGACGTGGTTGATCTAGGCGGAACAATGCGATTAGGAGTATATCCTTGCAGACTTCAAGCAAACACAAATGGGCAAAATTTATATAACGAAGAAGTTGTTTACGAAAGGCATCGACATCGTTATGAGTTCAATAATTCATATAGAACTCTCCTAATGGAATCTGGATATGTAATTAGCGGTACTTCACCTGATGGTCGATTAGTAGAGCTAATAGAGTTAAAAAACCACCCATTTTTTATTGCATGTCAATATCATCCAGAATTCCTCTCTAGGCCAGGGAAACCACACCCTTTATTTGGTGGTTTGATTCAAGCTGCACAAATGCGTGTACCATCCTCACCAAGTGAGGCATTCAGTCCACAAGCAAAAATTATTGAAAAAAAATCACTAGAACAGCAATAAATGAAACCATCTCTACCAGTAGTGGAATGTTTTCATTCTCTACAAGGAGAAGGAGAACATGCTGGTAGAAGCGCTTACTTCATCAGATTAGCTAGTTGCAAAGTTGGATGTCCTTGGTGTGATACGAAAGATTCATGGAATTCAGAACTACATCCACAACAAAGTTTGATAGATTTATCTATTAGCACCGCCAAAGCCCAAAAAGAAGGTGCAGCTTTTGTTGTGATCACTGGAGGCGAACCACTACATCATAATTTGGATGATCTCTGCAGAGAAATTAGAAAATCTACGCTCACTCTAAAGAAAGCGTCTATTCCAATTCATCTAGAAACCAGTGGAGTAGATATGCTAAGTGGCAATCCAGATTGGATCACATTATCGCCTAAACGACATTCTCCTCCACGCCTTGATACTCTTTTATCTTGCCAAGAGTTGAAAGTTGTTATCCAGAACACTGAAGATTTACATTTCGCAAAAAAAATGGCTGATTTAATAAAAGACAATGGAAAAATTAAACCTCAATTATTTTTACAAGCAGGATGGGAAAATGAAGAGGGGCAAGCACTTGCAATCAAGTTTGTAAAAAACAATCCGGATTGGAGATTAAGTATGCAAACTCATAAATGGCTAGGTGTACTCTGACCATCTTTATACATAAGATTTTGTCTAGATTTAAAAACAAAAATAATGATTAAACAAACAACAATTGCATTACTTTCAGGAGGAATTGATTCAGCGACAGCTGCTTGTCTTGCTATGGAAGCTGGACAAACAGTAATTGGACTATCATTTGATTATGGTCAACGACATCTTAAAGAGTTACAAGCAGCGGAAGCTTTAGCAAAAGATTTACATCTTGAGGATCACATAACAATCAAGATAGATTTATCTTCTTGGGGTGGATCCTCCTTGACCGACACGTCACAAAAAATACCCACTAAAGGTATACAAAAAAATACTATTCCTAATACTTATGTTCCAGGTAGAAACACTATCTTTGTTGCAATTGGATTGAGTCTTGCAGAAGCTCGTGGAGCCAATCGAATCGCATTAGGCATCAATGCAATGGATTATTCTGGATATCCAGACTGTAGACCGGATTATTTAGAGGCATATCAAGAATTAGCTAACTTATCCAGCAGAGTAGGACGCGAGGGGAAAGGTATAAAACTCTGGGCTCCACTACTAGATTGGGAAAAAACAAAAATCTTTAAAGAGGCATTACGCTTAAAAATTCCTATAGAAAAAACGTGGAGTTGCTATCAAGGTGAAAATAAACCGTGTGGTAGATGTGATAGTTGTCGTATCAGAGATAAAGCATTAAAAGAAATAGGTTGGGAAGATCTATGTAGTCAAAACATCTAATGAATAAAGTTAAACGACTACTATGTCAATGGAAATCACCAGAGCTAGTAGCTTATCAATTGATTCAAGAATGGGGAGATGCAGGCTTTATATGGCTAGATGGTGATGGCACAGATTTAGGTAGATGGGTGACCTTAGCGATTGATCCTCTAGAACAGTTTTGTTCTAGAGGATTGGAAATTTTAAAAAAAGATTCTAATCCTTTTACAATTTTGCGCGAATTACCGAAAGGTCACTGGACTGGTTGGCTGAGTTATGAAGCCGCATCTTGGACAGAGCCACAAAATCCATGGCATACAAGTTCTATGGCAACTTTGTGGATAGCCTCTCATGATCCTATATTAAAATTTGATCTTCAAAAGAAAGAGCTATGGCTAGAGGGGCAAGATCAAAAGCGCCTATCAATTATGGAAAATTTTCTCGACCATACTTTTCACGACAAGCTTTCCAAACCAAACACTGAAGCGACAAAACCAAAAGAGTACAAGCATAGTATCCCCCTAGAATCCTGGAAATGGAAATTAACCAGTAAAGAATATTCTGAGAAAGTTAATGAGATCAAAAAATGGATTGCTAACGGTGATATTTTTCAAGCTAATCTAACCACCTCTTGCCAAGCATTACTACCAGAGTCCATGACTCCAATAGACGTATATTCAAAACTTAAAAAATACTCCCCTGCTCCATTTGCTGGGGTAATTATCGGTGATCAAATGGCAAAAGGAGAAGCTATTATATCAACTTCACCAGAAAGATTTTTAAAAGCTATACCCAGTGGTGAGGTCGAAACAAGACCAATCAAAGGAACTAGACCCAGAGATAGAGATCCAGAAAAAGATGCTGATTGGGCAGCAGATCTTATTTCTAGTCCAAAAGATCATGCTGAGAATATAATGATTGTAGATCTACTAAGAAATGATCTTGGAAGAGTATGCCAACCTGGTTCAATCAAAGTCCCTCATCTACTAGTTTTAGAAAGCTATTCACAAGTCCATCATCTCACTTCAGTAGTTAAAGGTAGACTCAATACAAATAAAACTTGGGTTGACTTACTTGAAGCATGCTGGCCAGGAGGTTCAGTAACAGGAGCACCGAAGCTTAGAGCATGTAAAAGATTGTATGAACTTGAACCAACAGCGAGAGGTCCATATTGTGGATCAATATTAAATATAAATTGGGATGGGGTCCTTGATAGCAATATTTTAATCCGATCTTTAATGATTAAAGAATCCTCTATCAGTGCTCATGCTGGATGTGGAATTGTTGCAGATTCAGATAGTCAAAAGGAAGCTGAAGAAATGCATTGGAAATTAATGCCACTTTTAAATGCATTAACATGACTGAAAATAAGAAGGAAAAATTAGGATGGATTGATGGTCACTGGGGAATCTTCAAAGATTTAAAAGTGCCAATTAATGATCGAGGTCTCAACTTTGCAGATGGAATCTTTGAAACAATTTTAATTTTAAATGGAGTTCCGCAGCTTCTTAATGAGCATTTAAATAGATGGGAAAAAAGTGCAAGTATTTTAGAAATGAATCCTCCACCATCAAAAGAATGGTTGATTTCACTCATTGAAGATGGCATTAATCGAGCACAATTAAATAACATCAATGGAGTCATTCGTATTAATTGGACCAGAGGTGAATCCAAACAACGTGGAATTGATATCAGCGAGAAAAGCCTTCATAGTTTTTGGTTGGAAATAGATTCTTATCAACCAAATTTTGACTCTATATCTACAATGATTAGTCAAACTGAAAGAAGGAATTCTTTTAGCCGTTTAAGTTATTGTAAAACATTTTCTTATGGCCAAGGAATTCAAGCACGCTTAGAAGCAAAAAATGCAGGTTTTAATGACGCACTATTATTAAATAGTCAAGGTGAAATATGTTGCGCCACTACAGCAAATATATTAGTAAAAAGAGAAAATAACTGGTTGACTCCACCATCTAATAGTGGTTGTCTACCCGGCATAATGCGTCAACGAGGAATTGCGTTGAACATAATAAAAGAAGCTCTCATTGAAGCGAGACCACAAGATAATGATGAATGGTTTTTAATCAATAGTTTAAGTTGTCGTCCAATTCAAAAAATAAACAAAAAAGAGTTAAAAATATCAACTAACCCCAAAGAATTTTGGCTGAGTTTGTTAAAAATCTAAAAAATAATATCGGACAGACTATCTATATAGGAATTGGAAATGTCACTTCAGCTGGCTTTGGAGAGCAAGCTTCTACTTGAAAATCCACAACTGAACCTATTACAACAATCGCAGGAGACCTTAAATTTTCTACTTGAACTCGGTCAAAAAGCTTTACCAAAGGGCTTTTAAGATAACGTTGACCAATTACAGTCCCCTGCTCAATAACTGCCGCAGAAGTCTCAGGATTCATACCACCAGCAATCAACTCTGCTGAGATAAATTTTAAATTATGAACACCCATATATATAACGATTCCATCACTGGATTTCGCTAAAGACCGCCAATTTACAGCTGGGCGTTTTTTATCAATCCCCTCATGTCCAGTCACAAAAGTGACTGAAGATCCAGCAAGTCTATGAGTAATAGGTATCCCAACATAAGCAGGAGCAGCTATACCTGATGTAACTCCAGGTACTACTTGTACTGGAACCCCTTTTTTATGAAGATAAGAAGCTTCTTCGGCACCTCTACCAAACAAAAATGGATCGCCACCTTTTAATCTAACGATAGAAGAATAACTCTTTGATAAATCAAACAAAATTTCATTCGTTGTCCTCTGAGGAACCGAATGATGACCACGTCTCTTACCTACTGAATGGAGTTGGCAATTTGAAGAAACTAATTCAAGTAACTCTACAGGAACTAAAGAGTCGTATACCAGCGCATCACATTTACTAATTAGTTTTTGCGCTTTAACTGTTAATAAATCGGGATCTCCAGGACCTGCTCCGACAAGATACACAGTGCCAAACTGATGTGTATTCATGGCAAGTTACCCAAAATATTAACAAGGCCACGATTAATAATATCAATCTCAAGCAAAGATTTAAGCTGCTCTCCTTGACTATCAATTTCTACATTTTTGTTGGGAGTCAAAAGATAGGGAATAGGAAGATAATTCTTCTCCTTTTTAAAAGTATCTTGATTCCATCTAGACCATGAATAAAGAGGAATATTTAGGAATTTTTCTAAGGACTTAAGAAAAAAACTTGAAGTAACTGAAGAGACAGGGTGATGAATCAATGCAGGTTTAACAAAAGGACTCTGACTAGTTATCAGATCATCTATTAATGATAGCCATGGTATAAAAGAACCTAGGAAAGGAAACAATTTTATATTTTGTCCATCTTCTTGCAAACGTTTAAATATTTTTGGTACATCAATACAAACATGACTTCCAGGTAACAAAAAGAGAGGAACTAAAAACACTGACCTATTACCGATGTCAATTTGTTCTGGATTGTCATCAGTTAAAGCCTCTATTGAAACAGAGCGATTTTTAACCCTTTTTAATTGGTCAACCAAAAAAAGAAGAGATGGATGTATCTCACCACCTCGAGAACCATGAACTAGTAAATGTAAATGGTGAGGAGGCTCACAATTAATTCTATTTGGTAACAAAGACAACTTTGGATGGGCATCTAAAGATGTATTAGTACTTTCAACTAATTTATGAAAATTGAGATGATGAGAAATTCTAGATACTCGGGAACAAATAATTTCAGTCGAGGAGAGGGGGTTAATAGAAGGAAGACTCAATACAGAGGAAGAAAAAGATTCAAAAGTACTTTTCATAGAGACCTCTTTGCTATGAAAGAGGTTTGGGAAATGCTCAAAAGCGGAGCGATTAGAAGCCTCGGAGAAATTGGACGCCAATACTAAATGAGAAATTTTGAAACTAATTAATCAATTAAATGGATAGACTTGGTGTATTGAATGATACCAAAATAAATAAAAAATATGGTAAAAACTGATACACCTAGAATTCACATTTTAAAGGTTAATTATAAATGTCAACTTTCAATACAAATGGTTCAATACTATCTCGAAGGCAAAAAACTAAATAAAGTTGAAAAAAATAAAGCGGCTAAGGATGGACTAGAAATAGGAAAGGATATAGACAAATTTGCTGAAATGGGATGGGAGCAAATGGATAAAACTGATTTAGAATTAAGATTGAAATGGTATGGGATGTTTTGGAGACCAAAAACCCCTGGAAAGTTTATGTTAAGGCTAAGAATACCTAATGGAATAATTAATGCAGAACAATTAAAGGTAATTGCATCAATTGTTGCGAGATATGGAGAAAATGGAAGTTGTGATATAACAACTAGGCAAAATATACAACTTAGAGGTGTTTTGATTAGTGATTTGCCTGAGATATTAAATAGGTTAAAAAAAGTAAACATATCGACAACTCAATCTGGATTTGATAATCCGAGAAATGTTACTGGAAATCCCATCGCTGGAGTTGATCCAAAAGAAATTATAGACACAAGAAAATATACATCAAAAATGCAAGATCATTTAACTAATGAAGGTAAAGGAAACTCAGAATTTTCAAATCTTCCAAGGAAGTGGAACACAGCTATAGCAGGATCAAAAGATAATTTTCTTTTACATAATGATTTGATTTTTCATCCCGTTAAAGTTAATGGAGTTTTAGGTTTCAGTGTTTGGATTGGAGGTGTACTTTCATCAGTAATGAATGAATATGCAGTTCCGTTGAATGCATGGGTTGAAGAAGAAAAAATTTATGAATTAACATCAATTATTTTATCCCTCTGGAGAGATAATGGGGAACGTAATATAAGACCTAAAGGTAGGTTTAGATTTTATTTAGATAAAATTGGTGTTGAAAAATTTAGAGATCTTATCGAAAAACAATATGGAGAATTAAAAGAAGATCCAGGTTCAATATTTTCAGATAAACCAAGGTCATTTTTTGGAATTCATTCTCAAAAACAAGAAGGTAAATATTTTGCAGGAATTCATGTGCCAGTAGGCCGTCTTTTGGCTGAAGATTTACAAGATATAGCAAATATATGTGAGAATTTTGGTGATAAAGAAATAAGACTTACCGAAGACCAAAATATTATTATTACTGGTATACATACAAATCTAATTGAAGAATTTAAGGAGCAATCTATCTTACACAAGTTTCCATTAAAACCAGAAAATATTGCCGCAGGTACTGTTTCTTGTACTGGAAATACCTATTGTGGTTTCGCTCTGACAAATACAAAAGATCAAGCTTTAAAAATCTCTTATGAATTAGACAAAGAATTAGATTTGAAAGACGAATTAAAGATTCATTGGACCGGGTGTCCTAATAGTTGTGGTCAAGCCTACATGGGAGGAATTGGTTTAACGGGTAAAAAAGCTAAAGACAAAGAAGGAAAAACTGTTGAAGCTTATGATATAAGCATTGGTGGATCACAAGGGCCTAATTATAAATTAGGAGAATTAATAAAAAAATCTGTCCCTCAAGATGAATTAAAAGATGTACTAAAAGATTTACTTATTTCAAATTTTGAGGCAAAAGAAAAAATATTTTTAAGTAAAAAATCTGGTTCATTCTCTCGATTTATGAATTGGTTTAGTCCTCTTGGCAAAGATAAACCGCTGATTGATCGAGCCAATGGCAGCCCCGACATCTTTTCCAAATTTATGAATCGAATTAGTAATTAATTCGATTTTATAAAAAATTATTTTTCTTAATTTTTAAATTTATGACTCAAAGTACTTCTCAAATGAGCTACGTCTTACCTAAAGATTCTATTTCCCGTTTCATGAATTGGTTTAGTCCTCTTGGCAAAGATAAACCGCTGATTGATCGAGCCAATGGCAGCCCCGACATCTTTTCCAAATTTATGAATCGAATTAGTAATTAATTCGATTTTATAAAAAATTATTTTTCTTAATTTTTAAATTTATGACTTCAAGTGCTTCTCAAATGGACTACGTCCTACCAAATGAATTGGTAGATGGAATGATTGCTGCAGGTGGCAAGAAATCATCTGTAAGCGTAAAAAACTTGCTAATAAGAGGCTTCTATTCAGGAGCAATTTTAGGTTTAGCGACATGTCTTGCAATTACTATAGGTATTCAATCTGGGATGCCTTGGTTAGGTTCTTTTATATTTCCTTTTGGTTTTGCAAGTATCGTTCTTTTCGGTATGGAGCTTGTTACTGGTAATTTTGCGTTACTACCAATGGCCGTATGGGCTGGAAAGAGTTCTTGGTCTGCAACTGTAAGGAATTGGCTATGGGTTTGGATCGGTAATTTTCTAGGTACAGCATTTGTTGCTGTTCTACTATCCATCAGCTTGTCCAGTGCTGGAAATGTTGATCCTTTAGCTGCTGCTGAAGGTGGAAAAGGATGGGCAGTTGTAGCAGCAAAAATCATAGCTATACATAAAGCAAACACAATTGTGAAATATGAAGCACTTGGAAGTACTGGTTTTTTCCTCGCATTTTTACGTGGGGTAATTGCAAACTGGCTGGTTTGTTTAGGTGTAACAATGGCACTTGTAAGTAAAAGTGTTCCAGGAAAGATACTTGCTTGCTGGCTACCTATAACTGCATTCCAAACAATGGGAATGGAGCACATAGTAGTTAATATGTTTTTGCATACAACTGGCCCTCTACTTGGATCAGGTATTCCTTTTACAAAAGTAATTTTTTGGAATTTCTTACCAGTGACGATTGGAAATATTGTTGGAGGAATGGTATTTATTGGAATGCTTTTCTATAGCACCCACAAAACTCCTATCTCTAATGTATTACCAGACGTAAAAGATGAAAAATTAGAACGAGAACTCGAAGCACAACTTGGTGCAAGATAAAAAAATTAAATTTTAAACTAAATTAAGAAGCCTAGAAAGTTGTATTCTAGGCTTTCTTGATATGTCTACTATTAATAGTTATTAATAGGGTCTTAAAAGATTTTCAATTAAACTCTAAACAAATCAGATACTTGACTTGATCAATAAACAAATAGTAAATTGAAAAATTACTCTGATTAATTATTTTCTAATCTACTAAATTTAAATTCTATGATTATTGAAGAAAGCAATATATGGGATACCATTAATAACGCAAAAAAAACCAAGCCTAGCGCTGAATGGCTTAAAAATGCATACAATCCAAGTATTAACTTTGAGCTCAGGCAAGAAATCGCAATTCGTTTAGGACAATTATCAAAAGTAGGATGGATCAAAATAAAAGATCTACTTAAAACATATGGAAATAAAGATGAACTAATCCTTGCTGCAGGACTGACTTATCAAGATGATGCCAAAGAATGGCTCTTAAACCATCTTTATAGTGATGACAAAATGAACATAAAAGTCGTAGAAGCTTTGGCTTGCTGGGGAGGAACCTTACCGATTGAACTGATTAAAAAAACATTAGAAGAAAAAAATGCACAAATGAAAATAGCTGGTTTAGAACTATTAAAATTCAAAGCTCATTTACTTTCTGATTGTGATTTACTTGACATAGCAAAATCTCCTTTAAATGATTTCAGAGAAGAGATAGTGATCAAAACACTGACAATCATTCAAAGACGTGAAAGCTTAGAAATCTGTATGGCTATAAGCGATGTAATAAAAAAAGGCTCGGATAAATCTGCATACTATGGACTAATGGCTCTTGGTTCAATCGGAACTGACATTAGTAAAAATATTCTATTAGATTTAGTTAAAAATTTAAAGAATTCTCAGCGCAAAGAACTTGCAAAAAAACAACTGAACTTTGAAATATAAACTCTAATGACAAAAAAATATGAAGAATTTAAAACCTATTTAAAAAAAATAGGTAGTGGTGAGTTTACGGGAAAAAGTCTTACTCGCGAAGAAACTAAATCAGCTCTCAAGCTGATGCTAAAAGAAGAAGCAAGTGCAGCACAAATTGGTGGCTTTATGATTGCACATAGAATTAGACGTCCTATCCCTGAAGAATTAGCTGGGATGATTGATGCCTATATAGAACTAGGACCCAAAATTCAATCACCCAGCAATCAACGTCAACCTATATTTTTTGGGATGCCTTTTGATGGTCGAAAAAAAACAGCACCGATTTATCCTTTAACAACTTTACTTTTACTTACTCAGAAACAGCCTGTCATTTTGCATGGAGGTTCTCGTATGCCAGTTAAATACGGTGTTACCCATAACGAACTATTTCAAGCCTTAGGAATAAATTTAACCGGTCTATCCATAGAACAACTGCAAAGTTTTTTCAACCAGAACGATCTTGCCTTAATACATCAGCCAGATCATTTTCCACTAGCTGAAAATTTAATTTCTTATAGAGATCAAATAGGTAAGCGCCCACCTCTAGCAAGTATGGAATTAATCTGGACATGTCATCAAGGAAGTCATCTACATATAAGTGGTTATGTTCATTCTCCTACTGAAGAAAGACATTGGAAAACCTTAGAGCTTATGGGAGAACAAAATGTGATGACTATCAAAGGACTTGAAGGTGGAATAGATCTTTCAATAAGTCGTTCATCAACAATTGGAACGTACAAAAATCAAATTGGAACACGGACAGTTTTTCACCCCAAAGACTATGAATGTTCAGGACAAGATGTTGAATGGAGCGACATCAATGAATGGAAGAGATTTGCCTTACAAGCTCTTACTGGAAAGGGGCCTTTGACTAAATCACTAGTGTGGAATACTGGTATTTACTTTTTTTATGCAGGCTTAAGCTCTGATATTAAAGAAGGAATTATTCAAGCTCAAAAAATAATCAATTCAGGATCTGCTATCAATCATTTAGAAAAATTAATTGATTGGAGGCAAAAAAATATTGATTCATAAGAACTTTTGAAAAATACATTTAATACAAAGTTTTTTCCATTAAATAACGAAAAAAATAAACCCCACCTATTTGTATTTCCTCAGGAGCAATAATTGTCCAGCCATGACGTAAAAGCAATTGATAACTACATAAACTTGCCTCGGTTTTTAAAGTTATTGGCTTATCTGTAAGAGTATCTTCTTCAATTTGATTTAAAAGAGCCGTAGCATGCCCCTGCCGTGATGAGCGACCTCGGCAATAAAGCAATGCCAATCGATTATGGGGATATTTCAAAGCAAATGCTTCAATCGTTTTATTAACACAACTCACCCAGCCCACCCCTTGCTTCAAAGGTTTATCTAAAATCCCAGGCAGATATGCTAATGCTGACCATGCTTCAATCTGTTCTTGGCTGTACAAGGATTTATCACAAGTTCGAATAGCATCTTCATAAACTTCTCTGAGAGCCATTTCATCAGAACTCTCACAAGGTCGCAAATATCGATTTAGACTGTTTTTACAAAATGAAGCCAAGTTCTCTGACAGTATGAGATGGTGAATGAATTATGAGCTATTTGCATTGAGAAGGCTAAAAATTCCCACACTTTTAGGAGCTTTCATCACACTTCTAGATGATCGATTAGGAGAAACCATTGTTTTACCTTTATTACCTTTTTTATTAGAACAATTCACGACAAGCGCAACGACTCTTGGTTTTTTAACTGGAACTTATGCGATATCTCAGTTTGCTGCAGCCCCACTAATTGGAGCTATGAGTGATCGTTTCGGTCGTAAGCCAATCATGATCACATGTGTATCTGGTTCAGTAATAGGAATATGTCTATTTGCATTGACTGTAAGCCTGAATTGGGATAATTATTTACCTTTGTGGGCCTCAACTTTACCTTTATCTTTACTATTTTTAGCCAGAATAATTGATGGTATAAGTGGTGGCACCGCAGCTACTGCTACTACAATACTTGCAGATATATCAACTCCCGAAAATCGCGCAAAAACCTTTGGATTAATTGGAGTAGCGTTTGGTTTAGGTTTTATTCTTGGGCCAGGATTAGGAACAGCTCTTGCTAAATTTAGTGTTACTTTACCGGTATGGGTGGCAAGCGGATTTGCAATATTTAATCTTATTTTTGTAATTTGGTTTCTACCGGAAACATTGCCCAAAAACAAAAGAAATTTACTACCAAAAAAAAGAGATTTGAATCCAATTAGTCAGCTACTAATTGTATTTAAAAACCCCTTAGCTAGAAGACTTTGCTTATCGTTCTTTGTTTTCTTTATGGCGTTTAATGGCTTTACAGCTGTTTTAGTCCTTTATTTAAAAGAAAAATTTGGATGGAGTCCTGAATTATGTAGTGCTGCTTTTATTGTCGTTGGAGTTATTGCGATGATTGTTCAAGGAGGCCTAATTGGTCCTCTTGTAAAAAGATTTGGTGAGTCGAGATTAACTTTTGCTGGTATTGGCTTTGTAATGACAGGATGCATTCTTTTAACGCTCGCCAATATAAACACGTCAATTCCACTTGTATTTTCTGGCGTCGCAATACTTGCAATGGGAACTGGACTAGTAACTCCTAGTTTAAGAGCACTAATTTCAAGAAGACTAAGTTCTATAGGTCAAGGAGCAGTATTGGGAAATCTACAAGGTTTACAAAGTCTGGGAACTTTTCTTGGAGCAATAGCAGCGGGACGCTCATATGATCTTTTAGGTCCAAGAAGTCCATTCTTTGGCACAATATTACTTCTACTATTTGTTATGTTTTTAATTTCAGGAAAAAGTCTTACCAAGCAAAAAGCAATCTCCTAGACTAATAGATGATCAAGATATTAAAGTAATAATTAGAAATTGAATAAATTAGTTATAGATATGACTAGTCCACAAATCAATAATGAAACTTATATTAATCGTGAACTCAGTTGGATAGATTTTAACAAACGTGTTTTAGAACTTGCGATAGAAGAGGCAACGCCATTACTAGAAAAAATTAAATTCAGTTCAATTTTTAGCAATAATTTAGACGAATTTTTTATGGTTAGAGTTGCTTCATTAAAATCACAAGTAGAAGGTGGAATCTCAAAAAGAAGCCAAGATGGAAAATCACCTGAAGAACAACTTATTGAAATTCGAAATTATTTAGATCCAATTTTAAAGAAGCAGCAATCTAAAACTATACAATATATCAAAGAAGATTTTAAAGAAAATAATTTATTTATACTTGAATATAATGAGTTAAATGAAAGACAAAAGGTTTGGATAGATAATTATTTTATAACTGCAATTTTTCCAATCCTTACACCCTTAGCAGTTGACCCTTCTCATCCATTCCCTTTTATAAGTAATCTTAGTTTAAATTTAGCTGCAATAATCGTCGATAGTGAATCAGATAAAGAACAATTTACCCGCATCAAAATTCCTGGAGAGAGTATTTCTAGATTTATAAGTATTCCAATTGAACTTCATGATACTGAATCAACAAAATATACAGGGATTGCCATTGAGCAAATAATTGCTAATAATCTATCCATGCTTTTCCCTGGTATGGATGTTAAAGAATATTCTTTCTTTCGCGTTACAAGAGATGCTGATCTAGAGCTTCGAGATATTGAAGCTGATGATTTAATGAGCGCACTAGAAGAAGGTTTACGCAAGCGTCGCAAAGGAGGTGAAGTAGTAAGGCTAGAAGTCTCTACAAATACGCCAAAAGTAATTCTTGATCTTTTACAAGAAGGGATGAATATTGACAAAGAAAATTTATATCAAATTGATGGATTACTAGCATTAGATGAATTAATAGAATTAACGACTTTCAATCTTCCACAATTAAAATTTAAAAAGCATCAAGGCGTTACTCATAATGCACTCAAAAATAGTCAGTTGCGAGAACAAGAAGAATTAGATACTAGAAATAAAAGTAATTTTAAAAGTATATTCTCCATTATTCGCCGTAACGATTTACTAGTCCATCACCCATATAATCTTTTCTCGACGTCAGTCGAGGAATTTATTAATCAAGCTGCAGAAGATAAGCAAGTAATGGGAATAAAAATGACCTTATATAGAATTTCCAAAGACTCTTTAATTATTGATGCACTGATAAGAGCTGCTGAGAAGGGAAAGCAAGTAATGGCTCTCGTTGAACTAAAAGCAAGATTTGATGAAGACAATAATATCCAATGGGCTAAACAATTAGAGCAGGCTGGAGTTCATGTTGTCTATGGAGTAATTGGACTAAAAACTCATACAAAAATCGCTTTGATCATAAGAAAAGAAAAAAACAGATTAAGAACATACTTTCATATTGGGACTGGTAATTATAATTCAAAAACGTCAAAAACATATACAGATTTTGGCTTGCTGTCTTGTCAACCTGAGCTTGGTCAAGACCTTATTGAACTATTTAATTATCTGACTGGATTTGCTAAACAACAATCCTACAGAAAATTATTAGTTGCACCAGTAACTCTTAGAAATGGAATAGAAAAACTAATAAAAAGAGAAATCAATTATGCAAAAAATGGCTTGCCGGCCAGGATAATAGCCAAAATGAATTCCCTAGTAGATCCAGAAATTATAAAACTACTTTATGTAGCATCACAGGAAGGAGTAATAATTGAACTTATAATTAGAGGTATGTGTTGTCTATATCCTCAAAAACAAGGATTAAGCGAAAATATAAAAGTAACAAGCATTATTGGTAGGTTTTTAGAGCATTCAAGAATCTTTTGGTTTAATAACTATGGTGATGCAGAAGTATTTATTGGCAGTGCCGATTGGATGAGACGTAATTTAGATAGAAGAGTTGAAGCAGTTACACCTATTGAAGACAATAAAATTAAAAGAGAAATTAAATATTTATTAGATTCTTATTTAGAAGCAAATAAAGACTCTTGGAACATGCAAAGTGATGGTAGCTACACCAAAAATCAAATTTTGAATGATAAGAAAAAATATATTCAAGAAAAAATTATTAAACTATACAAAAAAGAAGAAAATTAAAAATATTAAAACTTTTTTTTTAACATTTAATCTAATTTTTTGATGCGCTTTATACCTAATTAGGCAAAAAGTCATAAATTTTTCGTTTCAATTAGTCAACTTCTCCTTATAAGTGCTAACTTCTTAATAAATCTAATTTCAAGAGGCCAGGGTGATGGGGATCCCGCTGGAATCTGCCAAGGAAATTTCTGATGTTTCATCAGAGAAATCTAATTCGGCAAGCACAAATCAAAAACTATCTACATCAACTGTAAGTAGTCAAAAATCTCGAGGTTCTAGAAGACAAAGTAATCGTCTAGCTACTGATGCGATAGGTTTCTACCTCACAAGTATTGGAAGAGTCCCTCTTCTGACTCCTGCAGAAGAAATTGAGCTTGCTCATCATGTACAACAAATGAAAGATTTGTTGAACCTTCCTCTTGAACAACGATCGACCCGTCAGAAACACAAAATAAAAATGGGTAAGCGAGCAAGAGATCGTATGATGGCTGCAAATCTGAGACTTGTTGTAAGTGTTGCAAAAAAATATCAAAATCAAGGACTCGAATTACTGGATTTGGTTCAAGAAGGTGCCATTGGCTTAGAAAGAGCTGTTGATAAATTTGATCCTGCAATGGGTTATAAATTCTCAACCTATGCTTATTGGTGGATAAGACAAGGGATGACTCGTGCCATTGATAACAGTGCTAGAACTATTCGACTGCCAATACATATCAGCGAAAAACTCTCAAAAATGCGCCGCATATCGCGTGAATTATCTCATCGATTTGGCAGACAACCAAATCGACTAGAGTTGGCCAACGCAATGGGAATTGAACCTCAAGATCTAGAAGATCTAGTATCGCAAAGCGCGCCATGTGCGTCTCTTGATGCTCATGCAAGAGGCGAAGAAGATCGTAGTACTCTTGGAGAACTAATTCCAGACCCAAATTCTGATGAGCCCATGGAAGGGATGGATAGAAGTATTCAAAAAGAACACCTTGGAGGATGGTTATCTCAATTAAATGAGAGAGAGCAAAAAATCATGAGACTTCGCTTTGGCCTTGATGGTGAAGAACCACTAACTCTTGCTGAAATTGGAAGACAAATAAATGTTTCGAGAGAGCGTGTAAGACAACTTGAAGCAAAAGCAATTTTAAAATTGAGGGTAATGACTACTCATCAAAACGCTGCTTAAACATTGCCTATTCAAATAGCTATTTTTGTTATTGCTTTATGGATAATTATAATTTTATTGATTGCATTTTTATCTAAAAGATATTTTCCTAAAAAAGAAGAGTTAAGTAGAAAAATTATTCATATTGGAACAGGTCCTGTAATTCTTTTAGCCTGGTTATTTGATATTCCAAAAAATATAGCTTTCTTAACCGCCTTATTGATCACCATAGCCTTAGGTGTAAATTACCAATATCGTTTATTACCAGCCATTGAGGATATCGAAAGAAAAAGTTTTGGAACAATTGCATATGGTATCAGTATCACACTTTTACTTTTACTTTTTTGGCCTCGCTATGCATCCTCTATTTCCATAGGAATACTATCAATGGCTTTTGGTGATGGATTAGCAGGTTTAATAGGCAGATCTATTAACTCTCCAAAATGGTCAATACTGGGTCAAACGAAATCGATTATTGGAACATTAACAATGGGGTCAGTAGTAGCTATAACGACTTCTATTATCTCTTCAACTAATAATTTAGGCATACAGCCTCTAGAAATTGTAGTCATCTCCCTAATAGCAACTTTATTAGAACAAATAAGTCCTTGGGGTATTGATAATTTAACTGTTCCTATTGGAGTAACTTGTATAGGGATTTGGTTAGTAGGAATATAAAAACTCACTACATTTATTTGACTGATTCAGCTAGTTCCTCTAATAAAACTTCAGTTGTAGAAAAGTTGATACATGCATCCGTAACGCTTTGCCCATAGGTAAGTTTTGACAAATCTGAATTTAATTTCTGATTACCCTCAACAAGATGACTTTCAATCATGACGCCCATTACATTCTTTGATCCACCTTTTAACTGTGACGCAACATCTCGCAAAACTTCTGATTGTCTACGAAAATCTTTATTTGAGTTGCCATGACTGCAATCAACCATAACTCTTTCAGGCATCTCAAATTGTGCTAATTCATCTGCAATTAAATTAATTGCATCAAGATGATAATTAGTTCCATTCTTACCACCTCTTAAAACAAGATGACCATCTGGATTGCCTGTCGTACTCACTATGGAAGCATGACCATCGTTATTTATTCCTAGAAAATGATGAGGTTTTGAAGCCGCTTGCATTGCATTAATCGCAATCGTTGCCGTCCCGTCAGTACCATTCTTATAACCAACCGGCATTGATAATCCAGAAGCCATTTCACGATGAGTCTGACTCTCTGTTGTTCTTGCTCCAATAGCAGTCCAACTGATTAAATCAGCAATATATTGAGGAACAACTGGATCAAGTAATTCAGTTGCTGCAGGCATTCCTTTTTTGGCTAAATCAAGCAATAAACCTCTTGCTTTTCTTAAACCAGAATTTATATCGTAAGAATCGTCAAGATGAGGGTCATTAATAAGTCCTTTCCAACCAACAGTTGTGCGAGGTTTCTCAAAATAAACACGCATAACAATTTCTAGATGCTGCTTATATTTGTCCCTCAATGGAGCTAAGCGATGTGCGTATTCAATAGCAGCATCAGTATCATGTACTGAACATGGTCCAACAATAACTAAAATTCTTGGATCAAAACCATGAAGAATTGATTGAATCTTTTTTCGAGTAGAAGAGACAACTTCAGAGGCTGCTTTATCTAAAGGCAAATCTCTATGAAGTAATGCTGGTGACATTAATGGACGAGTCTCAACAACATGAAGGTCGGAGGTGCTATCCACCATTGAAAAATATGATGAGGTGGACATTTAAAGCGTGATCATAGATATAAGATTAGAGAAGTATCAGTCATAGGGGGTAATAAGTTGCATTATCTGAATGTTTGTTCAAGAAACATGCAGTTGTAAACAATGAAAACAAAAGGTTCTCACTCAAATACATTCTCTATTGAGATTTAAAAATGCTTAAAAATTATTTATCACATGTTGCAGAAAGAGAAGCGTTAGGGATCCCTCCGCTTCCTTTAGATGCAAAACAGACTCAAGCTTTAACAAAGTTATTAGAAAAGCCAGATAAAGAAATCGATCAAAACTTCTTACTTGATCTTCTTATCAATCGAATTCCTCCTGGAGTTGATCAAGCCTCGTATGTCAAAGCGACTTGGCTTAGCTCAATTGCTCAAGAAGAATCAAAAAGTCCATTAGTAAGTCCTTTAAAAGAAGCTTTGGATGGATTTATTAATTATTCTCAAAAGCAAGTTAATGGAACAGTCAGGATAAGGCTATTCAAGGGTAATGCTGATGTTATTGGTCGAGAGTCAAAAGAAAATAGTTTGTACATTTCAGATATGTCTACTTATGGAAGTGAGGATAATTTTAACCACAAATCAGCTGAAGGATTTATTTATGTATGGGGATTGCCCAGTCGAATTTGGTCTTGGATAAACAAGTAAAATTATAAATTATTGAATTTTATTTGGCTCTTGTCTTTTATTTCGTAGGGTCTTCTTTCTTCTCTTCTTTCTTCTCTTCTTTAGCAGTTGATTCAGTTTTGTCTTCAGTAGGTTTTATTTCTTCTTTTTTAGTTTCAGATGTTTCAGTTTCATCATCTTTAGAAGTGGATTTTGGAGTTGGTAAAGGCCCATCTTGTTTAACAGTGAGGTAACGAATAACATCCTCACTTAACCTCATTGCTCTCTCTAGGGTTGCAACTTGCTGCCCATTGCCTGTATGGCTTAATTGCACATAGATCCCCTCTTTATGTTTTGCAATGGGATAAGCAAGTCTTCTTTTACCTCTCATTTGACTGTCTAATACTTCAGTTCCCGACTTCTCAAGAATTTCACTATATTTTTTTAAATGGCTATCAACTTCTTCTTCCGGTATGTCCGGACGAAGAATGTACATGGTTTCGTAATAAGGTTTTTCAGACATAGATTGAGGTTCCCGACTAGGACTGTATGGCTCATTAAGAGCGACGGACTTTTAATCTTATACCGAAGTGGTAACTTTCACAATTGCATTTTTGTTGCTTGGCTTACCCCTGGTAAATCAGGTTCATTCCCTTGTGTGCAAGACCAAACACAATAAACAATCAATGAAAAAAGACTGATTAATAAAGTACTCGAGAATGTTCTGATAATTAATGAGTTTAAAAATGGACTAAAAATAATATCAAAAATAAAATTTACTATGATTATTCCAATATTAATTAATAATGATTGCAGTGCGTTAAAACGTAAAAAATAAGAAATTTTATTATTTCTGACTAGTCCAAGAAAGATCGCTAGAAATAATAATAAACTTCCAAAAGGTAGTGATTTTTCAAGTAAGATTATTGGAATAGCCGGTATTTGAATAATTTGAATAAAAGGATATTTAATATATAAATGATTGCCAAACGTAATTGAATCAGCCCATGGAATCATATACAGCATAACTCCTAATATTCTTGCTCGTAGTGAAGGCATCATCAATCCTTTTCTTTTAGATTAAAGCATTAAATGTTTTTCTGCAGCTAATTTCATTGTCTGGATAGGTACGTCCTTTATACCACTCCAAAGTCTTATTGAAAAAGCTCCTTGTTCGACCAGCATATCTAGACCATTAATTGTAAAACAATTTTTTTGTTGCCCAAGTTTTAACCAGTTTGTTGGTCTTGGAGTATAAATTAAATCGTATAAAATAGTTTTATTAGATAGACAGTTCCATATTTCATTACCAAGAGGAACATTTTCTGGTTTACTTTTTCTGCTATTCATCCCTATTGGAGTTGTATTAATAATTAAATCTGCATCTTCAATATAAGGTGAAACATTTAATTCTTTATTATTGATACCTTCAATGGATATGTTTCTCTTAGATAATAAATGACTCATATTTTCTACGAAAATATCTAAAGAATTTTTGTTTCGAGCAATTATTGTTACTTTTTTAATATTTAAACTATTTAATCCCATTACTACTGCTCTAGCACTGCCTCCGCAACCTATAACAACAACATTTTTATCCTTAAAATCATGTTTTTTTAATGGTGCTAAGAATCCTTCTATATCAGTATTTGCGCCTATCCATTGATTATTCTTTTCTGGTATTAGTGTATTAACGGCTTGGATATTATTAGCAATATCAGTTAATTTATTACAAGCTTTTAAAACTTCTTGCTTATGAGGAATAGTTATATTCAATCCTTTGCAATCTAAATACCTTAATGCTTGTGTGACTTTCTCTAAATTTTTACTTTCGCAAGGCATTGCAACATAACACCAGTCCAATCCCATTTCTTCATATGCGGCATTGTGCATAAGCGGAGAAAGTGAATGATTTACTGGTTGCCCAAGCAGTCCTACTAGATTAGTTTTTCCAGTGATAGTACTCATTTTTGATGATGTTGATTCAAAATGGAGAAGAGACTGTTCGGGAACCACGCCTCGCCTCAAATAGGTTTCACTGACGAGGATGATAGCTAAAGAAAGAATTAAAGGAGCTACTCACCCATGGGGAAGGTTGTTGGAATCGATCTTGGAACTACAAATAGTTGCGTTGCTGTTATGGAAGGCGGTAAGCCTACAGTAATAGCAAATGCTGAAGGATTTAGAACAACTCCATCCGTGGTTGCATATACAAAAAATCAAGATCAGTTGGTTGGGCAAATTGCTAAGCGCCAAGCTGTTATGAATCCAGAAAACACTTTTTATTCCTCAAAGAGATTTGTTGGACGTAGAGTCGATGAAGTTAATGATGAATCAAAAGAAGTTAGTTACGGTGTTGAAAAAGCAGGTTCCAACGTTAAATTAAAGTGCCCGATACTTGATAAGCAGTTTTCTCCTGAAGAAGTAAGTGCTCAAGTTTTAAGAAAACTTTCAGATGATGCAGGTAAATATTTAGGTGAAACAGTTACTCAAGCGGTCATTACGGTTCCAGCGTATTTTAATGATTCACAGAGACAAGCTACAAAAGACGCAGGAAAGATTGCAGGGTTAGAAGTTCTCAGGATCATTAATGAGCCTACTGCTGCTGCTCTAGCCTATGGATTAGATAAAAAAAGTAATGAGAGAATATTAGTTTTTGATCTAGGTGGAGGTACTTTTGACGTATCTGTACTAGAAGTAGGTGATGGAGTATTCGAAGTACTCTCTACATCTGGCGATACTCATTTAGGTGGAGACGATTTTGATCGAGTTATTGTTGATCATTTAGCTTCTACATTCAAAGGTAATGAAGGAATTGATTTACGCCAAGACAAGCAAGCGCTTCAACGTTTAACTGAAGCAGCTGAAAAAGCCAAGATTGAATTATCAAATGCTACTCAAAGTGAAATTAACCTTCCATTCATTACAGCGACTTCCGAAGGCCCCAAGCATCTTGATTTGACCCTCACAAGAGGAAAGTTTGAGGAACTTGCTGCAAACCTTATTGATCGGTGTAGGGTCCCGGTAGAACAAGCTTTGAAAGATGCAAAATTATCTACTGGAGAAATTGATGAGATAGTTATGGTTGGTGGCTCTACCCGAATGCCTGCGGTTAAAGAGTTAGTTAAAAGAGTAACAACTAAGGATCCAAATCAAACAGTTAATCCAGATGAAGTAGTAGCGGTTGGAGCCGCGATTCAAGGGGGAGTTCTTGCAGGAGAAGTTAAAGATATTTTGCTACTTGACGTAACTCCTTTATCTCTTGGTGTTGAAACTTTGGGTGGGGTGATGACAAAAATGATTTCAAGAAACACTACTGTTCCAACTAAAAAGGCTGAAACTTATTCAACTGCAGTTGATGGACAAACGAATGTAGAAATTCATGTTTTACAAGGTGAACGCGAGATGGCTTCTGACAATAAAAGTCTAGGAACATTTCGTTTAGATGGAATTCCTCCTGCTCCTCGGGGTGTGCCTCAAATTGAAGTAACTTTTGATATCGATGCTAATGGAATTCTGAGCGTCAATGCAAAAGATAAAGGAAGTGGTAAAGAGCAAAGTATCTCTATTACTGGAGCATCAACTTTATCTGATAACGAAGTTGATAAAATGGTCAAAGACGCAGAAATGAATGCTACTGCTGATAAAGAAAAGCGTGAAAAAATTGATATTAAAAATCAAGCTGAAACACTTGTTTATCAAGCTGAAAAACAAATTGGTGAGCTAGGCGATAAAGTTGATGAAGCATCAAAGGCAAAAGTTGAAGAGAAACGCGTCAAGTTGAAAGAGGCCACTGAAAAAGATGATTATGAAAGCATGAAGTCTTTAGTTGAGGAGCTTCAACAAGAATTGTATTCCTTAGGAGCTTCTGTATATCAACAAGCAAATGCTGCGTCTCAAGCTGCAGATGATTCTAATTCTGACAGTAAAGACGATGGAGATGAGGTTATTGATGCTGATTTTACCGAGACTAAGTAAATAGATATTATTATTTAATTTATATTTATTTGGCCTTCTATTTGAAGTCCAATCCATTCTGCGCATGCAGGAGCTAATAAAACACCATTTCTATAGTGACCTGTATTAATTAATAAACCTGGTTCCAAGTTTTTTAGCAAGGGAGCAGGCTCGTTTATTGGTCTAGCTCTTACTCCGCTCCACTCATGGCTGACTCTTGCCTTTGTCATCCATTTTGGCGCAGAATTCTTCAAATTTAACATTTCTTGTTTATCTGTTAGGCTTGCTTGAGTCC
>QCIQ01000007.1 GCA_003216595.1 Prochlorococcus sp. AG-402-M18
AAATTAGGCTTTATTTCAATTGCTTTTTTTAGAGCTACTTCTGCTTCTTTTAATTTGCCAAGATCTTTTAACATGCCTCCGAGATTGTAATAAGCATCTGCATAATTAGGATCAATTTGAATTGCTTTGCGAGTTGAGGCTTGTGCTTCCTTTATGTTACCTAGATCTTTCAAAATTATACCTAGATTTAAATAAGCATTGGCGAAATTAGGCTTTATTTCAATTGCTTTTTTTAGAGCTACTTCTGCTTCTTTTAATTTGCCAAGATCTTTTAACATGCCTCCGAGATTGTAATAAGCATCTGCATAATTAGGATCAATTTGAATTGCTTTGCGAGTTGAGGCTTGTGCTTCCTTTATGTTACCTAGATCTTTCAAAATTATACCTAGATTTAAATAAGCATTGGCGAAATTAGGCTTTATTTTAATTGCTTTTTTTAGAGCTACTTCTGCTTCTTTTAATTTGCCAAGATCTTTTAAAAGGACTCCATAATTAAAAAAAACTTTTGGATCACTAAAATCTTTTTTGATAAAATATTGATAATATTTTGCAGCCTCTTGAATATTGCCTTGTGAATGAAGTTGAAATGCTTGATTAATTATTTGTTCTTTAGAAGGTGTCGCTGTGGTATTAGTTGGTATGGAAATACTATTATCATTTCTTTCTAAATCAAATGGAACTGGGAATGATGTAATATCATTAGCTTTCTTGTTCTCTTCATTTTTTTTATTAGATTTCTCCATCTACCTCGTTTCTATTAATTGTCTCCTGAAATTTTACTATGAATTTTACTCTTACTTGAAACCATTCCCATAGCGTGAATTGAATTTATAGAATAGGAAGAATAAGCTTTCTCTTGATATTCATTTCTATTTAGAGACATCACAAGTGGATATACTTTTATGGCACAATATGCTGTAGTTTCACTATCATTTCATTAAGAGATAGTTTGGTTCAATGTCATTTGAAGTTACTTATAATGGGGATATTCAATACGTCAAGGTTTTTTACTCAACTGAAAAAACGAGAGCGGGAAAATACTATGGCGAGTTCTATAAAAAAATGGATGCATTAGCAAGCGACTTAAAACGATTGAAGCAGGAACTTGATGAAGATAGTGAAAAAGCAGCGAAAATTGCTAAAGATGCAGCTAATAAGTCTCTTGCAGCAAGATTTGGTTCTCTTCGATACATTATTGATGAGCGTCATTGGGACGAAGATATGGTTATTAGCAAGATCCTTGACGATAGAAAAGAAGAGATGTTGGCTCTAGCACAGAAGACTTTTAATAACGAAGTTCTTCTTGAAGAGGACGGAGCAGAGGAATATAAAATACACTTGGAGGAAGGCGGAATTGAAGTTGATGGTGAGGGCGTAGAGACTGAATTGATGGATTTTTTTGATTCTGATGACTACCACGAATGGAATGAGGCTAAACTAGAAAAATTTGAAAAACTTGATTGGTTTATTATTTGGATAAGAACTGAGGCAGGAGAATTTAAGACAGAGGGTGGACCGCATGATGGAAATTTTTCATCGAAAGAATTAAATATGGAAAATTGCTTACTTACTTACAGAGACTTACCTCTTATTTTTCCCTCTAATGGCACGGATATCTTTAGTAATGAGCTAGAAATACATTTTGTTGATGAAACGAGGGCATCTCTTGAAATCAGGGATAATTCAGCAATATAATTTTTATTTTTTGCGCAACTAATCATTTATTAAGATTGGAAGTAAGGGACGAAAAACTTCCGTCCCATATAAGTCAATCATTTGATTGGTGTAATAAATTTATTACTCATTCAACAGAGTAGTTAATTACCGCCGTTGCAGAAGCGAACTGCACTTGAAGAACTTTTACCACTTTCTTGCATTTCTTCGACACACTCGTTGAATACTTTTGCTTCTTTTTTCAATGAGCAAAAACTCAATGCAATTGCAGCAAGAGCAACTGCAGAAACAACACTAGAACCTAGTTGAATAATGCCATAAGCAAACATCGCTGTACCTTTTTTACCACATTTTTTTTCATGGTTATTTTCGTTAGTCATTGAAATTGGATCAATTCTTTAATTTAAGCGATTTTTTGATATCCATTTCTTAAAAATGGTGGAGAAAACCGTTCTCATTGTTTATCTCTTTAATTTCTTTCGCAGCCTCACAAATAGACATAAAAAAACCGCTTCGTAAAATAAGGCGGCTTTTCGGAGATCAGGCGCAAGTGTGTCCTTGTTTCCACAGCGGAGGATCTCAACTCCTCACAATTTTATTTTATCTCTTTGATCTGGAACTCAAGTGCTTTCGGATGAGTTTATTGATTGTCAAATGTGCCAATTTGAATATTTAGTCATTAAAAAGCACCCTGCCTGCAAGAGGTTAGGTGCTTTTTGGAACAGAACGATTGTGTGAGGAGTTGTCCTGTTAATTTATTTTTACTCCTACGAGGACTTTTTGTCACTCTTAAAAAACAAAATGACTTAGATCCTGAAGCGTTATAGATTTTCTATCTTCTAAATCGCTTAGTCTTCTGCGTTCTCAAACTGTTTTGCTAATCTAAATCCTTTTCGAAGAATTAAATAGATTCCGTATAAACCAGCAATTAAAGGCAGTATTATCAGAGGGTTTGGGCTGTAGTTTGAATAATCTTTTACACCATCAACATATTCGATATTCGAGCATTTGAAGAATAGAAAACTAGTAAAGATAATTCCCCAGCCGATAATTGAAAGAATCCCTCCTTTTTTGTCACCTTCATAAAATCTATCTAAACCCCATCCCCATCCAATAGCAAGGATAATTCCTCTTGTGACAGCATTTTTTTCTTGCTTACGGAGCATTGATTTTATTTGAATTTGTTCACAATGAACATAACTGAATAATTGTTGTTCTGCAAAAACTTAGTAAATAAGATACTAACTTACACTAAAAGTTTGGATCCTTTTTCAGAGAAAATGACTATGAAATCTAATTGAAATAGCATTCCCAGTGAAAAATAGTGAAATACATCGAAATTGATCAAATTAATTTTATTGGTACCTTTTGAAGTTAGAACAATTGGGATGTCGCTTATTTGTGTGATCTGATTTGCGGGGGGTGGTCTACTTCCAAAAAAAAAGATAACTTAGTTCAATAGCTGATTACTTTTGATAGTTGCACAACAGACCGATTTGCAGTTAAGCCGACGGCTTCAGAAGGATAGTATAACTATCTCAGGAAAGGTTATTTATATTAATCCTTTTCTATATTGGCGACGTTTCGACAACAATACTGATAGATGGTTGAGAGAGCCTGGACAGCTGGGAGAGGAGCAGATCAGTCTTAATAGAGCTCGTTTTTATCCTGAAATTGATTGGACTTTTCTTTCAGAGGAAGAGCGTCTTATTAAAGACGCAGCAGTTGAAATGTTTTTAAAAACGCTTGAATTAATAGGTACTTTTCACCCTCATCTTACTGCAGGACAATTGTTAGAAGTAGAGAGAAAAATGGCAGTTACTAAAAAAAAATCTTTTGAGCGTTGGGTAGAAAAATCTTTTAGAAAAAAAATTAATCAAGCTTCTAAAGAGCGTAATAGGTTTGCTAGAGAACGTTTTGTAAGAGGTTGGAGGGAATGGTTAACTCTTGAAACTACCCATCAAGCTTTCCTTCCATTCTCTGCAATAATTGTGATTTCAATTTTTGCTGGTTGGTCCATAGGTATTTCACATAATAGTTGCACTCCTTACTTCCCAACGTCAGAAACAGGTATTCTTAAGTAGTTTTTATAAAGCCATTATGGCTAAAGATCAATTAAGGGATTTGCATTTATTTGCAATCGAGTCTGTTTTGCCTTTTGGTATGGGCATTATTCATAGTGCTCAAACTGGTGGGTTTCAAAAAATAATGGATGTATGCAAATCAAAAGATCCATTTTCAGAATTCCAGGTAGATGGCGCAACCTCTGCAAAGACAGTGAGGGATAAGATTGATCAATTAATTCCTGGCTTAGGTTATCCAGTGGTTTCAGTTGATGTAACTGTTGAAGAGAATTATCCTGATTATGAAAGCAATGATCAAGATTCTTTAGTTTTCACTTTAAATAGAATTAATGAGGAATTAGATCAATTGAGGCGTCTTTTCAATAATGACTCATTAAATATAGATGATTAATCAATATTCTTGATTTTTTTAGATGAAGAAAAAAGAAAAATTACATCTCAGTTCTAAAAAGCATGTAGGTGCTTTCAAGCAACCTCTAATTTTCTTTTTGTTTATTTGTCTAATTTTTTCAGTAACAGGTGTGCGTCTTTTTTGGATACAAATAATTAATGGATCCTATTATAAAAAGCTTTCAGAAGAAAATAGAATTAAGTTAATTGCTAATCCACCAATAAGAGGAAGATTATTAGATCGTAATGGTGTAGTTCTGGCTGATAATAAACTTTTTTATTCATTATCTATTCAACCTAGACTGATAACTAATGATGCATGGATTAATCTTAGAAAGTCATTATCTGACTTATTAAATGTTTCTTCTGATCAATTAGAGATTGCATTTAATAGAAGTAATTCCGAAACTCCTTATAAAAAAGTTTTATTAACTGATTTATCGGTAGAGCAAGTTATTAGGTTTAAAGAACAAGAGAATAACTTGTATGGAGCTCAAATAGATGTTGGTTTAGTTAGAAATTATCCTTATAGCTCTCTAGCTGCTCATGCTTTGGGTTATACACAGTTGATAACTCAAGATGAGTTTTCTAAGCTTTCAGAAAGAGGTTATAAATTATCTGATCGAATCGGACGGAAAGGTATAGAAGCTGCTTTGGAATCTGAATTGAGAGGAAAATGGGGAGGTGAAATGCTTGAGATTGATTCACTAGGTACGGTTCAACGCAGCTTAGGGTTAAAGTTGCCAAAAGCTGGTAAGGATATCAAATTAACTCTTGATCTGGAGCTACAACGTACAGCAGAAAAAGTTTTGTCCGACAAAACTGGTGGAGCGATAGTAGCGATTGATCCAAATACAGGTGCAATTAGAGCAATTGCTAGCCAACCTACTTTCGACCTTAATTTCTTTTCTCAGCCTTTTACAAATGAACAATATGACAATCTTTTTTTGTCACCGAATCTTCCTCTTTTGAGTAGAGCATTTAATGCATACGATCCAGGAAGTACATGGAAGCTTGTAACTGCTATGGCAGGTATGGAAAGTGGTAAATTTCCTGCTAGTCAAAAATTAAATACGGTTCCTTGTATTAGATATGGTAGTCATTGTTTTCCAGAATATAATAAAAGAGGTTTTGGCTGGATTGGATATGAAGATGCATTCAGAGTTTCTAGTAATACTTTCTTCTATCAAGTTGGGGTTGGTTCTGGTTCGGAGGCGTTATATGATGCTGCAATAAAACTTGGCTTCGATAATTACACGGGGATAGAAACTTTTCTCGATGAAAATAAAGGCTTAGTAGGGAATAAGAAATGGGCTGACGAGGGTCGTGGGTGGGGGAAGCCTGGGGAAACTCCTTGGCTAGTAGAGGATATGGCTAGTGCATCTATTGGTCAATCTGTTGTTCTAGTTACTCCACTACAATTAGCACGAGCATATGCAGTTTTTGCAAATGGTGGATATTTGATTACTCCTCATTTAGTTGATGCCAATATCAACTGGAGATCAGAGAAATATTTACAGAAAGTAGACATTCAAGATAAGACAATCGAGACAATTCGTCGTGGGCTTCGAAAGGTAGTAACTAGTGGTACTGGTATGGGAATAAATCTAGATACTTCTATTCTGCCTCCAGTCGCAGGTAAAACTGGAACAGCAGAAGATAGTAGTGGAGGTACTGATCATGCATGGTTTGCTGGCTTTGCACCTTATGACTCTGGAGAAATTGTTATTGTTGCATTTGCTCAGAATACTCCTGGTGGAGGTTCAGTTCATGCTCTACCTATGGCAAAAAAAATGTTGCAGACATGGTATGAGCAAAAATCTGGTAATGAGTTAATTAGCAGTAAAGATTAGATATTGAATCAATTAGAATGATTTAGTTTTAGTAGTTGATTTATAATTGCGTTGATTGATTTATCCTCAGCTATTTTTGATTTATTCGTAGCTAATTGACGACCTAAGACTAAAGCTCCAAGATGAGTTAATTGAATGCGCATCGAAAGTAATAACTCCATACATCCTCCTCCTGAAAAACTTGCAATTGCAATTGGACGTTCGTTAAATAAACTACGAAAATCTGTTCCTTGCACAGACAGCCAAGCTATTGCATTGGTAAGAATTGGAGGAATTGAGCCGTTATATTCAGGCGCACAAATGACCCAGTGTGAGTGACTCTCCATTTGAGTATTGACCGACTTAAGATTTTCTGGTGCTTTATCTTTTGAATTATGACGTGGATTAAATATAGGTAAAGCATTTTTTGATTCTGTCAAATCAAGTAATTCGCATGAGTAATTTAGTGCCTTTCCTGCGACTAGAAATCTTTTGGCTAGTTTGAGATTTTCACCATTACTAGCAGCTATAACAAGAAGCTTTTTATTAGACATTGTGAATCAAAAGAGAAGTGTGAATGGATGATGTCGTTTTTGTAATGGATCTAGTAGTTCGCTCCGGTTTTTCGATGATGAACTGCTGTTACTCCATCTTTTTTAATGACTTTTCCATGTTTAATCTCAGCATATATCACCCAATGATCCCCACACTCCATTCGTTGACTTACTGTACCCTCCAGCCAGGCTAAAGCTTCGTTTAATAATGGCTGATTGCTTGGACTTAATTTAATCTCTAGATCGTTAAATCTATTATCTCCAGGTTTGAATGATTGGAGAAATTGTTTAAGGAGGCTTTGGTGATTGTTTTGCTCTAAAATGTTTAGAGCAAAGTTATCTCCTGTATGAAGTAAGTTTTCTACAGCTCTTTCTTTAGCGACTGCAATCGTAATACCAGGAGGAGAAAAGCTTGCTTGACTAACCCAACTTGCAACCATAGCTCCGCTAATCAGATTATCTTCATCTCCTTTTTGAGCAGTCAATATACATAGTGATCCAACGACTCTTCCGAGTGCATTAATTGTTGGATCACTTTTACTTGTATTTAAACCTACATTAGCCTTTCTTTGTTGACGTAATTTTGCATTAATTAATTGCTTACCAAATTGGATACCTGTTTCTTCAAGTTTTTTAATCATTAAAGGATCAGGACTAAATTTGATTTTGATAGGTTCGAATCCAAATTTAAAGCCTCCATCTTTTAATTTTTTTTCAAGTAAATCAAGAGCTTCCCCACTCCATCCATAACTTCCAAATACTCCAGCCGGTTTTGCTCTATCTCCCTCAGCCAAAAGCGAGCCAAGTGCTGAAACAATCGGGGTGGGTGCATGTCCTCCTAATGTTGGCGATCCAATTAAATATCCATCTGCTTTACGAATTTCAGTGACTAAGCTATCTGATGCGGTGAATTCACAATTAATAATCTTAACTTTGACCCCGGTTTTACTAATTCCTCTAGCAATGGCATCAGCAATAGCAGCAGTATTTCCATATGCACTTGCAAATAATAGAGCAACTCTTAAGTTGCTGTATTTTTGGCTTTCTCCCCAGCTTTGGTAGTTGTTTAATAAACTCCTCCAACTACCGCTGATTGCAGGTCCATGTCCGGGTGCTATCGTATCAATCTCAAAATCTTCAAATTTTTCGATAATACTATTGACTTGGGTAGACATTGGTGCCATTAGACAATCGAAGTAATGTCTTCTCTCTTCTTCCGTGCTACTGCTGTTTAATTCAGCCCATTTTTCTTCATAAACATGCGCACCAAACAATTTATCACTCATCAATAAACCAGTTTGCTTTTCAAAAACAATTAGTCCACCAGGCCAGCGAGCTGTTGGCGCGGGAATGAACGTAACCTCAAGATTACTGTCGAGTGATAGAGTTTCTAATTGTTTAATGATTTGTATATTTGGAAGAACTTCAACTGTCTCCAATGCTTCTTTAGGATTTGTATTTTGCGAGGGTTTTCGTAAATTCCAAATATCTTTGAATAATTTTGCACCTGGATTAGAACAAATAACCGTTAAATTTTTATATTTCACATTCATTCTTTTCACAAAAGCTACTTTATTGGGATTGATATGACCCATGACTAACTTTATTGCAGACGAATAACTGCTAATTAATGTCTCAAACTCGTCTAAAAATTCTTTTTCAAATGTTAAACCAGGAGGGTGAATTAAAATGTAATCTTGTGATTTAGAATGTTCATCTTTAGAAGGCTTAAATAAAAAAGAATTCGTGCAACTACCTTTTTCAAGAGAATATTCGACTTCAAATCTTGTTCTTTTTGGGTTTAGGCTTCTTAAGCAAATGAAGTTGTCTTCAATGGGAATCTGAATGGTTTTTTTTATGAAAGTATTTAAATTTGGCGAAGAAATATTTTCTAATGTCATTATTAATAATTACTACCAACTCTTCTGTGATGAACTGCTGTTTTACTTTGAGTATTAGATAAATTACCTTTTTCAACTGATGAATAAATGATCCAATGATCTGTTGTTTCCATTCTTTGAATAACTTTACATGAAAGGAACGCTAACGCATCAGATAGAACTGGTCCTCCAGCTGCAAGATCATTCATTAATTCAACTCCTTCAAATCGATTAGCACCTGGTGGAAAACGTTTTAAAAAGTGTCTGAAGAGATGCAAATAGTTATTTTCTTGAAGGATATTGAGAACAAAACGATCATTGACTTGTAATAGTGATTCAATGGCTCTATCTTTAGCCACCGCTACGGTTATTCCAGGGGGTTCAAAACTTGCTTGACTAACCCAACTTGCAACCATCGCACCGTCTCGACTGTCCGGGCCTTCACTATCTTTCGCTGTAACAATGTAGAGTCCACCACTTATGCAACCCAGTGCTTTATTTAAGTCTCCATCAATGCTTTTAGTAGCAGCTAAGTTTTTCTTTCTAGTAAGAATTTGACCTAAATCTGTACCAGCTTCTTCAAATTGTTGGTAAACACTTTTGTTTGGTTCGTCACGAACTCGAAGTGGTTTAAAAGCTTCTTTTTGTCCAAGCTTTCTTAATTGGTTGGTAATAAAGTCAATAGGCTCTTCATTTCCGCCATAGGAGTCATAAGTTGCTACCCACTGCTTTTGTTTTAAGGATGCAAGTAGGGTTCCAATATTGCTTTGTAATTCTGAATCAGATTTGATGGGCCAAGTTGGTACAACGACTGCACTTGCGTCACTAATTAAAGCACTTAACTCTTGAGTATCTGAAGCAATAAGATCAACTAATTGGACTGGAGCATTTGCCTTGCCTATGCCATGAGCAATTGCTTGACTAAGCTGATCACAAAAACCATATTGGCTGAGATAGCAAACCACAGCGTAATTTTCTCCTGTACTTCTTTGCTTACTCCATTCTCTGTAATGATTCAGCCATAACTGCGTATTAAAATTAAGGATTGGTCCATGTCCAACACCAATAGTATTGATAGTTGGCAATGCATCAATTTTTTTTAATGCCTGAACTACGCTGCGGGCATTAGGACCCATTAGGCAGTCGTAATAAAACCGAAAATCTTCATTTAATAAGCTTGGATTTTCGTCATACAATTTTTCTGAGCAATAATGCAAACCAAATGCATCACAAGTATATAAAACTTGTGTACCGTGATCAAAAGAAAAAATAGTATCGGGCCAGTGTAGATTTGGTGCACTAATAAACTCAATTTTATGCTCGATTCCGCTGATTGAATTAATTTCTAAATTGAGTTCCTCTCCACTTCTGACTGCTCGTGAGCTAAAAGGTTGATGAATTTGATCTTCTAGGAATTTTATAGCTACTTTAGATGCGACGATTTCAATATTTGGGTTTAATTCAATTAAGTATTTTATGAGTCCTGAATGATCCGGCTCCGTATGACTGACTATTAAATAATCAATTTCTGTTGGATTGATTTCTTGTCTTAGCTTCTCAAACCAAATATCTTTAAACTTTAAATGACTTGTATCTATAAGAGCAGTTTTTTTGCCTCTTATTAAAAAGCTATTATATGTTGTTCCATTTCGAAGGCCAAATTCAATATCAAACCTGCTTCGATCCCAATCCAATGACCTTAAAGTGTGTGTATCTTCAGCAATTTGTTCATATTGCAGTGAAAGCTTGGGAGTATCACTTTTCTGATTTTCTAAAGCTGTCGATTCAGTAAAAATCATGTTCCTAAAGCCATTAATCAGAGGAAGCCTGCAGGTTGCAATAAATCAGGTTGCTAAGTGAAAATACCTAGTTCATTGCTAACTATAATAGGATATTGAGGTTTGTAAGTGTGATACTGCTTCCCGTAAATAGTATTTGTTTGCAATAAGCAAGTTTATCGAATGATTTTTTTGAATATTTTGTCTTTCGAAGTCTCACGGGTTTCCATTTTGTTATTGTTTAGGGTGAGTTGAGCACATTTGACGTTTTTGTGATTGTTTTCAAAAACCTTTTTAGAGATAATTTTTAGGTATGCAAAAAAATTCTTCCTCCTCAATGAATCCGCCATTCCTTTCGGGAGATGAGATAAGAGAAGCATTTATCAATTTTTTTACTCAACATAATCATAAGAAACTTGCAAGTTCTTCTTTGATTCCAGATGATCCAACAGTTTTATTGACAATTGCAGGAATGTTACCTTTTAAGCCTATTTTCTTAGGATTAAAAGAGTCTTCTACTCCGAGAGCAACATCCAGTCAAAAATGTATAAGAACAAATGATATTGAAAATGTAGGGAAAACGGCGAGGCATCATACTTTTTTTGAGATGCTAGGTAATTTTTCTTTTGGTGACTATTTTAAAAAAGAGGCAATTCAATGGGCCTGGGAATTAACTACTGAGGTTTTTCGACTAAATCCACAGAATATAGTTATTAGCGTTTTTGAAGAAGATTCAGAAGCAGAGAAAATATGGAAAGAGGATGTAGGGGTTGATGCAAAAAGAATCATCAGAATGGGTGCTTCTGATAATTTTTGGTCATCTGGTGCTACAGGCCCTTGTGGTCCATGTTCGGAACTTTATTTTGATTTTAAACCGGAATTAGGAAGTGATGGAATAGATCTTGAAGACGATAGTCGATTTATAGAATTTTATAATTTGGTTTTTATGCAATACAACCGGGACTTAAAAGGCAATCTTGAACCATTGGCGAATTGTCATATTGATACAGGAATGGGTTTAGAAAGAATGGCTCAAATCTTGCAAAAAAAATCTAACAATTACGAAACGGATCTTATTTTTCCTCTCATTGAGGCAGCGGCTTTATTAGCTCAAATGACTTATGAAAATACAAATAAAAAAAATAAAACATCATTAAAAATTATTGGAGATCATTGCAGAGCTGTCACTCATTTAATTTGTGATGGTGTAAGTGCTAGTAATCTAGGGCGAGGCTATATTCTGCGTCGTCTCATACGGCGTATGATTCGACATGGTCGACTGGTAGGTATTAATCAGCCGTTTTTACCACAGCTGGCTAAAGTTGCTATTGATTTGATGAAAAATGCTTATCCACAATTACTTGAGAAAAAGAAAATTATTCTTAATGAGTTAAAAATAGAAGAATCTCGTTTCCTTGAAACGCTTGAACGGGGCGAGAAACTTTTGGCAGAGATAACAGCTCATGAATGTGATCTTATCTCTGGTGCGCAGGCATTTGAGCTTTATGATACTTATGGTTTTCCTTTGGAATTAACAGAAGAGATCGCGAATGAAAAAGGTATTTCTGTTGATATTACTGGTTTTGATAACGAGATGGCAAAGCAACGCAAACGTGCAAAAGATGCTTCTGTCAGTATTGATTTAACTGAAGAAGGGTCAATTGAAAGAGAAATTTCTTTATTTGATAAAACAAGATTTGAGGGTTATGAAAAATTAGAAACCACTTCAACTGTGATAGGCATCTTTAAAAATAATGAATTGGTAAAACAAGCTGTTCAGGGTGATTTAGTCAAGATTATTGTTAATAGAACGCCTTTTTATGCTGAGTCGGGTGGTCAAATTGGAGATAAAGGCTTAATAACGTCTCAAGATCTCGAGGTGTCTATAGAAAATGTTCGGAAAAAGAAGAATATTTTTATTCATTCCGGAATTGTTAACACTGGAGTTCTAAAAGTTAACTCACCTGTTCAGATGAATGTTACTCCATCTTTTCGACAACGAACTACATCAAATCACACCGCTACACATCTATTGCAATCAGCTTTAAAGTTATCGATTGACTCAAGTGTAAGTCAAAGAGGCTCGTTAGTTTCAAATGATCGATTGAGATTTGATTTTAATGCTCCAAAACCTTTGACAATACAAGAACTTGAAGATATGGAAGCACGAATAAATCAATGGATTACTGAAGATCATCCAATTCAAATTAAAACAATGCCAATTAAGGAGGCTATGGCTGCTGGAGCTTTGGCAATGTTTGGTGAGAAATATGGCGATGTGGTACGTGTTGTGGATGTTCCAGGTGTTTCTATGGAGTTATGTGGAGGAACCCATGTAACTCGCACGTCACAACTAGGTACGTTTAAGATTATTAATGAGACAGGTGTTGCTTCTGGTATCAGACGAATAGAAGCAATAGCTGGTCTATCAGTTTTAGATTATTTCAACGAACGTGATTTGGTAGTTAAGGAGTTAAGTAAATTATTCAAAGTTCAATCATATGAAATTGTTGAGAGAGTCTCATCTCTTCAACAGGAATTGAAAGATAAAACAAAAGAACTTATCAAAGTAAAAAATGAAATCGCTTTGGCAAAGGCATTGGGTTTGGCGAGTTATGCAAAATCTGTTGGTAAGAGTAAATTATTAATTAGACGTTTAGATGGAATTGACGGATCTGGATTGCAATCTGCGGCTTCAAGTTTAATCGATCATTTAGGCAAGAATTCTGCTGTTGTTTTTGGAGGTATTCCAAATCAGGAGATCGATAATAAATTAGTTTTTGTTGCTGCATTTTCTCCTGATTTAGTCTCAGATGGTTTACATGCAGGCAAATTTATAAGTGGGGTTGCAAAAATGTGTGGCGGAGGCGGAGGCGGTCGTCCAAATCTCGCCCAAGCTGGTGGTAGTCAACCTCAATCGTTGGATCTAGCTTTAGAAAAAGCTAATGAGGATTTGACTCAACAATTGTCTTGATTTAGCTCTGTAGGTAAGTGCTTTGGCGGAGGCTTGCTTCTACATGCTCTATTAGTTTTTGCGCATCATGGATTTTTAGATGCCCGCCTTGAATAGCTAATTCGCTTGATTTTCGTAATCGTTCTAATAATATTTCTGGATCATGTTCCAAATATTCAAGAACATTTGATTTTGTATTCCCACGAATGACATGCTCAACTTTATATTTCCCTTTTTCTGTAAATCTTATATGGACTGCATTAGTACTCCCAAATAAATTATGTAGATTTCCCATGACTTCTTGATAGGCGCCACCTAAGAAAAGACCAATTAGATATTTTTCGTCTTGATTAAATTCATGAAGAGGTAGCAAATTTTTAATTTTTCCATTATCAATAAATTGGTCAAGCTTTCCATCTGAATCGCATGTTAAATCTGCAAAGTGACCAAGTTTGCTCGGTTCTTTGTTAAGCCGATGGATTGGCATAATTGGAAAAACTTGATCAATGGCCCAAGTGTCTGGAGCCGATCTAAATACGGAAAGATTTGCGTAATACGTTACGGCTAAGCTTTCATTTAATTTCTTTAGTTCTTTAGGTAGAAGTATATTTTTTGGTAACTGATTAACTATTGTTTTTGCACAGGCCCATGTTAACTGCTCAGCTTTTGCACGTTCAACTAAATCTAAATAACCTAGTCTAAAAGCAGCTAGTGCATCTGCTTTAAATTTAAGAGAATCATTCCATGCTTCTTGTAGTTTGGCTAAATCTTCTTCATGCTTAAGTTCTAGAGAATTTAGATGGACTAATGTTTCACGTAAATTTCTGACAGAGAGACATTCTTTTTCATCTTCTTTAGGAATGTCAGAAGGCAAAGAATTTTTGCCTAAAATATTGAAGATTAAGATTGAGAAGTGACTAGCAATAGCTCTTCCACTCTCTGTAATTAAAGTGGGAAGTGGTATCTTTTTTGATTCACAACATTCTTTAATTGTTGCTACTACATCATTAGCATAATTTTGAAGTGAATAGTTAGTAGATGCTATTGAGGCAGTTTGACTTCCATCGTAATCAATTCCTAAACCACCTCCAACATCTAAGTATCCCATAGGTGCCTCAAGATTAATTAATTCGGCATAAATTTGTCCTGCTTCTTGTAAGGCATCTTTTAAAACACCTATATCGTTAATTTGACTCCCTAGATGAAAATGTAAAAGCTTTAATTCATTGAGAAGATTTGCTTCTTTTAACCTTTTGATTGCTTTCAATATTTCTGGAATTGAAAGTCCAAATTTCGACTTGTCACCAATCGAGCTACTCCATCTTCCACTGCTTTGACTTGATAATTTGGCTCGTATTCCTATGAGTGGAGATGCTCCCAGTAAATGACTAGATTTGATTATAAGATCAACATCACTTGCTTGTTCTATAACTACTATAGGTTGACGTCCAAGCTGACGTGCTAAAATAGCTGTTTCAATATAACGTTGATCTTTATAGCCATTACATATGAGTAAGGCTTTAGGATCTTCTAGGATTGATAAAGCAATTAGTAACTCTGGTTTGCTTCCAGCTTCTAAGCCAAAATTCCATTTGGAACCACAGGTGATTAATTCTTCAACTACGTGACGCTGTTGATTACATTTGATTGGAAATACACCTTGGTATTTTCCTTGATATTGATAGTGATTAATTGCTTTTTCAAAAGCTTTATGTAAGTTTTTTAAGCAGTCTTCGAGAATATCGTCAAATCTTATTAAGAGAGGAAATTTTAGTTTTCGACTTTCGAGTCCATCTAAAAGTTCCATCAAATCATGAGATTTATTTTTGAAACCGTTAGGACAAATACTAATATTCCCTTTTTCGTTGATTGTGAAATAACCCTTTCCCCATCGATCAATCCCATAGAGGTCTGAACTATTTTGGATAGTCCAAGAGAGAGATTGATTAGTATTTTTCACAGCCATTTATACGATAAAAAAGTTGCCTAGTTTTGATCATTCACGATTAATACAATTAAATCTAGGAACAGTTTTATTAAGTGTCATGTTTTACTTGCCAAGAGGGTAGTTTTAGGAAGACTATGGCTTCATATTATTCAATATCGCAATGACTTTGGAAAGAACCTTTGTTGCTATCAAGCCAGATGGTGTGCAAAGAGGTTTAATCGCTGAGATTCTTGGTCGTTTTGAAACGAAAGGATTCAAATTAGTAGGTCTAAAGCAATTAACCCCAAGCAAAGAACTTGCTGAAAAACACTACGGTGTTCACAAAGATCGTCCTTTCTTTTCAGGTTTAGTTGATTTCATAACAAGTGGGCCTGTTGTAGCGATGGTTTGGGAGGGTGAAGGTGTTATTGCAAGTGCAAGAAAATTGATTGGAGCAACAAAGCCTCTTGAGGCTGAACCGGGAACTATTAGAGGTGATTTAGCTGTGAATATTGGTCGTAATGTCATTCATGGTTCTGATGGTTCTGATACAGCAGCTTTTGAAATCGATCTATGGTTCCAGGGAAATGAACTTGTTGATTGGACACCATCAGATCAATCATGGAGAGTTGAATAAATTATTGTTGAACTCCACAATCTTTTTTGAGTGGTTTTTAAAATCTGTCCCATTTGAATTGGGACAAAAAACTACTTTCCTCATTACTTAAAGTAGTCGAGCAAATTGATTTTCCAATTAATTCTGCAGTTATCGCCGCCAACAGAACTCCATTGCGATGATGCCCAGTAGCAAGCCAGAGCCCATTAATTGATGACATTCCAAGTAAAGGTCCTTCGTCGGGTGTGCATGGACGAAACCCCCACCATCTCTCCATATGAGGTAGATGATTAAGTTCAGGAATAAGAGATTGAATTCCTTTTTGTAGCTCGCTTTGTCCTTTTGGAGTAAGTCCTTTCTGGAATCCTGCCTCACGCTCACTAGTTGCCCCTACGATTATTAGACCGTCATCTCTTGGAACTAAGTAAATGCCAGGGCCAAAAATAATTCTTTTTAGAATCTGTTTAGGTCCCTGAATAGATAACATCTGGCCTTTAACAGGAAAAATAGGGAGTGTTTTGAAAATTTGTTTGCTCCAGGCTCCACAGCAGAGAACTGCCTCTTCGCTTTTTAAATGATTGATATTTCCATTAATGTCTTTAATTTTGACTCCATGAAATTTATTGGAATCTTTTATTATTTCAATCACTTCAACTCCTTCTTGAAAGTGAACACCTAATTCAACACAAGCTTTTTCAAGTGCTCTCATTAATAGTCTTCGATTGTCGATTTGACCGTCTTGCCTAAAAAGTAAACCTAATTTCCATTTTTCTGACAGTCCTGGAACTTCTTGAAGGAGCTCATTCCTGTTTAGCTTTTCACCAAATTTATATGTTGGGTAGGACTCACAGTCTTTGAGTCTTTCAAATGGAACAACAATCCCACAAGTTTTGAGACCACATGACATTTTGCTATTGGACTCAATGCTTTCTATCCAACTCGGGTGGCTTTGAAGACTACTTTGACCAAGTTTTAAAAGATCACCTTGAAGCCCTTCAGCGTGGGGGGCTAGCATTCCTGCAGCAACAAAACCTGCTGCTTCACTTCTGCTTCTACTTAAAATTTCTACGCGTTTCCCTTTTTGAGCAAGTTCATGGGCGATTGCAAGACCCATTAATCCTCCTCCGAGGATTAACAATGGTTTTTCATTTAAGATACCCATTGATTGGATTTGGAAAATGTTATTTTCAATGTTTTAGATTACGTTAGCTTCCATTACTGAGCTTTTCTTTCATAAAATTCATATATCTAGGTCAAATTAATGTCAGAATCAAATGTTTCTTGGGAAGTTGTAATCGGATTAGAGACCCACGTTCAGTTGGGGACTAAGAGCAAAATATTTACTAGCGCATCAACCAACTTTGGTGACGATCCAAATACTCATATCGATCCAGTGGTATGTGGATTACCAGGCACTTTGCCAGTTCTAAATAAAAAGGTTCTGGAATATGCAGTTAAAGCAGCGATGGCCTTAAATCTAAATATTGCTTCTCATAGTAAATTTGATAGAAAGCAATATTTTTATCCAGACTTACCAAAAAATTATCAAATATCTCAATTTGATGAACCTATTGCAGAAGATGGTTGGATAGAGGTAGAAGTAGCCGAAAAAGGAAAAGAAACTTATACCAAAAAAATAGGTATTGAAAGACTACATATGGAGGAGGATGCTGGAAAACTTGTTCACGCAGGTAGTGATCAATTGTCAGGCTCCACCCATTCTTTGGTTGATTACAACAGAGCAGGGGTAGCACTTGCTGAAATAGTTAGTAAACCTGATTTAAGAACAGGTAGAGAGGCTGCGGAGTACGCAGCTGAAATTAGAAGAATAATGCGTTATTTGGGAGTATCTGATGGGAATATGCAGGAGGGATCTTTGCGATGTGATGTGAATATTTCAGTTAGACCAACTGTTAATGATCCATTTGGTACAAAAGTAGAAATAAAAAATATGAATTCATTTTCAGCTATTCAGAAAGCTTGTGAATATGAAATTAGGCGGCAAATTAAAGCTTATGAATCTGGAGAAGAAGTAAAACAAGAAACGAGGTTATGGGATGAAGCAAAGCAACTTACTAAAAGTATGAGATCAAAAGAAGGTAGTAGCGATTATCGTTATTTTCCTGATCCTGATCTAGGTCCGATTGAAGTAAGTCATCATTTACAAGAAAAATGGCGCTCAGAATTACCAGAATTGCCAGCCGCAAAAAGAAATAGATACGCATCAGAACTTGGCCTTTCTATTTATGATGCACGAGTTTTAACTGACGAATCTTCAATGGCTAAATATTTTGAAAAAGTTATTAATGAAGGTGGAGCAGCAAAATCTTCAGCAAATTGGATAACGGGCGATATAGCAGCATTTATTAAGTCTAATAGATTATCATTTGATCAATTATCTTTTAAGCCAAATGAATTAGCAGAAATGTTGAAAATGATTGATTTAGGAGAAATAAGTGGAAAAATTGCTAAAGAAATATTGCCTGAACTTTTAAGTAAAGGTGGTTCTCCAAAGCAATTAGTCAAAGAACGCGGTTTAGGTATGATTGGTGATCCTAAAGTTATTGAGGCAATTATTGATAAATTGATCCTTAATCATCCTAAGGAGGTTGAATCTTTTAGAGCAGGGAAGACAAAATTGCTAGGTTTTTTTGTGGGTCAATTAATGAAGGAAACAAAAGGGAAAGCGGATCCAAAACTCGCTAATCAAATATTAAATAAAAAGTTACTAGGCTAGAAATTGTACAATTTTTTTAACTGCATTTTCCATGTCTCATCATTATTCGCATTAGTAATAATATGATCTGAAAATTGTTTTTTTAAAGCGTTGTCCCATTGTGCATCAATTCTTTGATTAGCTTCTTCAAGACTTAACTTATCTCTCGACTGAAGTCGTTTTACCTGAACGGTTCTAGGGCAATCTATGTAACAAATCTCACTACATAAATATGTATAATTTTTTTCAAAAAGTAGTGGAATAATTAAAATTACGATAGAGTTTGATTTCAGTTTTTCTAATTCTTCTTCAATTCTTTTGTTTACGAATGGGTGTATCACTCCCTCTAGCCATTTTTTTTCAATATTATTTTGAAAAACTATTTTGGCTAATGCTTTGCGATTAATAATTTGATCATTCTTACTTGAATTTTGAATTATTGTATTTCCATATCTTAATAAGATTTTTTGAGCTATTTGACTTTCAGCTCTTAATGCTTCATGAGCATATAAGTCAGCGTCTAAAATAGGCCATTGCTTGGCTTGAAATAGAAAATCTCCAATGGTTGTTTTTCCACTGGCAATACCTCCAGTGATACCTATTCTTCTTTGTTTGCCTTTCCATCTAAGACAAAGTTGGTTTGTTTGTTTTTGGTCAATCATTAAGATTGATAGTAAGTGAAAAATGCTCTTCTGAATTTGAGTCTTTTGACATCTTCTGTATGGTCTCCAATACCTGGTGGTATTACTACCCCTGATGGTTTTTTAGCAGCTGGCATTTCGGCAGGATTGAAGCCTTCTGGGAAGAAAGATCTTGCTTTGCTATATGCACCTGATGGTGCTTGTTGCAGTGGGACATTTACTCAATCATTCACTCGTGCTTATTGCGTAGATCTATGTATTGATCGAATCAAGGCATCTGAGGGAAAAATACGTGCTGTCGTTATCAACTCTGGACATGCAAATGCTTGTACAGGTAGTCGAGGCAAAATTGATAGTGAAATCATTACAAATGAGCTTGCTCAACGCTTGGGATTATCTAATGAAGAAGTTTTGATTTGTTCTACTGGTGTAATTGGTGAGCCAATACCTGTTGAAAGAGTAAAGAGTCATTTGGATCATCTTATAAAGAGTTTAGATAAGGAGGCATATTTGGATGCGGCTAATGCAATTCTTACAACAGATCTTCAGGTAAAGCAAATTGCATTTCAAGCAGTTTTAGGAGGTAGACAAATATCTATTGGAGGGATGGCTAAAGGTTCAGGAATGATTCATCCTTCAATGGCAACAATGTTGAGTTATATTACGTGTGATGTAGGTATTGATCATATTTTATGGTCGGATATGATTAAGCGAGTAGCAGAATCATCCTTTAATGCCATTACAGTTGATGGAGATACAAGTACGAATGATACTTTTTTAGCTTTTTCTTCTGGACCAAAATTAGATCAAAGATACTTATCTACCCTTGAAGAGGGACTGCAATTAACAGCTCAATACTTGGCTAAAGCAATTGCAAGGGACGGAGAAGGTGCTAATTGTTTGCTTGAGATAAAGGTTGAGGGGGCTCCAAGTGATTTGGCTGCTCATGCAATAGCTCGTACAGTTGCTTCATCCTCTTTGGTTAAAACAGCAGTTCATGGCTCCGACCCTAATTGGGGGAGAATTATTGCTGCACTTGGTCGTGCTGGTATTGCTTTTAATTTAAATCACGTTCAATTATGGATTGGACCTTATGAAATATTTTCTAATGGAGCACCTAAGGACTTTGATCGACAAATAGTGAGCAACTTTATGAAAGCAAGATTAACAGGGAAATATTTGGTCGATGATCTTATCAGTATAAGATTAAAGATAGGGACAGGAAAAGGTTCGGCTACTGCTTGGGGATGTGATTTGTCTGATCAATATGTTCGTATCAATGCCGATTATACAACGTAAGCTGAGATCTATTGGTATAAAAGAGATTTAGGACTGTCAGATTTGATTGCTCACGCTTTGCTCACACATAATCCGCACATAGTTGGATTGATACAAAGTGATAGATTTCATTCCTTTCAGCATAGCTAAAGAGCAGCGGCGTATGGGGGTAAATGAGTAGTGGTTCTATGAATAATGAGAGTGAAGAAATTTGTGTTGGAAATCTAGGTGGTTAACCAAAACCTGTCATCTCAGTAAAGAGCGCTTTGTTCTCTGCTGACTCTGCAAACCCTAGGAGCAACTCATATTTAGTTTCAACGCCGCTATTAAGTTGTCCAAGCCAATACTCATATCCTTCTTGGTCGTAATCTCTACCTAAGACATTCGTATAGAGAGTCTCTACATATTTAGGGTTAGAGACATTATCTCCATATCTCTCCTTGAATTCTGATGATGAAATGAATGAAGATGCAACGACTCTTTCATCATTTTCTCCTGAACTATATTTACCAATCCAATACTTCAATCCATCTGAGTCAGGGAACCGTGCAAATGCAGCGTTATATAAGCGGAACATCTTCCCAGAGTCTGTATTGAGTCCTGTTATTTGATCAAAGACACCTTTAATATCAACAATTGCACTAATACCATCGGATTTATCAGAGAAAATTAATTTAGGTATTCCAGTGATATCGTCGTAACCCAGATCCGGATCTATTCCACCACCACCTGAGTGATAGGTGTAACTTCCAAAACCATAGTCATAAGTATAAGTATTGCTTTCCAAATCAGTTTTTATATGATAAATCCCATTCCCTTTATTATAAAATTTATAATTCCTAAATGATTCGCTATATGTTTTGACAATATCTACTTTTGATGCAGGTATTGTCTGATCTTCAAATTTAATAAATTCGAAATTTTTGAGAGTATCTGTTCCTTCAGATACCTCTGTAGGTTGTCCACTAAGTGTATAAGAATTTCCTGAGATTCCGTAACCAGACTTAGAGAATGTTCTTTCATCTGTAATTGTTAAAGTATCACCAGAAGATTCAACAGAGTAGTCATTAAACTTGCCTGAATAAATTGCAGTATCAGAACCACTTCCACCATCTAAAATATCATTATTAGCACCTCCAGTAATCAAATCATCTCCACCTAAACCATTGATTTCATCAAAATGCAGTCCACCAACTAACGTCTCACTATTATTATTCCCAGTCTGGTTATGAAAATAAGGTTTCCACCAAGTTCCAACATCACTGTAGATGTATTTTTCTGGATTTTGATGAATAGGGGAACTGTAATCAAATAAAAAATATCCATCAGAATCTTTGCTCTGATAACCTATACCAGCAAGTTCTATTGGTAATCCATTCCATTTTGGCATACACGTTTAATATCTTTGGTTGATTTATAAAGGTTACTATATTTAATTTATACAAGAACTAGATAAGCTATCTTTCTCGTCAATGATTATTCATTATTGATTGATATCCCCATATCAAATGCTTTTACTTCCATTAGCTGCTTCTCTACCCAATCAAGAGTGTTGTGACTTGATTTCTTTGAGGTAGTAGGTTGTTGTTTCTTTTTCTCTTTCATTAGTAGTTGTTAGGTAAGTATCAATAGGGATGATCCAGATCGTCATTCAGGGACGATAGAGATCATCATGATTGAAGAGTTAATAGTTGGTTGGGAGAGATAAAAGAAAGTACTCACAGGATGTCCATTAAGGGGACATCAATAGAGGTAATTGTTGTCTTAGTTGTCTTCCCTTTCTCCGTTATAGGGGTGTCATGTCCAAGAAGCATATCTATGACTAGCTTTCTTGTTTTGTGAGTTTTCTCTTTCTCCGTTATACATGTGTTATGTCCAAAAACCATTTCTATGACTAGCTTTCTTGCTTTGTGAGTTTTGTCTTCCTCCTTTATAGAGTGGCTATCGAAAGATCTGTTGGTATGACAGGGGTGTTGGGGGGAGCGCATTGCTCTTCTCTCTTATACACGACGGATCGCCCTAAACGTAGTCAGAGAGATGGATTTGGAGAACAAGTAATTGATGAGAGTGAAGAGTTTTTTTTTAGATTCTGTTGAATTTAATTATGCAACTTTTTCCTCTTCCTCGTTAATCACTTCAACGACTTCTGGACTGAATGAAGCAAGTGCGTCGTCGTCATCATCTTCTTCATGTGTTACCTCTACTGGTTGCTCCTTGATTTCATTAATTGACTGGACTACATTTAATATCTGCTCATCTTTCTTTGATACAGTCTTTTCCATAGGGGTTCTTTCTCTCTCTTCAGGTGAAATAGAGGTACTGATTAAGATCCCTATTAGATTTTTAAGAGATAAGAAAAACTTTTTGCAACTATCAAATAAATTGCTCAGTTCTTCTCTAATTATCTTTTGAGAATCTTTTTTTATAAAGTAAGTTGTGACAGTCCATCCAGTAAGTATTATTAAAAATAAACCTATGGATATCGTAATAAGATTTGGCATTATTAAAAGATAGAGTGTACTAGTTATATCGATTTTTTGTAGGTATTTCAAGTTGGAGAAAATTTCTTAAAGCCGCAAGAATGAATTTTAGAGGTTTTTACTTCAATAGTTGTTTCATAGTGTTTTCATCAGTATTCATTAGCTGGCTTTATGTTCATATGTACGATATATAAGTTTAGTAGAAGATATTAAAGATGCCTGTTATTACTTATCTGAAGAGTAAGCAAAAGAAAATTCAATCCAAATATCATCGAGTTACAAAACGATTTGAATCCCAATATGAGTTAATTCATCGGAAGCTAGTATCAAGGTTTCATAGAGAACCAACCGAAACAGAGCTCATTCGCTATAAAATTAATAATTTAATAACTCAATCTAAAAATTCTATTGAAGGCAAAATTAATTCATCAAAATTCATACCTGCCTTTTCAAGAAAGTCTACTAAAAATAATGATATGTTTTATCCAGACATTATAGATTGGTTTCAGGGTAGATTTTCAGGACAAACAATTAGAATAATTGTAAGAGAAGGAAAAATAATTGAGAAGATTTTTGTGTCTCCTAAAGGCAATAAAATTTCTGTAAAGAGAAGTAAATTAGAATTGCGGATTAGATCAATACCGACTATTCAAATTAAGTTGAGGTTAAGGATGAGGTCAATGCCGATTATGCAATGTAACTTAAGATCGGTTCAAATCAAAGGGATTTGAGACTGCTTGTTTTAGGTGTTTCTTCAGTTCTACTACTTTATACGCACATAGTTAAATCTGTTTAGGGAGATAGATATGTTTTCTATTTAGATAACTAAAAGAGTAGCGGTGCATAGGGGTAAATGAGTGGTGGTTGTATCAATAATGAGAGTGAAGAAATTTGTGGTGGATTTCTAAGTGGTTAAGCGAAACCCGTCATCTCAGTAAAGAGCGCTTTGTTTTCTGCTGACTCTGCAAACCCTAGGAGCGCTTCATAGCGTGTTTCAACTCCGCTGCTGAGATTTCCTACCCAGTAGTTAAGTCCTTCGATATCAGCGTCTCTTCCAAGCACATTCTTATAGAGATTGTTGACGTATGTCTCATCGCTGACATTGCTCCCATACTTCTCAATGAACTCTTCAGAACCTAAGAATGATTGAGCTACTACACGTCTACTATTTCGCCCTGAACTAAACTGATCAATCCAGTACTTCAATCCATCAGCATCAGGGAAACGAGCGAAGGCAGCGTTATAGAGACGGAACATTTCACCTGAGTCAGTGTTTAAACCTGTAACAGCATCAAAAGTATCTTTGAGTTCGGAAATATGAATAGTCTTATCTGAAAAAGCTAGATTTCCAGGTGCATTGTCTGTATATTGCCAAAGTGCTTTTCCTATAAAATTATCACCGGAACCTAGATTAGTGTTCTTTACTCTTAATTCAAAAACGCCATTTGGGATACCCAAAACTTCAAGGCTAAGAGATTTACGATTAATAAATTTATAATCATTAAATTTTCCAGGATAAATAACAGACTGAGTTGGATCTGCTTGATTAGATATATTTTCGTTATTTAATGATCCATTCGTTTCCTCTGGATCATTCGTAGTGTTGTTTGTGTCACTAGTGAGATCAAAAGAAGTAGAAGCATTATTTTGATTTACTACCTTAGGATCAAAAAATTCCCATTGATTTGTATGTGGAGTCACAAATCTTTCAACACCACCGGTTATATCACCAGTTGCATTAAGCATATTATTGTGACTTCCTGATCCCCAAGAATAAATTGAGCCATCAGCTTTTATCCCTGCAAATGCTGTGTCTGTAGATTCAATTTCAGTAAAATTAGACTTTAATTGACTCTGATGTGTAGACGTATTGTTATGCTGCTTGGCTCCCCATTCAACTATTGAACCGTCCGTTTTGAGTGCTGCAAATCCATATTGACTAGAAACTATTTTTTTTACATCTTTTAGTGGACCTCTTATTAGATTCTTATCATTTTCATCTCTTTTGTTTGTTGCTATTTGATTATCTGTTTCAAGCAATATAGATCCAATCTCTCCTGTATCTCCTTTTTCAGTGTCCCCCCATGTCAACACTTTACCGTCACTTGTAAGGCCTGCAAAAGCTTGCCTCTCACTATGTCGAGCATAGCTTCCAGTTGCTACGATTGATACTATATTTATTAGATTATCTGGAGGAAGATATCTATAAGTTCCTCTCGAATAATAAAAATTATTGTATTGTTCTTCTGTTTCGTAAGATTCTCTTTTCTTACGTATTGCATGTCCCCAAGGTATTACAGTTCCATCTTTATTTAAAGCAGCAAATGCACCATAAGTGCTATAAATATGTTCGATGTTATTCCCATTAAGATTTTCTGTACCTTCATAAACATGAGGTGGCTCTATATCACCCCAAGATATAACTTCTCCATTATCTTTTATAGCAACAAAAGAATTATGTCCAGGAAAAATATTTATTACTCCATTTTTTAATTTATCTTTTACTTCCTCATATGCATAGATATATTTAGAAGTGCTATCTTTTGAGCGATAAAAGCTTGCAGAACCATCATTATGTATCATCGCAAAGTCTTTTGAATTTGGTATAATTTTTTTTACATTTGTTCCTATGATTTCAATATCAGGAGGTTTATTTAATGAATCATCTGTTTGATGAAATCTTCCAAAGAATATCGCTGTATTATCATTTTTTAATGCTGCAAAACTATTACTGCTAGAAACTATTGTTGAAACTTCTTTATCTAGTAATGAATTTAAATCCCACTTCGTACTGTGGTCATAAGTTAAATTATATGCTAAGCCCCAGGCTACAACTGATCCGTCATTTTTTAATGCTGCAAAAGATGAATCAGTTGCCGAAATATCAATTACATTGCCTGATAACAACTCACTAACTGATCTACTATCACCTCCTCTTCCATTTCCACCCCAAGTAACTACTGATCCATCATTTTTTAGTGCTGCCCATGCGATACTTGTTGTAAAAATCTGATTGACTTCAGTTTTTAGATCAGATTTAACTTCATTGAATGTAGACAGCGTGGTTTGTAAGCTTGGCCATGTAACAATAGATCCATCATTCTTATGAACTACAAAAGCACCAGCTCTGGTCTCTTTAACTGTTTTACTAGGATATACAACTTGAATTGAAGTGGACATATTTTTTTGACCGCGAACCCCGTTTTTGAGCTTAGATAGTATAGCTATTGTATATCAAGTGCCGAATGGGGGGGAATGAGTTGTGGTTCTATAAATAATGAGAGTGAAGAAATTTGTGGTGGATTTCTAAGTGGTTAACCAAAACCTGTCATCTCAGTAAAGAGCGCTTTGTTTTCTGCTGACTCTGCAAACCCTAGGAGCGCTTCATAGCGGGTTTCAACTCCACTGCTGAGGTTTCCTACCCAGTAGTTAAGTCCTGCAGTGTCAGCGTCTCTCCCAAGGACATTCTTATAGAGATTATTCACATACGTCTCATCACTTACATTGCTTCCATACTTCTCAGTGAATTCTGCAGAACCTAAAAATGATTGAGCAACTACACGTCTAGTATTTTTCCCAGAGCTAAATTGATCAATCCAGTACTTCAATCCATCAGCATCAGGGAAGCGAGCGAAGGCAGCGTTATAGAGACGGAACATCTCACCTGAGTCTGTGTTTAAACCAGTTACTTGATCAAATGTACCTTTGATATCATTAGTTACATTCAAACTCTTGTCATTAAACTGAATCGTGCTCAATCCTGTAATTTCATCGACAGTATCTTTCGTTTGACCAAATCCAAAACGATTATCAGCTAACTTGTAAAAATTATTATCATAACTATTAGATGTAGCTTTCCAATCGTAATCAACTATCTCAAAACAATTAAGTGGCAGCTTTCTATAATGAGTATCTTGAATATCTATAAATGCTGCAAGGTGTCCATTCACGTATGAAGGTACAGAACCTCCCCATGGTCCAACGTACTGTTCTGTACCGTTCACATTTAATATAAGTTTACCTGCCTCATTGAAAATTAAATTAGAAGATGAATTCATATGCAATACATCTTCAGTCTCAAAAGGACCTAAATCCTCCGACGCTTGTATGAGATCGATTACTACATCTTTACCATCATTTTTCACCCATGCACTTGTTAAAGCTTTCTCTTCACTTGTAGGGTAACCATCTCCATATGGGCTAAATAATTTTCTAGATAACAATATTTTATCTCCTTCCTCTGGATTAAAATTCGCAACCGATGCATTTAAATAATCAAAATTCTTAAAAATAGTTCCTTGTCCATCCGAACTTTCCTCAAATGTATGAGCCGCATCTGCTCCTGTATAGCAACCTTTTCTATTTAGAATAAAATAATCCTTTCTCCCGTTTTCTCCTATTAATAAATCCTCATTTAATTTTGTATTATGATATTTTTCAGTTTCTAATTGTGCATTATTTGTACCTAGTATGGATTGAATAGCTAATTGATCATTAACCGTTGTTGAAATCACTCTTCCCGCTTTTAGTTGACCAACTAAATTGCCGGACATAATTGAATCATTAAAAGTATAATTTGCATCCAAAGAATCACCATTTGGAAATGATAAACCTAGAGATTTAAGAATTACTCTTGAAACTTCACATTGTGCACTAACTCCGCCATATGAATTAGTTTTATGTGGCGTTTGGTAGTTGAACTTCTTGTTATCAGTTTCAATAATTCTCTTTGATAAATCATCAGTTTTTTCCCATTCCTCTTCACTGACTATTTCTAAAGTATAATGAATATCTGATGAAGTTTGATCTGTTAATTTAAAGTCTATGCCTGAGAGATTGGTAATATGTTTAAAAGTTCTCTGAAACCAATTAGACTCAATATCACTATGATTTGAGGAAAGAGAATAATTGATTGATTTGTCTTCTGAAATTGTCTTTATATAAGCTCTCTGACTAGAATTAGAATTATTTAATAAAAAATTAATACCCGAATCAGACATCTGTAAAATCATAAATTCATAATATACATTATCGAAAGCTAGTTAAGCTATTTTATCTAGAAAGATAAGAAATAAAATCACAGTATTCTCACGGATGAGAAAGGTATGTAAGCACAAGAAAGTAGACGACTCTGAGGGTTAAATCTTCAACACCTAAAGTTCCAATCTTTGATAAGGAAAACAATACTAGTTCATTAAGTCAATAGCTAAGTTGCCTAGCTAATATCCTTTACGTTTTACAGGGATGTCAACTACCTGCACGTTGCCTAAAAAGGTTTTGCAAACACCTTTTTGACACTCAACTAGAGCTAGCGAAATTGCTCTTCATAGCAATTTCTATCTCTCGCTTAAAGGTTCATCATATTTAGTTCAATGACCTACCAAAATGCCTCTTTAAATTTTTGCACGCAGCTAATAAACATAATGTTGCATTGAGTGAGAAGACTTTGCATGAAATAGAAATGCAGTTCATGAATAAATAAGACTTCAGGCTTAGATATATATAGCTGATGAACGATGCATAAAGGATATTAGGCAGAGAAGAGGTTATTGACTTGATCCAAGTATCAGAGTTGATCTGGAAAAAAAATGAGTGCTTAGATAGTTTTTTTGAATTCTTGTTTTCACAAGAACTCTTTGCAGAGTCAATTATTTTGACTATCTCGTTATAAGGACCACCAGTTTGATCTTGTAGTAGTTGCATTGAGAATTCCTATCTTTCCAAATTTCTCTGATCTCAATTAATTCTTCATCAATGAAGTGGAAGTGGTTCATTTTTCTTGATTTCTTTAACTATCAACAGAAAAGAGGAATGCTAAAAAGCAGCAATTCATATTTTTATAAATTACTTTTATTAGGACTCATTTATTTATAAATAGTTTCTATGACTATGAAGTTGTAGTAGTTAACCGAACATTGAAACCTCACGGTTGGTAATTAGGTAATAGACCAGTAGGCAAACTCTTAAACTAGTTATGAAAAAATATTATTCCCTTCATACTTTTTTCGGCAACTACTCTACACACAGTTCTTGGTATTTCACCAGTTATGTCAATGGGTTGTGGCTCACAATCAGAAAAAGCTGCAGTTATCGGTGAAGAAGGCGATAAAGATTGTAAAGAGAAAATTTCAGCATCTATAATTAACTAAACCACATCAAAAGCATATTCGAGAATTTTTCTGAATCGGTTTTTAAGCTTCTGTACGAGGTGAATTATGGGGGATAAATTTAGAACAAATTAATTTGAATCAACTAGAAATCGACCTGAATTCTTCTGTAAATAGATATCTATCGTTTTCACTTTATTTGTATAACAGTGATCTGGGACAGCTTGTTTGATGTTCTACTGCATGCGATTACTTAATATGCATATAGTTATATCTGTTTAAAGATAGGAATATGCTTACTCTTTAGATAGCTCAAAAGTAGTAATGTAAGGGGGGAAATACGTGGTGGTTGTGAATTAAAAAGAGAAAAAATCGTCAGTTTTGCTTGCTTTGAACTGGTGAAAATTATTGTTTGTTGAACTCTTAATAGTTGATAATAATGGATCTACATAGTTGATCTTTTTTATTTTATTTTGAGTTTGATCTAATGATTTTAATTTAACCATTGATACAAAAGTCTTTGACGATTTATTTGTGGACTTGATATCGACTTGACTGGTGTTTACTTCTTGATATGAATTTTGCATAGCTTGGATCCCTAGAAGACTTGCTCCTCCAATAGCGACAACTGCTATGCTCCTCATCCCCAATAATTTTGAAGGTGGTAAGAAATTTAGCTTTTTAATGCTTGGTTTCTTTACTATGTTTTGATGCACTGTTGTTGACTCAAGAATTAATTGATCTTCTAGTTTTTCTTTGAATATTTCAAGATTTGAATTATCGCCTACTTTTTCAACAAATTGATTGGTTTGCGTGTTGAGGGTCTTGTGAAAAAAATAACCTATTAATGCAAAGATAATTAATAGGGAGAGCATGAATATTGCATCTGTAGGAATTGAAATTGTATTAACGTCGGTCAACTCAAGTTCAGTGATTGCAAGAGACATTTAAAATCGATAACTCTATATATTAAAACCTCTCTAAAAGATAAGGCTAGATTTCTTTACTTATCTATTTAATTTTAATGCGTATTAATACCGACTATATTATTCGTTTTTGGAATATCATAAATATAGACTATCACTAAGAGGTTGCACCTATTTGATCACCCTAATTTTAGACGATGGCAACATTATGATTCAAATAATTAGTTTGTTGCGATGATTTTAATTTGATTGCCAACATCACTTAATTTCATCAACTCCTTTTCATCCTTTTCTGTAAAAGTTTCGACTCTTCTCGCATAAACAGCATCTGCGTTTAAGTCTTCGATCACTTCGTAACCGAAGAACTCCAGTAATTCCCTTGCTTGTTGAAACATCGGTCACTCCACTCATAATTTTTATTCCCCTTCGCATTTTCATACTCATAGCACTCATAAAAATATTCAGTTCTATATCCCCCTACTAATGCAAACTTCTTTTGCGCTTCTTTTGGCAGTTTTTCATAAATGCTCCAACCAATTATCAAAACTGGCACTTGACTGCATCCTCAACTTTTTTATTCCACTCATGAAAACTTGAACTGCCTTCGGGTGAAGGTTGTTCTCTAATCCCTTTTCATTTTTTCCATCTGGTATATAAAATGCCAATCGACCAACTATCAGTTGATGACTTTGTACCATTCTTCAGTAGGCTCTCTTTCTTCTGATTGAACATTGCTGAGTCAAAAAGTTCTTGTTTCCAATCTATGGTTTCAATCATTGATTTTCTCCTTAATTGATAATAGGTTTCTTCAGAGCGAAAAAAACACCCTTATAGTTATCTGGGATGATTTTATCTATTTAGAAATTGCCATCATGACTGGATGATCACTATCTGATGTGAAAGACAACTGCTTTGCTTTTTCATCTATGAAATGTGGAGAAATACTCATCTTGATATCTAGTTTTTCATCAATACTTTTCTATTCACTACTCTGCAAAAGGGATTTCTTGATTTAGCAACCTGATCAGCATCCTCAAAGTTTTCTACATGAACTATTTCTTTGATGACCATCCCTCCAACGAAACAAGAAACTTCAACTTTCATTGTTGACCTCCTCCTATTGGGTATGAAGAATTTATCTTGAATTGACATATCTATGAAAACCTATTCACCTTTCACAAGCAATAGAAATAGAATATTCAGTTAATAAGCATATTGCGTAAATTCTTTTTTGATATTCTTGCTTGATGCAAATAATTAGGAAACTGTGATCATCTTGTGATCGTTTTTTGTATTTGAATGGTTTGTATCTGAGGAAACCCGCTCTTTCAGAATGATTGGAAGTTTGAATAAAAGAGTGTGATTATTTTATGATTTGTCTAGGACCTTCACTTCATTTAGTTCTGGAAAAAGCATGTTGATATAAGCCATGATAATCACTACCAATGGAGGCATATTTGTTTTGTCTTCTTTTGTGAGTCTCTTGATTTCTGATAAGAAACCCTTAGCTTCTTGCTCGCTAATTTTGTATTCTGCATTCTTTTCTACTTGGTCAACGAGGGATTGGATTTGATTGGCAGAATCCATTAAATAATGTAGTGTTCTATGCCAATAAAACGAATGAGATATTTGACTACAAGGATAGATTAAGAAAACTTATCATCTTTTGTATTCAGAGCTAAGCCTCCTTGTGGATATTGTTATTTAGTTGTTGCTCTTGGTTAGGCATAGTGGTGTTTCCTTTGGGTTCTCTTCAAACTTCAAAAGATTCAGTGGAAAAAGGGATCTTTTTTCTTTAATCACTTTATTTATTTGCCAGAGGTTAAACAATCCTAAAGAATATGGAGTGAGAGGAATAAATTATTAGCTAAATAATTGGGCAAGGGGTCTTCATATCAACTTGAGGATGAATAGATTTTCACAACTTAGGTTAAAGTTTTTGAATTAATTTATTGAACACAAGTTAGGTAGAGCAAAGATATTGAGGAATTAATAGCTGATTCAATGACCGGTCTGACGATCCGAACGGAAAGACTTTATTAGTTTGATCAATTAGCTATTAGCTCAGAGACTAATGGAATGAGGTCTGAGACTCGCTGATGTCTTGAAATTAGTGATTAATATAAAATAATCACTAATTAGGAGGAGGAATTTATGCAGCAAATGTCTCAATATCTAGTAGTTTAGCGATATCACTATCTACAGCATCTCCTTCTTCTTTACGTTTTACAAATTTATCAAAGTCAATTACATTGTAATTTTTTCGCTTAAGTTCAGCACTTTTATTTAAGTAATCCAGTGAGACTAGAAATACAGGAATAACGCAGAATGGAATAACTAAGATGTAGAATTCAACAGCCATTTGAATTTATATTTATAAAGTAAACTTTACTTAGGTAGTCAATGATTGCAATAGGGGTGCTAGCAATTTGCTGCTTTCCTAATACGTTATTAGTTTTAAGAAATGAGATGATTTTTGTAGTTATTAATGTGTAGGTGAGTTGTCTGCAACAGAAACCAAACTAAGTGTTGAGTTGATTATTGGTTTTGAGCCTTTTAGGCAGCTTGATCTTCGTGTCGAACATACCTATATCGCATTACATCTATTACTTTATCCTTTGTGCTCCAGCTTCTAATCTGATCCCTGATGGTTAGTAGCTGTGATTCAGTAAGTTTAAGACGTGCTTTTTCAAGATGTGTCATTTAGTCAAATACTTGTGGCAGTGATGATGATGATTTGCAAGCAGAACAAACAGCAAAGGATAACCATGTAGCCTCAACATTATGGTTGTATGAATCGATTCTCACATGTCTATACAGCTTGTCAATTCCCTTCATAAACTAAACAACAACGTTCACGCACATTATAAATTATCCATAATACTATCAGTTCTTTCGTCTTACTCTTCTGAGTACACGTACGATCTTGCTTCAAGTTTTTCTTTCAAGCAATCTATAATTATGCAACTTTTGAATCTTCTTTGTCATGTAATTCTTTCTTGACTTTGGAATATTTTCTGCCAATTTTATATTGCCTATGGAATAAGTTTAACTGGTTACTATCATCATTTGTAGCCTTCATTTCTATCTCTGCCATTGGTTTAGTCATTTGACTCCATATGAAAAGCATCGCAAGTGCAGACATAAGTAATGGAAGATATGCTTTAATTACACTAACGACTACTAGAGTAGTTATAAAGCAAAGAGAAAAGAGCATCCATTTATGAATTCTACTTTCTGATAGCTGTTTCTTTTTTGATTTTGAAGAAGGAATAATTGGCAGATTAGGAGTCATTCGTTACTGAATTGTAGGTGTATTGGATTAGAGGATGTAGTAATTTTCTTATCTGCTGTAAAAATATTTTTTTTCAATCAGCTTTATCGGATAGATATTTTTCGAGTCGATTTACATAGCTTAAAATCTTTGGACCGCTTTGATATCGGAGATACGGTGTTTGATAATGACACAGAGATTCTATTTTAACTAGATAATTTTTAACAAATTCAATCAAGTTTGTAAATGTTTCTGAATGAATCGCCCATAGTTTTTAGTAGTTTGCTTGTTTTTCTATACGCTTCATTAGCAGTAATGTTTTTTTATTTATTTGTTGCTAAAAAATTTGCGTAGGTATAGGAGAGATCATTAAATTAAATTAATTATTTAATTTTGCATTTTAATTCTGCTAGCGCTTCATTAGGAAGGCCAAGGAAAATATCTAAAATTTTATTATTACTTTTAGGGATCATGGAAATACCAACCAGCTTTACTGTGCCATCCTTTTGAAGAACAAGACCTTCTCTTTCATGTAATTTACTTTTTACTTTTCCTGTTTTGAGCAAGGTCTGAACTATTAATTCAGGAAATTTGAGCATAGCTCCAATACTAAAAAGGAATTTGGATTTAAATTTTAATAACACTTCTCCAGACTTCTTATCAATAGTTCCTTCTAGTTGATCCATAGACATTTTGATCTTAAAACCTGGAGGTAATGGAAGAGATAAAAATCTTGTTGTTTTTGAAGTAAGAGGAGGAATGGCAAATGTTTTAGATGAAAAGCTTATATGTAGAAGATTATCATTCTTATTTGGAAGTATTGTCGCCTTGCCTCCCCCCCCATAGGCATTGTAGATAAATGGCGGGTATTTACCAATTTTTAATAGACATCCATCTAAACTTCTTAGCTGCATCGGAAAAATTAATAGTTTTTTGACTATATCGTATTAGAAATCAATTATTTCTACAAAGGCAAAGATAGCTAATCTTATTTATTTACAGTATTGTGTTAATAACGAGAGTAGTTAGTAATTAATTGATTTGTTTTAATTTAATTGCCTGTATAGATGGGAAATGCTTGTGATGACTTGTTTTTCTAGAATGTTAATTTGATTTTGAACCAACTCGTCATGTATTTTTCTTTTTTCTCTAAGGTTAGCGTTTAGGGTATAAGTTGAATTTTAAATTCAATCATTATGTTCATTTGGTCATTCCACTTATTATTATGCACTTCAGATATTATAATAATGAATTAAATAATGCTATTGATGCCTGACAACTTAACTCCAGATTGGTCCTCAGAATTTGAACACTATAAGAAACTTTCTAGAGAAGTAGATACCAAAGAAGATATAATTAATTTTTTTAATCAACATCAGAAAGCTTTTTACCTTGATACTTTTTCTTCAAGCTGGGCTAATATGATGGAGGCATATGAGGCTAAAGAGAGATTAAGTTCAGATCAATTAAACAACCTTGAAGAAATGCAATGGCAAGAAATGCCTGAATCATTGAAATTATTTGCTTATGATTTTTGTATTAAGAATGGATTTTGTTTTACTGGAACATCTAGTTAATCTGATAATAATTTATTTAGTATATAAAATACTTTATTCAAGATTAAATATAATTAATATTTTAAAGGTTTTATTTATTCTTGATGATATTTGGACATCACTCAAGATTAGATATCAATATCACTTTATCTTTTAGTCTTTCTCGATTGGCAAGCCATGATTTAAAGTTCTCATTCTCTACTTTTTCTCTCCACTCTTTAGATAATTTGATTTGGATGGTTTAGGAGGCGTAGAGAGAGCTATGAATAGTTCAATCAGATTGGTTGAATTGTTGAGCCGGAGTAGATTATAATAAAACTTTATTAATGATACTCTTATTGATCAAATAATATTGGAAATCAATAAAATATTTTGGATTTATCAAAATTTCAAAGAATATATGTTTTGTTCCTTGCTTTATTTATGAGTAGTAGATATACATGATTTATATTTTGTTTTACTATGATTACAGTTGTTTTTCTTCTTGCTCTAGGACTGGCTGCTTGGACTTTCTCAACATTAATGAGTAAAGGGAAGCATCAAGATGAGATTACTAAAGAACTAGGAAATATTTTCGAGAGTTTAAAGTTGCTAACTTTTTCAATTACTGCTCTTGTAAAACTTTTGATGAAGGATTCTATTGCTTCTGCTAAGGATGAGGACTTCCAACCTCTCAGTTCTAATGTTATTGATCTATTTAAGCTAGAAAAGAAAGAGAAAGAAGAAGCAGCTTGATTTTTGATTTGAATTGTCCTAAATATTTACTTCCTCTATTGATAAAGCTTTACTTTATTGTTTTAGTTTAATTACTAGCTTCTTCTAATCCACGAAGGTGCTCCTGAGAACCATTCTCCTAAATCATCGTGATCAGGATTGTAAGTTGAATTGGGTTCAATTGAACTTAGATCAAGATCATTTAGTAAATCATCTATTGGATTGGAAATAGATTGATTTCGTTGAATACGTGTTGCTTTCCTAAGCCAAATCGATACGTTTTGATTATTTTTTGCATATTTATTGACATAAATCCTTTCTTTAAGGGTTACTTGATTTCCCACTGACAGTCTAGTTAATATTTCTTGTATTCGAAGACGAGAGGATGTAGTTAGCATAATTAACTATCTATTTTTTTCTTTCTAGCTTGGAATCCGTGAAGTGCAAGTTGAGTTGATTGAAATTTAGCAAAATTTTTTTAATTAGTTATCTCAGAGATATTCATTATCTAACTATTATGTGAAAATTTTTTTAAAGTCTCAATATCAATAATTTTTAAAGTGCTTTCTTCTGTTGCCTCAAGATCAATCAAAGGAGCCATTCCATCTTCAAATGCTTCCTTCCATCTAGGAGCACAAAGACACCAGTGATCGCCTTTCTTTAGGCCGGGAAATCCTATTTGAGGCGTAGAGAGATCATTACCTTGAGCTTTGCTGTAAGACAGAAAATGATCGGTGATTACAGCACAAACAGTATGCATTCCTTGATCAGATATGTCTGTTCTACATGACCCATCGCGATACCATCCAGTCATAGGATTACAACTGCAAGGTTTCAGTTCTGTACCTAAAACGTTTTTTGGCGACATGACTTGTTTATTCCTTATGGCTATAGTATGACTTGATCTAATTATTTCTCAAATTATTCAAGGTACAAAAGATGACTGCGCCATTAATACAAGGTGCCTCTGGCATAGAGGGAGAAAAATTAACTTATGCTTCTATCAATGAAAATAATCATGAAATTTATACTTTTACTGCTAACGAGCAAGTTTCTTGGTCTATAAGTGGGGGAGAGAAAAGTCTGTTTACGATTGATAAAGATACTGGAAAATTAAGCTTTAAAGACGCGCCTGATTATGAAACACTAGAAAAATTAAATGGAACAACTCTAGAATTTTATACTAACTTTTCAAATGAAAGTGTAGGTGAAAAATTTTTTGTAGAAATTTATAATGATGAAAATCAAACTAATAAAACTACCCCTATTACTAGTAATAACTTTATTGAATATGTAAGTGACGGTTCATATGATAACACTTTAATTCATAGAGTAGTTTCTGATTTTGTTATTCAAGGTGGTGGATACACTTGGCCATCTTTACCATCTAATGAAAGTGGTGGATATCCAGTAAAAATTAAATCTAAAGGTGAAATAATTAATGAACCTGTCAATTCAAATTTGATGGGCACTATAGCAATGGCAAAGATTGCTGGTCAGCCAAATAGTGCTACATCTGAATGGTTTATAAATTTATCTGATAATGAAGGCCTTGATTCTCAAAATGAAGGATTTAGTGTCTTTGGTCATCTATTAGGAGATAGCATTAAGAATCCTCTTTTATTAAATAACCAAACTATATATAATGTGAATTATTCGGATGTTGGATTAAATATACCCGAGTTACCCTTAATTAATGTTCAGGGCAATGTTATAAGTAATACTAATTATTTTGCTATTCATCAAATTTCTGCAATTAGTCAACGACCAAATGAAATTGGGAATGTATTTAATGTAATTATCACGGCTAATGATGTAGATGGTAATCAATCAAATCAATATGTAATCGTCAATGTTAAAGATATCCAAGGAGAGTACCTTACCGGCATAGATGGACAAGATACTCTCATAGGCGGTGTGGGCAATGATGTTTTTCAAGGCAATAGTGGAAACGATACGATTGATGGTGGTAGTGACTTTGATATAGCTAAGTACTCAGGTGATTTTGCTGACTACACTTTTACGATTGCTAATAAAATTGTCAGTATTACCGATAATCGTTCATTTTCGAATGATGGGATAGATACACTATCTAATATTGAGAAACTTACTTTTTCAGATAAAAATGCTTTGGTGACTAGTAAAGAAGTTAAACCAATACATTCCTTGGGATTTCAATCAGAAAAAGTTTATGTAGGAAAAAGTGATACTTATAAATTCTATGATTTAGGTAGTGATAACTATGGCGTTGGAACCTCTACTGGTATAGATGAATTGACTGGTGAATCTATTCTTACATTTGATGATAAAAGCATGAATTTAGAGAATGATATCAAAGCAACATTCGATCAAGTTACGGGTTTAAATTCAGACTCTGGCAAAATGTTTCGCTTATATAATGCCTCGTTTAAACGTCTACCTGATCCAGATGGTCTACGTTATTGGATTGGAAATTTTAGTTCAGGTAAAGATGATGAACGGGCAGTTGCATCATCTTTCTTAGCCTCTTCCGAATTTAAACAGCGTTATGGAGACAATGTCTCTAATGAAAGCTATGTTGAAACTCTCTATGTAAATGTTTTAGGTAGAGATTACGATCAGGCTGGTTATAATTATTGGCTAGGTAATTTGAATAATGGTGTTGAAACCAGATATGAATTACTATTGGGCTTTTCTGAATCAGTCGAAAATAAAGAAATTTTCTCTGAAATGACTGGTTTCTATTGATCATTTAAGTTTAATAAGTGGATGTTCCATATCAAAAAATATTCTTGGTTCCTACTTGAAAGCTAATAGGACTTGCGAAACAGCATGGGTATAGTACATTAGTATTATTCGCTGAGCGTTTTAAGTGGAAATTCTCGCTTTTCTTTTCTTTCTCCAAAGTATTTTTTTGATTACTTCAAGTGTTGTTTCTGCACGAATATCTAATTAATTTTTTATTAAATCTCTTTAGATTTATATGCATAGATTAAGTTGTTCGGTATTTCGTTCTTAGTGTCTTTATTGGGTTATTTATTGTGATTTTTTACTTTAGATTTATGAATTTTGGTGCTGAACGTTTTAACAGTTTGATAGCGATGTTAGCCATTGTTGCTGGCATAGGAGCATATACAATTATAGGACAAATCATACCTGGAATTTATTAGTTGACTCACAAATTCCAAAGATATTGTTTAAAGAAATTCATAGTCTATTAAACAATATCTTTATTTGAATTAAATAAAATTTGTGATATCAATCGATATTTAATTATGATCTGTCTTTTACGATTTATTCACTGCTGGGGGATTCATACCTTCATAGTCTGGTCCAACCATAATTCCTACGATTGTGAATAACGCAATGAAACATATTCTTACAACAGGAGCTGTGGGGGCAGGGGTTGATAATAAACCGCCGAAAATTAATTCGATCATAAGATCAATAAAAGGACCATTGTTTTAGCTACAAATTCTGCTTAACGAGAAATAAACGATATTTTTGCTTTTTGTATTTATTTTTCCTGGTTGCTTATCCCGCAATGTTTCGATTTTTATTACAATTCAATTCATATTATGAAGTAACTAGAATTTCTCCTTTTCATAAATGAATCGCTCTCTTCCATAAGTATTATCAAATCTTTAGTTTTTTCTAAAATTGTTATCGATTTTACCGACATTGATTATTTTTTGGCTATTATTTGATTATGTTTATTTAGGGAGGTGATCCATTGTCGCATCTACCAATCGGTCAAGAGTCAATGAGAATAAAAAAACTTTGTTATTCTGTTACTCCTGCCTTGAAAGGTTTTATTATTAATAGATTTATATAGTTACCTTTATCTATTAATTATTAAGCCAGCTACTTAGTAGCTGGCTTTTTTATTGCTTAATTGCTTTATCAGGACTAAATTCACATGAGCTTGATTTACTATTCTATAATTGTCTCTTGATATATATTTTAAAAATGTTAAGCTTAAACTAAATTTCATTCTCTTATTTCGATGTCTAATGCAGAAAGAATTGAAGTTGCTGAACAAAGAATAATTGAGTTGAAAACTTTAATTAATCATTGGAAGACAAGTAATATTTCTTCGAGAAGAGCTACTGTAGACTTTGTTGAAGCAATCCTTGCTGATAGACGTCCGACTAAAGTAGCCTAAGTCATTAAGGCTGATATCAAAAAATTATTTTCTATTTAAGCAACATATATATCTTTATGCATTGAATATAAGCAAAAAAATAATGATAATAATATTTACGGTAAAAAATTAAAACTTAATTATAATAATAAATATTTTTGATTGATTAGGAAAATGAAAATTGTTAGTCATTTAAACTTGAAAGAATATGTTTGGAATAGTTTAAAAAAATTAACTAATAGCTTTACCCATTTTAAAGTTAATAATCTTGGAAATGGATATATCCAATGCTTGTGGGAAATTAGTCAGGTTGACAATTTTAGGATTGAGTTCAGTAAAAGTTGTTTTTATGCTATTCGATTATTTGATATGAGTAATAATAGAAATCAAAATAATTCAACTTGTATTATGAAAGAGATTCAGGTTAGTAAATTTCAGTCTTCTATTACTTTTCCTCTCCCTATAAACAAAGGTGTGTATTATTTTGAGTTTGGTTATCGCAAGAAAAATGGTGAGTGGAGGAAACTTGCATATCAAGATTTAAATTTAGGATATACGATAATTAAATTAATTCAAAGTTTTGATAATGATAACTGGTTTCATTCTAAAAATAGCAAAAGTAATAATCTTAGCATTCATGAAAAGTCCTATAAACTTTCTCAAAATGCACCAATTGGTGGCTCTGAGAAAACCTTTTATGAGAAAGAAAATACATAATTGTTAAGTTAGAATATATGAATATATTTGTTTTATTAAGCTTTTAGAATAATTTAATTTTTTGCTTTTATAGATTTAATATATACAGACTGCATATACAGGAATGATGAAGAAGGACCTTGAAATTTCAAAAACTTTAAAATCTCAAGGTTTCAGTAATATTGATATTGATCAGATTTTTAATTATTTAGAAACTTTTGATTATGATCTTAAAAACACTAGATTTATAGGTCAAATTATTTCAAAAAATGAAAGGCTAGCAAAATACTTTTTTTTACGAGACAAATTGCGCATTAATATTAATTCTTTAGAGGAAAATTTTTATATAAATGAAATTCTAGATCAATGTATAGATTGGAATGAGTTTTGGCGTTTACTTGTTACTCAAGAAGGCTTTTGCTGTATTCGTTTATCTGGAGAATTACGTAGTAAATTAAGATTTACTTTTTTTTCAGGTCCAAATATTCTTTTAGGAGCTTCTGCAGATGCCTCAGACTCAATATATAATCATATAGATTATTGATAATAATTTTGATACTTAATAATGATTAAATAATTATTTTAGGTCCTAATTCTTCTTTTGTATCAATTTAAATGATTTTAGTTTTTTTTATGTTTATGTTTTAGTCTTGTTTCAGCTTAAAGTTTATTTTGTCTACTTACTTAATTACAGGTGCCAATAGAGGTATTGGTTTAGAACTCGTCCGGCAATTGAAAGATAGAGGAGACGATGTAATTGCTACTTGTAGATCTACTTCTCCTGAGTTGAATTCCATGTCAGTAAGAGTAGAGACAAATGTTGATATAACTTCCGGAGACTCAGTTGTGAAGCTTAGAGAGAATTTAAATGATACTAAAGTCGATGTTTTAATCCAAAATGCTGGAATTGCTCAATTTAACTCTCTTTCGAATTTAGATCCGCAAAGTATCGTTCATCAGTTTGAGGTAAATGCTCTAAGTCCTTTGTGTTGTGTGCAAACTTTGCTTAGTCAGCTCAGTAAATCTGCCAAAATAGCTTTAATAAGTAGTCGTATGGGTTCAATAGAGGATAATAGCTCTGGTGGTTCCTATGGATATAGGATGTCAAAAGTTGCCTTATGTATGGCTGGTAAATCTTTATCTGTTGATTTAAAGCCTAGAGGTATTTCAGTCGCAATTTTACATCCAGGTTTAGTTAGTACTCGAATGACAGGATTTACTTCTAATGGTATTCAACCTAAAGAATCAGTCAATGGATTGATTCAAAGGATAGATGAACTTACAGTTGAGAATACTGGAACTTTTTGGCATGCAAATGGCGAGATATTACCTTGGTAAAAGATTCTTTATATGGTCTTATTTGACTTGATATATTCAAATATCAAATACTTTTGATATTCCTTAGTGCTTGATGTTAAATTCTTCCTAATGTTTTTCTTAACTTTTTAATAAAGCTAATTCCAACTCCGGGTATATTTAGAAGTTCTTCATCAGATGCAGAAATAATTGATTCTGGTGTCATATATCCTGCTTCATAGAAATTATTGCAATTTTTATTTCCAATGCCTGGTATAGATGTCAGGTTTTCACATCTATCTGACAATTCTATTTTTTGTTTATTAAAAATCCTTAAAATCTTTGAAAGATTTCTTTTTGTATGTAAGAAATTTTTTTTAAAAAACATTTCTTTTTGGGATCATATTATTAATATGCATTAGAAAAAACTTCTTGCAAGTATTAATATTTTCTTTTGATGATTAACTTACTAATATGACTCAAAAATGTATTTAAAAATACAAAAGAAAAGCACATTCATATATATTTCTTATGTTTTTATATCTTTGAATTAATATTATCTAATTAACCCTTTAATTGCTACTTGACTTTTTAATGAAATCTTGCAGATTATTTTTAGATGTAAATCTTTCCTTTGTTCATAACTGTATGTGGCCAAAAAGGTGGAGTAGCTAAAACTTGTACCTCAATACATCTAGCAAGTGTATGGTCTTCTCAAGGGAAAAATGTTTGTCTAGTTGATGCTGATAGAAATCGATCGGCTCTTGCTTATGGGGCCAGAGGTAATTTGAAATTTGATATTGTCCCTGTTGAGGCAGCTGCTAAAGCAACGAGGTTCTCAGAAATTGTTATCACTGATGGACAAGCAAGTACTGATGAAGAAGAATTGAAACATTTAGCAGCTGGATCTGACCTTGTACTCTTACCTACTGCGCCCAAAGCAAGGTCGGTTGAATTAACCGTTGAATTAGCATCCTTACTAAAACAATTAAATATTCATCATGCAGTTTTATTAGTGAAGGTTGACTTCCGTCAAAAGCGAATTGCAAATGAGGCAAGAGAAGCTTTAGAAAAATTTGATTTAACTGTTTTAGAAGGTGATATACCTTTGCTATCGGCTTTTGATAAAGCAGAAAACCAGGGAGCAGCGGTAATTGAAGCTGTAGATGATAAAGGTCGATCCGATCCCAGACGAATGTCAGGTTGGTCGGCCTATTGTTCCATTGCTAAACAAATTCAATGCCAGATTTCGAAGCACTTGTTAGACATCAACAAACAAGTCGAAGACCTACCACTGAGCGCTTAAAAGTAGTTGAAAAACTTCCTATATCTACTCAAGTACCTACTACTGATGTTAAAAATTTGAGTGTATTATTTTTTTGTTTTGTAGGAGGACTAGGTGGGTCAATTATTGGAACAGCTCTTATTTTTTATCTTACGGCTAAAGAATTCATAGATTTTAAAATTCTTTTTTAAAGTTTGATTTTGAGTACAAATTTTCTATATATTTCATTGATTTCTAGATTTAGATATTCGATCCGTGAGTTCTTTTTGCTATTTCTACAATATTAGAAAAAGTTTTTGATTGCTTTAGTAGTTGTTGATAATTTCCAAAGGAAACTATTTGTCCATCTTTAAATTCATATATGCAATCTGATCTCTCAATTGTTGATAATCTGTGAGCAATCGTGACTATTGTGCAGCGTCTACCTATGATTTCAATTGCATCCATTACCTCTGCTTCTGTTTGGTTGTCTAACGCACTAGTTGCTTCATCTAAAACTAATAATTTTGATTGCCTATAAAAAGCTCTTGCTATGGCTAGCCTTTGTCTTTGCCCCCCAGATAATCTAATTCCATTATCACCAACTGATGTATGAAGACCCATTGGCATTTCTGATACTAATTCTGCTAATTGAGCGGCCTTAAGTGCATCCCAGACTCTTTCCTTATCTATTCTTTCTAGATCTAATCCATATGCAATATTTTCAAGAATATTGCTATTTAATAAAGTAATTGATTGTGGAACGTAAGAGCAAGAATCTTGCCAAGCAGGTACCTCCATATCAGTAACTTCAACTCCATCCAATAGTAAATGTCCTTCTGTTGGTCTAAGAAGACATAGCAATTGATTAGCGGTTGTGGTTTTTCCACTTCCAGTTTCACCTACAAAAGCTATTCTTGAACCAATAGGGATAGTGAGATTAATCCCTTTTAATGTGTATTCTTTACTATTGGGATACTTATAACTTAGTTTTTCAAGTTTGATATTGTTTCTAGGCTCAATTCCTCTTTTTGTAGGAACTCCTATTGATTTCTTAGTAAGTCTACTATTAGGCAGCTCTATCAACTTTAATATTTCTTCTAAATCAGGAATTGATGCACGCATAGAAGTTAATGCTCTAAATGAATCTTGTAATGGAGGCGTTAGTTTTAATGCAGCTACTGCAATTGTTGCTAAGAATGGAACGATCTCAATAAGTAAGGAATTATTTTGCCCAGTTATGTAAGGGAAAAGACCAATAGCAAAAATTAATGTAATACCAAAAGGCTCTATTAATGACCTAGGTAATTCAGGTAAAACTTCAGCTTTCCATATAAAAGGGAAAGAGCTATTACTTGCTAATTTATATCTTTTTTCGAAGTAAGATTCTGAGCTAGTAAGGTGAACATCGATTATTGTCCTCATTGATTCAGTGAGTATATTATTTGTTTCTTTCTCTAACTTGATTCTTTGACGAGAAGAATACCTTATAAATGGCGTTACAAATAATGAAATAAATATATAAAATATTAAGAGACTTATGATTAGATATAGAGCTATAGATTTCGCTATAAAGAGAACAGCAATACATATAAAAGTAATCACACATAAACCACTAGAAATTTGAAGGATTGGTCTTACTAGAAACTCTGAAACTCTTGAAATATTGATCAAAATTTTTGAAGATAAATCAGATTTCTTCTTGTTTAAGAAAAATTCATATGGTTGAGATAGTAATTTTTTCTGTGCTAGTTCCGACAAGTCTTTCCAAATTGCTACTCGAAGTCTCTCTTGGGCTGCTTTAAGAAATAATTTTGAAAATGATGCTAGCCAATTCATTGCGATATATATGACGACTAGACTAATAACTTTTGTTTTTGGGTCTTCAGGTATGAAATCTTGAAAAGGTAAGGGTGGTTGATTCGGTTGGCCTATAAAAACAGTAAATAATCTTGAAACAATTCCAACTACAATCACATCTACTAATCCAGTAAAAGCTGCTACAGGAATTAATTTCAATAACGACCTTCTTCTTCTAACAGGAAGAGCCTTAAGCAGGCGCATTAATAGATGATATGTTTTGCTGGTGGCAATCATTTTCTAAAATTACAGACTTTTGAGAAATTATTTCTGCTGATTCAGACAGTTTCTTGGGTGTTTGGTTATGAGTTGTTTATGCCAATGTTATTAGACTCATAAAGCAAACTATGAAAAAGTCTTCTTTAGAGATGATTAAATATATTTTAATTTTAATTAAGCTTGATTTATATTCAAAACTATATTAATACCTTTTAGTGGATATTAAATATCCAAAGAATATTAATATAAGCAATGGCATTAGATAAATAATAATCATAAAACCTGATAAAAATATAAAAAGACTAAACAATATGAGAATTCCTACTAATATAATTCTCAGCAATCTTTTGATTCGATTTAGCCAGAATATACCTTTTATTTTTTCTAGAGTGATTTCTAATTCTCTACGCCTAAGATATAATTCTTTAAGTTTTTTTTGATGCCAGTTAATTGATTCTTCTAATTTTGTTTTGTATACATTCTTTCCAATTTTCTCTATAAAATTATTAGATCTTGAGATTGTCGATCGCAATTTCACAATTTGAGCTTCAACTAGAGCTTTGCTGTTCTCAGATATTTTTTGATCTATGTCTATAATTTTCAAATTAATTTGATCTTGTAAGGCAAAGTTTTCGTTTGAATTATTTTGCACAATTTCATGGCCACTATTTTGTTTGTATTTAAAAAATTTAAAAAAAAAGTTTGCTCTCAACATTTGACTGACTATTATCTAAAATAGATTTCTATGCGAATATTATAACCATGACTTCTATTGTTTTTAATGGTAGCTACATAACAAAAAAAAGTACAGGAATAGGAGTAGTGTCTCAGGATTTAGTAAATTCTTTATCTGCCCATAAAATAACTACACTTATTCCAGAAGATATAGGCATAAGAGGTGATATTTATATACCTAATAATTTATCTCCAGGTTCAGGATTGAAAAGCCATTTTAGACGATTGTATTGGCTTCAAAATGCTGTTCCAAAATTAATGAATAATTTAAACGCTGAATATTTTTTATCCCCATTATTAGAAGCCCCATTATTTACTAATATTAAATCTATTGTTTTAGCCCATGATATAATACCAATCAGGTATCCTTCGATATCTTTTTTAACTTTATACCATTTAATTTATATTCCTTTAGTTTTAAAACAAGCAAAGATAATTTTATGTAATTCTATTTCTACGGCAAATGATTTGAATAGATTCTATAAAGTACCTATGAATAAATTATTTCCAATTAAGTTAGGATTTAACAATAAAAAGTATTATCCAATAAAAAAAAATCGAAAAAAATTCTTTCTTATTATTGGTAGACATAATCCACATAAAAATTTGAGAAGAGTTATCAAAGCATTTGCATATGCCAAAATTAATGATTATAAACTTATTTTTGTAGGCCCTTTTGATAAAAGGTATACACCCAGCCTTATAAAACTAATTGATGAATATAATCTTAGACATTTATGTGTCTGGAAAGGTTGGATTGATGATGAGGAAAAGTTGTCATTATTGAACGAATGTCATGCACTTATTATTGCGAGCCTTTGGGAAGGATTTGGCCTTCCAGCTCTTGAGGCAATGGCTTGTGGAACGCCGGTTATCGCCTCTGAAAAAGGAGCGCTGCGCGAAGTAATGGGAAATTATGGTTATTTTATTAATCCATTTAATATTCAATCGATAGCTTTTGCGATGAATTTAGTCATAAATGATAAAAAATGCTTCGAGAAAGCTCTTCAAGAAGGCCCATCACGTGCTGAGTCCTTTAATTGGTTTGATACTGCTAGAAGAATAGAAGAAATTATTCAAGAAATGGATTAACTTCTTTTTCTTTAGTTATATTTTATGAATGGAATTAAGGCTTTATAAACTATTTTTAATTATTAAATATTTAAAAGCATGATATCCTTCGATTGAATTATTATTCAGATTTAAAAGAATTTATTAAGTAATTACGTTTTCTAATATTGTTACACTCTTGTTTTACAACTGCTATTATAGTTTTTGAGTGTATTCAAAATATGCCAACACAAAAATCTAAAAAAAAATCAACTTCTCAAGTAATTAAAGCAAATGATGAGCAAAAGACAACACCCAGAACTGCAAAAATCGTTCTCTTTGTATTTGGTTTAGGACCTTTAATTCTTATGTCTGTATTTTTATATTCAAATGGATTTTTTAACTCTCCTTGATAATTGCGTAAATCTTTTGATGATGAATAATAATTATTTTTTGACTTGAAAATTAGTTGCTAAACGTTTTTTTACTTTTGTCTTCTTTTAATAACATCATTTGTTTATTGATCGATATATCAACAATTTATTTTGTGTTTCTAGCTAAGATTTGTTTTTATAGTTCGTCTAATGCAACTCTATTTGGTTGATTGCCAGTTTACTAATACTGATAATCAAATTGCTGCATATAAGCAGTTTGTAGAATTTTGGGAAAATGGAGAGATGTCTAAGCAAGACAAATTTGATGGATTTGAAATGCTTTTTCGTGTTCATGCTCCTGGAGAGGGTCGTGTTGTTATTCTCTGCAATGCAAATGGAGACAAGGAACTTTTTCAACATTTTGCACCATGGAGAGCTAAGTTTGGTATTGATATGGAAATCACGCCGGTTATAAGCTGTCAAAATGTTGTTGACTATCACAAGGACTTATTTGAAAAGATGTCTTAAATATCTTTCAATAAATGTATTATCTATTTAATACTTGATATTAAATTATACTTAGATGATAAAGTTTAAAATAATAAATTATCTTTTGGATAGGGCATTTCCGCTTATCCATATATTTTTTAAGCCAGCTTTATCCTTGAGTAATTGAATAGGAAGGCTAACTAATATACCTAATGCGATTAAAGCAAAAGAGTCGGTAGTAAATCTAGCAATACCCCATTCTGATGAAGCTAATGCAAAAATAGATAAATGCATGGAATTAGTTATTTTAAAAATAACAATATCAGACTATTCATTATAAATTAATTTACTTATTAAAAATTATTGTATTTAAGAAATATAAAGGAAACTTATAAATGTTAGATCCCTCTGCTTTCTAGTATCTAAAACTTAATTTGACTTTCTTGTTCTTGTAAAGTAATTAAAAAGACTTCTACTAGATTCGATTGATCTATAGGGTAATACGTTCGAACTATAGAAGTAAATATTTTTGAGAAGAATGTGATGAAATAAACTAAATAATCTTATAGGCTAAATATATTCGAGCCTATAAGATTGTCTTTTTACGAAAGAAATCAATAAATTTTAAAAACTATTGTCTATATTTTACTCCTCTCCAAATCATTGGTGTCATTGAAGAATCAAACGTTTTAAATTTTGAAGTTTGAATCTTCCCAGAGGTGTATTTATTTCCTCTATAAGTCAGATTTCGCATTGATATAAGTCGAAGTTGAATATAAATTAGCTTTCTATGTCAATAGATACTTTCTTGAATTTACAAACATATTTCTTAGTCATGTAACACAATGTACATTTTTTCCTTGCAATTGACCTTTAAGGTGTTAATAAGTTCCATTTAATACATTAAATATCTAATTCTTTAATTTTATCTTTATAAATTTGACCGACTATTTTGTAATAAAAAATCTTTTTCTTCCTGGCTTCTTTATTTTTTCAGATGATTCAGAATTAATTTTGAAAAGAATCATTGGATTTTCCTGTAACTCTATTTTGACGATTTTTTGAGATCTTGAGACTCATTTCGCTGCAATTAAAAAGGACGCCTTCCAGCGCCCATGGATCAATTGGGTAATAAGGCTGACCTGACCCCATCTCCTAAAGGATCAAGCAGCAACAGGGGCTGTTTGACGGGAGAAACTAACGATGTTGTTAGCAGTTATGGTTTTGCTCTGACCGAGCAGGCTTCAGTCACTCGCCTGATACCCCGTCGAAGCCATTGCAGCCCCATTTTATGGAGCTGAGCGGAATCGAACCGCTGTCCGAGATACTGGTGTGAATCACCTAGTCCATTGGAAAATAGACAAATACATTCTGACAGATCTTTTGGAATTAATCGATTAGTGTTTAAAGAACTTTTTTATCCTTTTTCTAATACCTTAAAAGTAATGAAACTTGTTGCATCTATTTCACAAGGTCTTGAAAAAGAGGGTGCGAAAGAGTTGATAGAACTTGGCGCTAAATCAGTTAAAGCTTCAAGGAGGCATATATTATTTGAAGCTGATATGGCTTGTTTATATAGAATACATTTAAGGGCGCGCTTGCCTTTTAGATTTTTAAGAGAGATTTTTAGATTTCCTTGTCATGGACCTCATGAACTTTATAGCGGTGTTCAAAGATCAATTGATTGGGAAAATTGGCTGCAGCCCAAACAAACTTTTCGAGTAGATGTTACTGGATTTGGAGAAGGATTATCACATACTCATTTCACTGCTCTGCAGGTGAAAAATGCAATTATTGATTTACAAAGAGAACGATGGGGCTTGCGATCAAGCATTGATTTGAACAATCCAGATATTTGTTTTCATTTGCACTTGTCAAATTCTCAAGCCGTTTTGAGCGTTGATGGTAGTAACTCCAGTCTTCATAAAAGAGGGTATAGACCATCCGTTGGAAAAGCTCCGATTAAGGAAACATTGGCTGCAGGTTTAATGAGAATGACTGAGTGGGATGGAACTAATAATTTGGTAGATCCATTATGCGGTTCTGGAACATTTTTGATTGAAGCAGTGAGCATGTTGCTTGGAATTGCATCTGGTATGGATAGACAATTTCTGTTTAAGAATTGGCCAGATTTTGATACCTCTATTTGGGATCAAGAAAAAAAAATTGCACAGCAGGTAAAACCTTTCAACAAGAAGTTGCCTAAAATCATTGGATGCGAAGTTGATGAAATGATTGCTCACTCCGCAAGTGAAAACGTTAGAAAAGCTGGCTTAGAAAATCATATAGAAATAATCAATTGTCCTTTTCAAGAATTTCAATTACCACCTGGATCAGGATTGTTAATTTGTAATCCCCCTTATGGGAAAAGAATAGGAGATGAAAATGCACTTCCTAATCTTTATAAACAACTAGGTGAATATTGCAAACAGCAGGCCTCTGGCTGGGATCTTTGGTTGCTTAATGGGAACCCAAGACTAAGTAAATATTTAGGGATGAAAGCAAGTCGTCGTTTTCAAGTAAATAATGGTTCAATCGATTGCCGATGGTTGAATTATAAAATTAAATAATTTAATTTTTTCCTAAAACAGCTTTTGTAGTTTTTGCTATTCCCTCCAATGTTTCTGGAAGGTAAGGACCTTTTGCCAGATATCCTCCAATTCTTAGACTCATCCCTGCCAATGCAAGATTTAGAAAAACTAAAATTAAAATTGTTGATTTATTATCTATTGTAAGCAAGTCTCTAAGCCAATATCCAAGAATTAATTCAGACCCAATTAAGGCAAATAACATCAATACCCCCCCAGTAGCTAAGAAAATTACACCACTTATCAGGCGGCGTTTTTCTCTATCCATTTCTTGCAGCGCAATGCGGACATGGAGATCCATCACGGAACTTGCTAATGCAGTAACTCGTGCTGCAGCTCCTATCCCTTTTTTTCGTTCTGAGTTAGTCATTAATTTCTTCTGCCTCCACCAAGAAGTATGCCAAATAAAACTCCAATTCCAGCAGCAATCCCTATGGCTAAGAGGGGCCTTTTTCTTACTGGCTTCTCAATGCGTGGTCTTAGAGTAGTGTTTAACTCATCGAGAAGGTCTTCAAGCTGTTTTTCTAGAGGCTCCAAAGACTCTGCTAGCCCTCTAGTTGTATCAGTTGCGGAATGAAAAATTTCTTCTAGTTGTTCTTGGACTCCAAAAGTGTTGTTTCCTGAATGCACTGAGATTACATTGATTAAATCTTCGAGACTTCCTTTAGTCGCTTCTAATGTTTGTTTAGCTAAATCTGGCCAGCGTTCTTGAATTTTTGGCAATAAATTATCAAATTGCTCATTAAACCACTGTTCTGGAGAATTTTCAGCAATAGCTTCTTCAGCTTCGACTGAATTTGATGATGAAGAGGGTGAGGAATTCACTGATTCCATAAACCTAAAGGTTTATTAAAGAATAGAGAGATATTGCCCTAATCGAAACCCCTTAATGTAATTAAATTTTTAAAGGTGCCTAACAAAAACTCTTTTTTTGAGTTTTAAATGTTTGAAGTTCAAAATTTCACATAGATATTTCGTCGTCTTTGCTTACAAATATTGCTATTCGAATACTTAGAGTGCTAAACGTCATTGGTATCTCCTTATAAACCCATGGGCGTCGGAATTTCATCAATGGTTTTTGCTTCTAATACAATCCCTACTGATTTTGGCCTAGTTTTAGCTTCAATTGCAGGTGCTGGAAGCCTTCTTTTAATTGCTTTAAGGTTTGTACCTGAGGCTAAAAGCTAAAAAGTTTATCTTTATACAATTCCTATTTAGGAGATGTATCTCCTGAAAGTTTTTTATGCAAATTTCCTTTTTAGTTTTTTAATATTGTTCAATTGAGTAATCTTGTTAAAAAAAAAGTTTATAGGTGGGTTTTGTTAAAACATATTGGATCACCAGAAGACATTAATGGTATCCATTTTGATTTGCTTTTAGAAGATAAAGAATTTTGCAGAACTTGGCGCTTGACTGATATTCCTTTAGTAGATGGACCTTATGTTGATTCCGTTTGTATCGCTCCTCATAAGCTTTACTGGCTTGATATCGAAGAAAAGGTTATTTCAGCCAACAGAGGAGTGGCGACAAGAATCAAGCAAGGTATTTTTTTGCAATCTTTTCCATCTGTCGAAGGGAGTTCTATAAATTTATCGTTGATATGGGACAAGCTTGAAGTGGATTTGGTAATAGATGAAAATGGTTGCAGAATTTTCAGCAAGAAAAAGTAATTATTTCTTCTGAGCTAGAAGGACTTGAGTTTCTCTGATATTTCGCTAACGTCATTCATATTGTGGATGCATTCTGTTGGTCCATATCAATCACGTAGATTTGTCTCATTTTAAGTCCTTCGGTGGATCGATGTCGATTCCATTGGAAGAGGGATTTACAGTTGTCACGGGTCCAAATGGTTCAGGTAAAAGCAATATTCTTGACGGAGTATTGTTTTGTTTAGGCCTTGCAAATAGTCGAGGTATGAGAGCTGATAGATTGCCTGATTTAGTTAATAGCGGTGTATTAAAAGCTGGTAAATCTTCCGAAACTAAAGTAACTGTAAAATTTGATCTTACTGATTGGGTGCCTGATGAAGCTGAAGATGGAATAGAACCTAATGGGGAGGGACCTTGGATTAAGCCTGGTCAAAAAGAATGGACAGTTTCAAGAAGATTGAAAGTCATGCCTGGGGGGTCATATTCTTCAAGTTACTGCGCTGATGGCGAGACTTGTAATTTGCAGCAATTACAAACCCAATTAAGACGTCTCAGGATTGATCCTGAAGGTAGCAATGTTGTTATGCAGGGTGACGTTACTCGAATAGTTTCTATGAGTAATAAAGATCGTAGAGGTTTAATAGATGAACTAGCCGGTGTTGCCTTATTTGATACGCGTATTGATCAAACTCGTTCAAAGTTGGATGATGTGTATGAACGGCAAGAAAGATGTCGGATTGTTGAACAAGAATTGACTCTTGGAAAACAGCGTTTGCAAAAAGATTGTGAGAAAGCAAGTTTATACAAAGATCTAAAAAGTCAATTATTGATTGGTAGACAGCAAGAATTAGTTTTATCCTATGAAGAGGTAAAAAGAGGTTTGGAAAAATTAGATGCAGATGAGAAAGAATTAATGAAAAAAGAAAAAATAGATTCAGAAAATTTAATTAATAGTGAAAGTGATTTGAAGAAATCTATAGAAAAATTAGATATTTTACAGAAAAATGTTAAGGATCTTGGCGAAGATCAATTACTTGCAGTTCAAGCCAAACTAGCAGGGATTGAATCTCAGCATAGAGAGCTAGAAAGACAGGGACTTAATCATAAAAATGAGGGTGAAAAATTACAGGAATATAGGAATAATCTTCTACAAAAAAAGAAAGATCATCAAAATGAATTACAAGATAGATTTAATGATATTGACCCTAAAGATTTAGAAGAAGCTGACTTAAGGTGTAAAGAAGCTGAGGCTTGGGTTGAATCTTCGAGGAGGAAGCTTTCTGATGTGGCTGGTCGTTCAGGGGCGTGGATAGAGAAACATCAAAAAGCAAGAAGTGATATCAATGAAATTCGATTAAAATTAGATCCTAAAAGACTTGAAAAGCAAAATATTGAAGAAGATTTATTACAATTAAATGTAATTCTAAAAGAATTACAGAGTGATCAAGAAGCAGATCAATCTTCGAATGAAAAAGTACATATAGAAATTAATAATCTGAATCGAGAATGGGATAAGATTTTAGATTCAATATCAATTAAAAAAGAAGAATTTCAAGAATTAGTTTCCCAGAAAGGTATACAAGAGCGTACTAAATATAGATTAGAGAAAGAAAGGGGAAAGCTTCAAAATGATATTGCTCGCTTAGAAAGTAGGAAAGAAATGATTTATGAAAGTCGAGGAACTAATGCATTAACTTTGTTATTAGAATCTGGATTAGATGGAATCCATGGCCCTGTTGCTAATTTAGGAGAGGTTGAAGATCGTTATAGAATTGCTCTTGAAGTTGCGGCTGGTGCCAGGCTTGGTCAAGTTGTTGTTGATAACGATAGAATTGCTGCAAAGTCAATTGATCTTTTAAAACGCAAAAGAGCTGGAAGATTGACTTTTTTACCTCTTAATAAGATTTTAAAAAATGTTCAAAATAAATCTGACGTATTCCAGAGACCCCTCTCTATTAATTTAGATACAAATAGTGGATTAATTGGAAAGGCTATTGACTTAATTAAATTTGATTCAATATATAAAAATGTTTTCCTGCATGTATTTGGTGAGACAGTTGTTTATAGTAATTTGTCATCAGCTCGTGATCAACTTGGTATTAAAAGAGCTGTTACTTTAGACGGTGAATTGTTAGAAAAAAGTGGAGCTATGACTGGTGGAAGTTTAAGTAATAGATCTTTGGGATTGAGCTTTGGAAGAGTAAAAGAAAATGATGATTTTGATCAATTAAAGAATAGATTATTAGACGTAGGAGAGACTTTAGTCAATTGTCAAAAGAAAGAAAAAGAAATCACAAATCTTCTAGACAAACTTAGATTTCAGTTAAGTATATTAGAACAAAAGAAAGCAGCCCTAGATGCTGAAAGATTAACGTCTAAAAGATCAAATTCACCTTTATTAGAACGCCAAAATATTCGTGCCAAAAGAATTGAACATCTTCAAAATTCTAAAAAGGAAAAAGTTTTTCAATTAGAATCTATTAATTCACATATTAAACCGTTAGAAGTTCATTTGTTGGAAATTGAGAAGGAAGAAAAAACAATAGATAACTCAAGCGACTCATCTGTTTGGACTAAATTACAAAATGAACTAGAAAATGCTGATCAAAACCTTATTGACCTTAGGAAAAAGAGAGATGAGATTTCAAACAATCACTCCCAAAATAAACTCGCTATTGATCGATTAAATGATCAAGAAAATTCTTTAATAAGCGAAGAAAATCGTTTAAAGGATGCCATAGAGTCTCTTGCTGCTGCTCATATTGAGTGGCGTGAGCAAAGCAAGTTACTTAATAACACCAGGCAAGAATTGATCAATGAACAAAAAGATCTAGAAACTCGCTTTGGGGAACAACGACGAGAAAGAGATTTGGTTGAAGCTGATGTATCTAAAAAACGTTTACAACTTAAAGAACTTCAATGGAATCTCCAACGTTTAAGAGAAGATCAAAAAAGTATGAAGGAAGAAATGCGTATGGAAAGTATTCGTTTAAGTGAATTAGAGAAGAAACTGCCGCATCCTATGCCTTTCATCTCAGATGAAATAAGAGATAATGGTCTGGAGGCTTTACTTTCAAGCTTGGAAGGTTTGCAGAAAAGAATGGAAGAATTGGAACCTGTAAATATGCTTGCATTGGAGGAATTGGCCAAATTAGATGAGAGGCTTAATGAACTTGAAAATAGACTTCAAGTTCTTACTGATGAAAGATCAGAACTATTGCTTCGAATTGAGACAGTTTCAACCTTACGTCAAGAGGCCTTTATGGAGGCTTTTCAGGCAGTTGACGTACATTTTCGTGAAATTTTTGCAAGTCTTTCGGAAGGAGATGGACATTTGCAATTAGAAAACCCTGATCAACCTTTGGAAGGTGGTTTGACTTTGGTTGCTCATCCAAAAGGTAAGCCGGTAAGAAGGCTTGCAGCGATGTCAGGAGGAGAAAAATCTTTAACTGCTTTAAGTTTTCTTTTTGCATTACAACGTTTTAGACCCTCCCCTTTTTACGCCCTTGATGAAGTTGACAGTTTCTTGGATGGAGTAAATGTTGAGAGGCTAGCGGCGTTAATTGCTCAACAAGCTAAGCATGCACAATTTCTTGTTGTAAGTCACAGAAGACCTATGATTGGAGCCTCAATGAGGACTATTGGAGTTACGCAAGCAAGAGGAAATCATACTCAAGTTGTTGGGTTGCCAATCGCAGCTTGATTGAATTTACTAAGATGGTCCAATATGGTTCTACCAATCTCATTTCTGCATATTTGAGTTGACCAACACTCAAGCCCCACAAGAAGCAACATCTGCTGTCCCTAGTGACAGATTATGGCTTCGTTCTGAGTTGATGGGGACTCAGGTTATTACTCGTGATACTGGACGTAGGTTAGGTCTTGTTGGAGAAGTTGTTGTTGATATTGATCGTAGAGAAGTTGTTGCTTTGGGATTACGAGATAATCCGCTAACTCGTTTTTTACCTGGGTTGCCACGATGGCTTCCTCTTGATCAGATTCGACAAGTAGGTGATGTCATTTTAGTAGATACAATAGATTCCTTGAGTGAAAACTTTGTTCCTGAAAGATTTAATAAGGTTATCAATTGCCAGGTAATCACTGAATCAGGAGATCAGTTGGGAAGAGTACTTGGATTTTCTTTTGACATTGAAACTGGCGAACTTCTTACTTTAGTTATGGGAGCATTAGGCGTTCCATTATTAGGCGAAGGAGTTTTAAGTACTTGGGAAATGCCTGTTGATGAAATTGTGAGTAGTGGACCTGATCGAATCATTGTTTATGAGGGAGCTGAAGAGAAATTAAAACAATTAAATAGTGGTTTTCTTGAAAAGCTTGGTGTAGGTAACTCAGGATGGGAAGAAAGTGAAAGAGAAAGGTATAGAGTTAATCTCGTCCCAGTTGAAAATCAATTGACTTCTGGAGAAAGTGCAAATGATGATCAAAGACTTTTAGAGCAATCTCAAGAGGAAATATTCGACGAAGAAGAGATGGAATACGTAGAATTACAAGATTCAGAAGAAGAACAATATAATCAAGAATTAAGGTACCTAGATGAACCTAATCAGTCTTCGATTTATTCAGAAATTGATAGAGATGAAGTAAGTTATAACGAATCAAAATTCAATACTAGATCTGATGATTTTGAAACTCAAAGATCCTCTCAAAATATTATCAATAGGTCAAAAATAACCAGAGAGGAAGAACCCTTGGATGTTGAGCCTTTAGAAAAATCATCTATTAAAAAGTCTCAAGATTCTCTATCTAATGAGAAAGAAATTTTAGATATTGAAGACCCATGGTGATTAACTTAAAAGTTTTTTTTGCGTTAAAAGATTAATAATTTCTTGACAAAACTTCTTTGTTGCTCCTCTAGTACCTCTAAGTGCTTGAAGATCTTCTTTTTGACCAGCAAGCCGTGAAGGGGAATTTAGCCAATCAATCGTTTCTTCAGCAATTTGTTCGGTCGTTATATGCCCAATCCTTTCAGGTACAACCATTCTTTTTGCAGATATATTTGGCCAAGCCATAAATCCTCTTTTTCTCAGTTTCACAAAGCTAATTAATAAACCTAAGCACCATTTTAAAATTGGTAATCTAGCTATTAAACCTAGTAGCCCATCCCAAGCCTCCATAACTAGAATGTGTTGTGTAGGTACGACAACTATCATCGGAATATTTAATGATCCCAACTCAGCAGTATTTGCCCCTACTGTCGTTAGTGCAATATCACACTGGCTGAGATCATTGTATGCCGGATACTTTTCTTGTATTAAAATTACTGTTGAATTTTTGGTTATTAATATTCCTCTTGCTTCTTTATTATTGGCTTTAGTAATTGATTTAATCCCAGATTTATATTGATTTGAAATTGTATTTTTTCTACTGCCAAAATATTTTATTTCATCTATATTTGTTGTGGGAGCAATAGGTATTAGAAACTTACAATCTGGCATTGATTTTGATATTTTATCAGCTACATCAAGAAAAAAAGGTATTCCAATTTTTAGTTTGGCGCTTTTTGAACCTGGCAAGAGAGCAATCCACTTTCCAGGAGGGAGTGGATTATCGATTTTTGCATTTTCTGTTAAGTCAGCTGTAAGGTCTCCTATTACTGAGCAACGATTTTGAATTCGTCTTGGAAGTTTCTTAACGATACTTTCCGACATCGCGACAATACGATTATTCCAAAAAGGCCATCTTGCTATCCATTCTGCGTATGTCATATGTAAATATCCCAATCTTGCTGAAAGCAGAACGCTCCAAAATTGATCTCCTCCTAAAAAAATCACTAATCCATTGGATGGCCAGGAAACAAATTTTTTAGGTTTTATAAGAAGCTCCCAGAAATTTTTTGCTTTTATTATATTTTCAAATTGCAACCACTTTTCGGCAACGTGATTTTCATTGCCAGTCGCGTTCGGGCATGGGACCAACACAAGATTTAAGGTTATTGAAGATGTCTTTGCTTTAGGTCGTAGTGCAATTTGTTTATGCAGCTCTTTAGCAAGTGGCTTAACCCAAGTAGCTAGTTCACCTGGTCCATTTGAGACAAAGATAATTGCTAAAGGGTCATTACTCATTTATTGATGAGCATTGGTTTTGAAAAATGCGGATGGCGAGACTTGAACTCGCAAGGCCGAAGCCACATGTTCCTTAGACATGCGCGTATACCAATTCCGCCACATCCGCAGGTTAACTCAGTTAAATACTAAGTAACCATGATCATAATGCTAAACCTATTAAGCTTCTACTTAATCCGTTTCTGTCTTGGGCACTAATACTGATACGATCCGCGTGAGGACCTGATAAATTTGAATGCCCATAGGCAAATTGCTGATAGCTAATCGTGGCGAAATAGCTTTAAGAATTCTCCGTAGCTGTCGTGAGATGGGGATTGCAACTGTTGCTGTCTACAGCACTGTTGACAAAAATGCTCTACATGTTCAATTAGCTGATGAGGCTGTTTGCGTTGGAGATTCTCCTAGTAGTAAAAGTTATCTAAATATCCCGAACATATTAGCTGCAGCAACATCACGAGGTGTTGATGCTATTCATCCTGGTTATGGCTTTTTAGCTGAGAATGATCGCTTTGCAGAGATTTGCGGAGACCACGGGTTGATTTTTGTAGGTCCATCTCCCCATGCAATACGTTCAATGGGTGATAAATCTACAGCTAAATCGACTATGCAGAAGGTTGGAGTCCCAACTGTTCCTGGAAGTGAGGGTTTGCTAGGAAGCGTTGCAGATGCATCCCAGCTTGCATCTGAAATGGGCTACCCAGTAATGATTAAAGCAACAGCCGGAGGTGGTGGAAGAGGAATGCGCTTAGTTGGACATGCTGATGAATTGGATAATCTTTTTAAAGCTGCACAAGGGGAAGCAGAGGCTGCATTTGGTAATCCAGGGCTATATATGGAGAAATTTATCGATCGCCCAAGGCATGTAGAGGTCCAGATTCTTGCTGATCGTTTTGGAAATGTTGTGCACCTGGGAGAGAGAGATTGCTCGATTCAAAGACGGCATCAGAAATTGTTAGAGGAATCACCAAGTCCAGCTTTAGATGATCACTTGAGATTACAGATGGGAGAAGCAGCAGTTGCAGCAGCAAAAAGTATTAATTACGAAGGTGCTGGGACAGTGGAATTCTTACTGGATCGTAAAGGGAATTTTTACTTTATGGAAATGAATACTCGCATACAAGTGGAGCATCCTGTAACAGAATTAGTTACTGGAATTGATCTCATATCAGAACAATTACGAATTGCAGGAGGAGAAAAATTACAATTTAGTCAATCAGAGATCAAGCTTGAAGGACATGCTATTGAATGCAGAATTAATGCTGAAGATCCTAGTCATAACTTTAGACCTTCTCCTGGTAAAATCACGGGTTGGTTGCCTCCTGGTGGACCAGGTGTCAGGGTAGATAGCCATGTTTACACCGGTTATGACATACCTCCTTTTTATGATTCTCTAATAGGAAAATTAATTGTTTGGGGAAGAGATAGAGAAGCTGCGCTTAAACGCATGGAAAGAGCTTTAAATGAATGTGCAGTCACAGGAATTACAACTACTATTGATTTTCATTTGAAATTACTTAAGAGAAAAGAATTTACAAAAGGGGATGTTCATACAAAGTTTGTGGAACAAGAAATGTTGTAAATAGCTCTAAAGATTAAAATATAATTTGAGTTAGTAAACCTTGTTGGCCAAGAAATAACTCGCGAAAAAGGCTTAAGAGACCTACCCAAATAATTGGAGTAACATCTACACCTCCTATAGGAGCCACAATTTTCCTAGTAGCTACTAGTACAGGTTCAGTTGGTAAGAAGATAATTGGCCAAAAACCTGCTCTTAAATCTATTTTTGGGTACCAAGTCAAAATAATTCTTAGAAGGAATGCAAGGGTTAGCGAACCTATTAAAAAACCCATTAAAAAATGTAGGGTTGGAAGACTTTGAATTAAAAGAGGCATCACAAAGCTCAAAGCATTATTGAATAGATGGTATAAATCATCTTTTATTGCGTAAGATTACTCGGTATTGCATAAGAATTAGCTGAAATGGCTTTTCATTTATTAAATTTGTTCCTTAGTGCCGGAGCTTCTAGTGGTGCTGCTACAAGTTCTGCTGTTGGGATGATAGGGAGTTTTCTTGCGGCTGGAGCTTTGGTAGTTGCACCTGCAGCAGCTGCTTTGATTTGGGTGAGTCAAAAAGATGCTTTAAGTAGATAGCCCTAGCAAACACCTATTTATGCCATAGACTGACAAATATAAGGTTGTTTTCAACCTGAAAATGTTTATTTAAGAGGGCAAACTTGGTCAATGCCAGTCTAAATTGGGCCAGCATTGTTGGCATAGTTCTTGCTGTATGCGGAGCTGGCTTATATTTTCTTAGATCTTTTAAGCCAGCATTGGCAAGAGATTACGATGTATTTTTTGCCGCTATTGGTTTGCTCTGCGGCGGAATACTTTTTTTTCAAGGATGGCGTTTAGATCCCATACTTCAGTTTGGACAGTTTTTGCTTGCCGGAACAACTGTTTTCTTTGCTTATGAGAGTGTTCGACTGAGAGGTATTGCAACGGATCAAGCACGAAGATCTTCATATTTTGATGATGAACCTGAGTTGCCAAGATCTTCTAGAGGAGGTTTGTCTGATGCCGGCCCTGATAGGAATTATGATCGATTTGAGGAGTCTCAACCTATCAATAGAAGATTTACAGGTAGAGAAGATTATCAAGAAGAATATGCAGATGATGATAATTATGGAAGACGTCCATCGAGGGCTGCAATCCCTGAGCAGGCTGTAAGTAGAAGCCCAAGAAATATTAGTTCTTCAGAAATCAATTCTCGAGGAGCTGAAAGAGATAGACGAATGCAAAGATTTAAAAATGCAGAATCTTCCTCAGATAGAGCATCAAGCTTTGGAGATAGGCGCACTAGCCGACAAGAAACTAGGCGAGGTTCTCGTCCTTCAGTAAGTGGTCAAACATCAAGTCGTAGAAGAAATGGCACGCCTAATTCGTCTCAAACATCATCTTCAAGTCTAAATTCTGATGATGCAACTAGGTCTTCCTTTAGATCTAATAGGTCTTCAAAAACTAATAAAAATATTGAAGATGCTGCTTTTTCTACTCCTGAAAAAGGTGTCAGACGAACTAATAGAAGGCCTTCAAAAAATTCTTCTACAAACACTGCTAACGAAAGATCATCTTCCAATAGTTCGTATTCATCATCCGTAAGAAATTCAAGGCCAAGAGATAACAGTTCAAGATTTGATGATTAATCTAAAAATTGTTATTTACTTAGTATTCCAGCCCATTCTAAAAAAGATATTTTGCTAAGTGCTTCTATTAGAAGAACTGCTATGAGACCAATCATTGCAAATCTCCCATTTATTCTCTCTGCGTAGCTACTCCAACCAAATTCAGGAATATCATTTGTTGTTGCGCTCGGTGAAAGATTTTTAATCTCCGAATCAGTTTGTTCTGTCTCTGTTAACTGATTATCTTGGTTGATTTCAGTATTTGTGTTCATAGAAATAAATTAGCTTTCGTTAAATTGGTAATTTGCTGCGGACAATAATCGCCAACCTTTGTTTTCAGTGATTTCAAGTACAGTTTCATGATAGTTCTTCAAGGTTGGCCTATGACCAACGCTAATACAAGCCATCTCGCGTTGGTTAAGAAGTTCATAAAGGTGTTTTTCTGTATTGACGTCTAATGCACTTGTTGCTTCATCTAAAACAACATATTTAGGTGAATTTAGCAAAAGTCTTGCGAAAGCTAACCTTTGTTGCTCTCCCAGAGATAAGAGTCTTTGCCAATCTTGCTTGATATCTAGATCGGGATATCTTTGGATAATTTGTGGCAACTTGACTTCTTCTAAAACGGCTTTTAGATGATCATCACTGAATCTATTTTTATCTAATGGGTAACAAAGTTGTTCTCTCAAAGAGCCAAGATTCATATATGGTTTTTGTGGAATAAAAAGTAAATCACCATTTGAGGGCGTTTCTATCTCACCAGATTGTATTGCCCATAAACCGCTAATAGCTCTAAGTAAAGACGTCTTTCCACAACCAGAAGGTCCTACTACAAGTAAACTTTGACCTGTCTCAAGACTTAAATTTAAATTGTTAATTAGGAAGTTATCTTTTCCAGGAGTTTTAATACTTACATTTTTTAGAATAATAGAATCATTAGTTTTAATTTCTACTTTAAAGTCATCAAATTTGTTGTTTCTGATTTCATTCATGTTGGATTGAAATCCTTCAAGTCTCCCTATAGAAGCTGAGAATCTAGCTAAAGCCTCTATTTTGTAAATAATAAAAAATAATGATCCCTCAAGAAGGTTATAGTTTAAATTGGCTTGTTGAAAACTTCCATAGTCCATTTGGCCGCTAAGTATTGGTCCTGCGAGAATAATGAAAGGGATAAAGACACTTCCATAAATTCCAGAGCGTTGGAGCACTCTTAATAATGCTTCCCATATTATTAAAAGATTAAAGTTATCAACCACAGACTTCAGTCTTCTACTTACCTCTTTTTCTTCTTGATTTTCACCAGAATAAAAAGCAATTGATTCTGCATTGTTTCTTACGTGAACAAGACCATAACGAAAATCAGCTTCAAATCGTAATTGATCATAATTTAATTTAAACAGTTTTCTGCTAGCAAAAAGTAGTAAAGACGAAACTAATGTGGCATAAACTATTAGGGCAAGTGTTAGCTCTTTACTTATACTTAGTAAAATAAAAATGTTTAAAGAAAATACTAATAAAGAATCAAAAATATTTAAAGATAGATCAATTGTTTGCGCAGTAAAGTCTCTAGCATCTTCTGTAATTCTTTGATCAGGATTATCGACATTTGTTTCAGATTCATCGTTGGGATTTAATATATAATAAGTCCTATCATCTAAATAGTCTGTTATGAGTGTTTTGGATAGCCATTCTCTCCATAAAAGCTGAAGCTTTGCTGAAAAATAAAATTGGAAGCTTCTTATTGGAAGAGCTGCAATAAAACAAATTCCAAGAATCCACAAATTTTTATAACTTTCATTTTCATCTTTTTGTATTAAGGCATTAGTTATATCTCTGACGAGAAAAGTAATTCCAGCGTTAATTCCATTGACAGACAATAACATCAAAATTATTACTCCTAGCAAAAGCCAAGGAAGCCATCTCCTTTGTCTTAGCTGACCACGAACTGTAATAAATGAAAAAATTCCTAAAGCAAACAAGCTTGAAATTATTATTCCCGAAGGACCATCCCAAATAACCTTTAAGGAATTTTGAACCCCTCCTAAAAATTGGTTGGTTATCTCTGGAACTAAATTGGTTAACAGGCTCATTAAACCTGTGAGTAAAAATAGAACTGTTCCGCCTACACAAAATAATAAAGCTATTAATAAATAGATAAATAGCCAACCATTGTTTTTTGTATAAGGAAGAAAATATGGTTGAGTAAGCTTGCGTAATTTAATTAGTTGGCTTACTAGGCCTTTTTGAGCTTTAGAAATTGATGAGGCCATATTAATTTGAGTATTGCAAAGTCAATAAATACTTGATTAGAAATAAGGCTAGCTTATTTTTTTAAAGTTAAACCTGACACTTTTTTGAGATCAAAAACTCATCAAAGTCTTCATTTTTATATCTTAGCTAAAACCTAAATATGTTTTTATTATCCTTGGTATTGGTAGCGAAGAAATAAGCTGCATATTAAAAGTATGAACTGTAGGAATAGTTTGATCTAATACCCAAACAATCAAAAAAGGTGCATTAAGAATTATCTGCCATTGCCATTTGTAGGTTAAAATTGACCATATTTTTATTAAAATAAATTGCTGGTTCTCACTAAGACTTGCCCAGAAATCTTGGTAACTTGTTTTTACTTTATTAAAAATGCTAGTTTTATCTGCAGCTGTTTGGGAATCCATTGAACACGATAAGTTAAATACCTTATAGCGCACAAACGGGTGAAGTTGAGTCACTAACTAAGACAGTAAGGCAATCGTGTGTTTTGATAAAAAATCATGAAAACCCAATATTTAGCCCGGTGGCCAACTTAATTTTCTTCCGCCAATGATATGTACGTGTAAGTGAAAGACTGTTTGCCCTGCTTCTTCTCCTGTATTAATAATTGTTCTCCAACTTTCTAAACCAGCAGCATTGGCAATTTCGGTCCCTTTTAGAAGTAAGTGTCCCAGTAATTCTTGATCTTCTTTTTTAATGTATTGCAGACTTGGAATAGGTTTTCTAGGAATTATTAAAATGTGAGTAGGTGCTTGGGGGGTAATATCTTTGAAAGCAAGGCATTTATTATCACTAAAAACCTCATCACAAGGTATTTCACCGCTTAAAATTTTATCGAAAATCGTTGTCATTGAATTTTAGGATAGATCAATAATAAGAATCTAATGCGATTATTTAAAGTTTGAATAGAAATGAGTCTTTCAATTAGTTTCTTTTATTACATCGCTTTGCTTGAAGTTATTTTCATTTAATTGTTTTTTCAGCTCTTCTTCATCAGTTACTTTATCAACAAAACATACTCCATTTAGGTGGTCTATTTCGTGCTGAATGCATCTTGCCATTAGACCATCTGCATTCATTTTTTTTGGTCTACCCATTTCATCTCGATAACTTAATTTGATTGAGGAGGGCCGCAAAACATTAAGGTAAACTCCAGGGATACTCAGACAACCTTCTTCGTATGTATCTAAACTTGCACTAGCTGAAATTATCTCAGGATTTATAAATACCATGGGTGAAGCATTTGGATCTTCAAAATTTAAATCAATAACTAACAGTCTTTTTTGTATTCCAACTTGAGGTGCTGCTAAACCAATTCCTTTTGAAGAATACATAGTGATGAGCATATCTTTAGCTAACTTTCGAATTGAATCATCAACTTTGACGATACGATTAGCGGGTGTTCTTAAAGCCTCGTGTCCTAGTTGATATACCTTCAAAGGGGGATTCTTGACAGGCTCTTTCGAAACTGAAATTGAGGTCTTCTTTTTTTCTGCATCTTTTGCAAGTTGAGCAAAACTGCCAGCCAAAGGAGTCTTAAGACAACAACTTTTACACTTTACTTTGTTTTAAGTTCAATGAGTGAATTCATCATTGACTCTCAACATCAACAAAGAAACAAACAATGACAATCTTAGATGCTGAAAAAGTGTTTGGAGAAGCCCCCATATTTAAAGAGCCTAGAATAATAGGCGAGTGGGTTTTATGGTTAGAACAAAGACCAAACGAAAAGGGGAGAACTACAGCTTTAATTAGACCTTGGAGGGGAAAAGACTTATTACCTCAGGAGCTGACACCTTATCCAATTGATTTGAGGACAAAAATTCATGGTTATGGTGGTGCTCCTTTAACAGCGACCCTTAATGGATCAGATCTAATATTGATTTGGGTCGACAATAACGATAAATGTTTATGGATGAGAACTTGGTTCTCTGATGGAGATAATGAGAAATCTTCTTCTTTTAAATTAATACCTAAAATACAACCTATTTGTCTTTCAAAAAAACATAATTTTTTTCTTGCAGGTGGTGCGATTGATCTGAAAAAAAATATTTGGATTGGACTGCTGGAAGATGAAGAAGGAGATCATATAGTTTCTTTCGCACTAGATCAAACTAATCAAAAACCAAAATTTATTTATTCATCTCAGGACCTTTTAGGTTATCTTGTGTTGAATTCTAAAGATAGAAAGTTGGCATGGGTTGAATGGAAAAATACTTCAATGCCTTGGGATTTAAATGAATTGAAATTAGCTAAATTGGATGAGAAAGAAAATATACTTAATATAGTAACTTTTAATAATGAATATTTAAAATTGAGAGAAAAAATATCATTTTTTAATCCCATTTGGTCCGATACAGGTGATCTTTTTGTTGCTGAAGATAGCAGTGGCTGGTGGAATATCACGCAAATTAAAACTGACTTGAATAATACTTCGATTACTATCTTTCAGGATAAATGGACTATTAAGGCTGAAATTGCTTTTCCACAATGGATCCTTGGAATGTCAAGCTTTTCATGCGTGGGGAATGATCTCGTTGGGGCTTTTTCTCAGGAAGGAATTTGGACTTTAGCTTTATTTAAAAAAAATGGATCTATCCAAATTATTGATCAACCTTTTGTTGATTTCTCAGGTCTTCATTCGCATCAAAACCGACTTGTTGCAATTGCCAGTAGTTTTGAAATCGCTGAAGGGATTTTTGAAATAGATTTATTGGATAAAAGATGGGAACATACTCCTGCTTCTTCATTTAGATTGGAACCAAAGGAGATAAGTTTTGGCGAATCTTTTTGGTTTATCGGATCGAATCAAGAAAATGTTCATGCCTGGTATTATCCACCTCTCAATAGACAAATATTGTTACCTCCTTTGTTAGTGAAAAGTCATAGCGGACCCACTGGTATGGCTCGCTGTGGATTGGATCTAGAGGTGCAATTTTGGACATCAAGAGGTTGGGCGGTTGTCGATGTTAATTATGGAGGCTCTTCTGGTTTCGGTAGAAGATACAGAGATCGATTGAGAGGTAATTGGGGGATAATCGATGTTTTGGACTGCACTAAGGCAGCTCAGTCACTGATTGCATCTGGTAAGGCTGATAAGGACCGGATAGCAATTGTAGGGAGTAGCGCATCGGGCTTTACAGCTTTAGGTTGCTTGATATCTACTGACATTTTTAAGATTGGAGCATGTAAATATGCTGTAACTGATTTGATAGGTATGGCTAATTCAACCCATAGATTTGAAGAATTTTATTTAGATTATTTAATAGGCAATATAGAAACTGATTATGAGAAATATCTTAAAAGATCGCCAATTGAAAATGTTAATTATATCAAAATGCCATTGATTTTGTTTCATGGATTAAAAGATAAAGTTATACCCTCGGACCAATCTATTGCTATAAATAATGAATTATTAAAACGTGAAATTCCAGTGCAAATAAATTTATTTGAGAACGAAGGCCATGGATTTAAGGATGGCAAAATAAAAGTTGATGTATTAAAAAAAACAGAGGTTTTTTTTAGACAATACCTAAACATTTAAGAATTTTTCTTTAAAAAAGAAACTACTGATTTTAGTTCTTCAGTAAGAGCATCAATTTCTGAAGGAGTAGATATAAAGCTCAAACTTGCTCTGGCAGTGCTTTTTATCCCATAGAAGCGATGCAGTGGTTGGCAGCAATGATGACCACTCCTTATACAAATGTTGCTGTTATCAAGTAACTCAGCAACATCATTGGAGTGAATCCCTTTTATATAAAAAGTTGCTAGCGGTCCTCTATCGGGCTGAATTAAAGGGCTAGGACCAAGAATCTTTAGATCATCTATCTCCTCTAATTTTTCAAAAAGATATTGTGTTAATTCTTTCTCGTAATTATGGATTTCGTTTAATCCAATTGATTGTAAGTAATTAAGTGCGGTTCCCATACCGATTGCCTCTCCTATGGCTGGAGTACCAGCTTCGAATTTATGTGGCAAGTCTGCCCAAGTGCTTTTGTCTTGAAAAACTTCATTAATCATTTCTCCTCCACCTAGGAAAGGAGGGATTTTTTCTAAAATTTCTTCTCTACCCCATAAAAAACCTATTCCAGTAGGACCGCAAAGTTTATGAGAAGATCCTGCCAGGAAATCTATCCCTAGTTTTTTAATATCTACTGGTTTATGAGCAAGACTTTGGCAAGCATCTAAAAGCACTAAGCTACCTTTTTTATGTGCAAGTTCAGCAATTTCCTCGATAGGGTTGCAACAACCTAATGTATTACTTACATGAACAAGACTTACTATTTTAGTTTTATTACTCAATTTTTTTCTAAAATCATCAAGATCTAATTCTCCATTTTTATCAATATTGATATAAATGAGTTTGCAATTTTTTGATTTGGCTATTAGCTGCCAGGGAACTATATTACTATGATGCTCCATTAAACTTATTAAGATTTCGTCGTTTTCCTGAAGTTCATAATTTCCCCATGTATATGCAACAAGATTTATAGCCTCAGTTGCATTTCTAGTAAAAATGATCTCTTTTTCATTATTACTATTAATAAAATTTGCTGTTAACTGTCTTGAATTTTCAAATTTTTCTGTTGCGATTGCACTCAGCTGATGAGCACCTCTATGAACATTAGCGTTTTGAAAACTATAGTATTTTTTTAAAGAATCTATAACTTCTTGTGGCTTTTGACTTGTGGCTGCATGATCTAAATATATTAAATCATTATCGTTTCCATTCAAGAGTGGAAAATCATTTCTACTTTTTTCAGCAATCTTTTGGAATAAATGGTTCACTTTTTTATATCTTGCATTAACTTCTCAATAAAATTCCACTTTCTTGCACTTTTAGGAAAGTGTGAAATAACTTCATCATAATATCCTTTTAATAACAAAGAATTAGCATGTTTATTATCAATACCTCTACTAAGTAAATAAAATAATTCCTCATCTTGGAGTTGGCTTACAGTTGCTCCATGAGTACACCTAACATCATCAGCAACTATCTCAAGCTCTGGTTTTGTATCTATTCTGGCACGTTTGGAAAGTAATAAATTTCTACTTAGCTGAGCAGCTTCTGTTTTTTGTGCTTTTTGAGGAACTTCAATCGAACCATTAAAAATGCAATGTGAATATTCAGAAGCTACGGCTTTTTGTAATTGATCAAGCTTTCCATTTGGACCTTCAAATCTAATTAAAGAGTGTGTAGCTATTTGTTCTTTTGATTTAGTAACTTGCAGTCCTTTGATAATTGTTGAAGCTTCTCCTTCACTTTGAATTATTCTTGGTTCAAATCGGGCATAATCCCAACCATGATGAATTGAATGAAGAGAATATTTGCTCTTTTTTGATTGTTCTACCGCTAAAGTACAAATTGATGAGGATTCTTTCTTTTCACCCAAAGAAATCAATCCATGAGTTAACTCTACTTTAGACTCTAGTTTTATTTCAGTTAAATTATTTTGTGCAGAATTATTATTACCTAGAAAAATTTGTAAAAGATCTAATTTTGCTCCTTCTTCTATAAGGAGAAAGATTCTAGTTGAGATTGACTTTTCCTCTATCGATGGAATTACTATTTCTAATGATTGATTGAAATTACTTTTAACTTTTAAAGCTAAAAGCTCTGAGCTGGATGCCTGATTAAGACATACTGAAATGTCATTTTTTATATTAGATGACTTAACTATTTTTCCAATATTCTCTTCAATTTCTCTATCACTTAGCTTTTCAATGCCATTGGGTAAATTTATATTCAAAATCGAAATTCTATTAGGATTAATTATAATTCGTTCTCTGTTTTTATCCTTTTCAGGAAAGATCGATTGAAATTTAGATTTAATATCTTCGCAATCAATAATTGTTGGTAATGACAAAAAATTATTTAATTTATTGAAGTTGGATAATCGCCACGCTTCATCTTTCTTAGAGGGCATTCCTTGCTCTGAAAAAAATTCTCGTCCTATTGATTGTTCGTTTTTCAAATAACCTTCAATTGGTGGAAGAGAGTTAAGCCACTTTTTGCAAATATTTGATGAGTTCATTGCGTCATTCCCGTGCCTTTGATATTTTTATCAATAAAGTCATATCCTGATTTCTCCAGATCAATGGCTAGTTCTTTGTTGCCAGTTTTTATTATTTTTCCATCAGCCATTATGTGTACAAAGTCAGGTGTAATTTCATTGAGTAGTCTTTGATAATGGGTTATTAAAATTGTTGCCGAATTTGGTTGCGAGAGTTTATTAATGCCAGAGGCAACAATTCTAAGAGCATCAATATCAAGTCCTGAGTCGGTTTCATCAAGTATTGATATGACTGGTTCAAGAAGAGCCATTTGAAGAATCTCGTTACGTTTTTTTTCTCCACCAGAAAAACCCTCATTTACGCTTCTTTCTAAAAAGGCTGCATCCATTTCAACTATTTTCAATCTTTCTTTAACTAGATCTTCAAATTCAAAAGTATCTAATTCACTTTTAAGTAATTCTTTTCTTCTTGAATTGGTGGCAACTCTTAAGAACTCTAGATTACTAACACCAGGAATTTCAACTGGGTATTGAAAACCAAGGAAAATTCCAATTCTTGCTCTTTCCTCAGGTGCTAGCTCAAGAATATCGGTCCCTTTAAATTGTATAGATCCCGCAATAACTTTGTAAGATGGATGACCAGCTATAACTTTTGAAAGTGTACTTTTTCCGCTTCCATTGCGACCCATAATCGCATGTATTTCTCCTTCTTTTACTAACAGATTCACTCCATTAAGTATCTTTTGTTCCTCAACACTGGCATGAAGATCTTGAATAGATAATATTGTTTCTGAAGTTGATGAAATCACTAAATTAGGGAGAAAGTTGTAAAGAGCAAAAGTATAGTTTTAATATATTTCTATCCAACCGAACCCTCCAATTTTAAAGCTAAAAGTTTATCTGCTTCAGATGCAAACTCCATAGGTAATTCATTGAAAACATCACTACAAAAGCCACTGATTAGCATTGAAACCGATTCCTCAAAATCAATTCCTCTACTTTGTAAGTAAAAAAGTTGATCTTCTGAAATCCTACAAGTACTAGCTTCATGTTCAATATTTGATTGAGGCTGTTTGGATTGAATATATGGATATGTATTTGCGCTGGCTTTGTCACCGATCAACATGGAGTCACATTGACTGTAATTTCGAGAGCCCTCAGCATTTGGGCTTATGGAGACCAGACCTCGATAGCTATTCTTAGATTTTCCAGCACTGATACCTTTACTTACGATTTTTGATTTTGTATTTTTTCCTATGTGAATCATTTTTGTCCCAGTATCCGCTTTCTGATGATTATTCGTTAGTGCAATTGAATAAAACTCACCAATGGAATTATCTCCTTGTAGCACGCAACTTGGGTATTTCCATGTAATTGCAGATCCTGTTTCTACTTGGGACCAGCTTATTTTGCTCTTCTTCCCTCTACATTCACCCCTTTTTGTGACGAAGTTATATATTCCTCCAACTCCCTCCTCGTTCCCTGCGTACCAATTTTGCACGGTTGAATATTTAATAGATGCATTATCGAGTGCTACAAGTTCAACAACGGCAGCATGTAGAGTATTTGTATCAAACATAGGCGCTGTACAGCCCTCTAGGTAACTAACAGAGGCAGATTCTTCTGCAATAATTAAAGTCCGTTCGAATTGGCCAGTGTCACCAGAGTTTATTCTAAAATAAGATGATAATTCCATTGGACATTCGACACCTTTAGGTATATAAACAAACGATCCGTCACTGAAAACTGCAGAATTTAAGGCTGCAAAAAAGTTATCATTTATAGGAACAACTGACCCTATATATTTTTCAATTAGATCTGGATATTCGCTAATTGCTTCACTAATAGAGCAGAATATTACACCATGTTCAGCGAGTTTTTCCTTGTATGTAGTCGCTATAGAAACACTGTCAAAGACAGCATCTACAGCTACATTAGATAATCTTTTTTGTTCACTAAGTGGTATTCCAAGCTTTTCAAAAGTTTCAAGTAATTTAGGATCAACTTCATCTAAACTTTTCTTCTTAATGTCTTGTTTTGGGGCTGCGTAATAAACTAGATCCTGATAATTAACTTTGGAATAAGTTAAGCCAGACCAATCAGGCTCTTTCATCTTTAACCATTGTTCATAAGCTCTTAAGCGAAATTTTAATAAAAAATTTGGCTCATTTTTTTTGGCGGAAATTAACCTAATAACATCTTCATTTAATCCTTTTGGGATTTTTTCAGTTTCAATTTCAGTTATAAAACCATACTTATAGGGTTGGGA
>QCIQ01000008.1 GCA_003216595.1 Prochlorococcus sp. AG-402-M18
CTGAATTTCATATCTCATTTTAATAGATCTTTCAGATAATTCCTTTTGTAGCTCAACTTTTTCTAAGTTGTTTTTGATTGCTTCATACCCTTCTTTTAATTCAGTGATTGCATTAGAAACTGCTAGTTTCTTATCATATTCATTCTTTTCTTTTGTCTTTTCCAATAAATATGAGAGTGAGTCTCTTTCTTTTTCAAAAGTATGCTTAATCTTATTCACAGCCAATGTTTTTTCAGCTTGAGCGGCCATCAACTGAGACTGAAGACCTTGCAGCTTTTTTTCATTTAGAATTGCGGCCTCTTGCATTTGTAATCGAATATTTTGAATAGCAAGCTCAAGAGATTTCTGTTTATCCTTTTCAAGAAGCTCAATTCTTTTGCTAATTTCGTCCTCAAACTCCTGATCTCTTACCTGCTTAATGATATTTGAGTAATTATCCTCATCGATGTTGATAGTACTTCCACATTCAGGGCATTTGATTGCATTCATATCTGAATCTAAGAGACAAACCAAATATTCCTCTTTTTATCTGTTTTGACTTCGACAAGCAACAATTATGTTAATCCCAGTAACCACAAATGGTTAAATTAGCAAGTCAAGACAGGATATTTAGGGAGACTGAATTTCTCATGGATTATTTTTGTGATGGTGGATAAATTCCTGTCAAATCACCTTTATTAGCCTTAATAGCCGAATCTTTCCATTTGTGCCATTTTTTGTATCTTGAATAATCCTCCTCATCCCATATCTGATTTTGAAAGAACAAGATTCCACAGAGTATAAAAAAGATGAGCGCTCCCAGAAATATTTGCCAATCAAGCATTATAGATGCATTTGAATAACGAACATAGGCTAAGTTCTTATATATAAGGATCTTTAGCAGCAAATGCATTCTAAATAGATTTTAATTACTAATAGTAATGTATTTTTACGTGAAATGAGGATTAACAATAATACATGATTAAAAGGTTAAATATGAATGCCTAATTAGATAATTATCAAATATTAGTAAGCCATTATGAGTTAGAGCAATAATTTTTACTACATAATATATAGTTATATACAAACTAAAATAAAATTGAAAAAGCAGCGAATACATCAAAATGTCTTTACTAAACTTTGCTCTTTCACACTCAGAGCTAGGGATAAGTCACTTCACAACAGATTTAATTCTTGTTCTATCATTCGCAATAGTGACAGCACTTCCTATGTCCTTATTACGACCTCAGATACAAGAAGATAATGTAAAGAGCAACGTTTTCAAAAGCTGAAACTTAGAATCATTGCGTTAATCAATATTAATAAGTTTTCAAATAAACGTATAAGTTAACATAAATCACTAACTTATATAATGAGTTTAACACAATCTTTAAAAGATTTAGAATACTTCTAGCATTTATTATCTTTTAATTGGAAGATCAGTAAAACAAAATAGAGTTTTAGATTAAAAATATCTCATAAAACAAAATATTTATTGATGATTTCTTAGCTTCCTGCAATTTTTTATAAGTTTTTACACGTTTTTAGACAAATTGTATGTAGAGTCTATGTATAGCTGAGAAATCATGCCTGAAAAAAGTTTATTTATATATGACGGTGAATGCCCATTTTGCAATCACTTTGCACAATTAATTGAATTAAAAGGCAATCTTCCTAAAATGGAAATACTAGATGGACGAAAAAATTTAGCTTTATTATCTGAACTTTATAACCGTGGCTATGATTTGAACAATGGAGCCATTCTCATCTGTAATGAAAATATCATGCATGGGGCGGATGCAATTAATTGGATATGTTCTCACATCAAAGAGCCAAGTGACTCGCTGTTAAAAGTAATCAGAATTATTTTTACCTCAAACAAGAGAACTACCTTTTTATTCCCATTCCTTTTATGGGGTAGAAGGCTATCACTGATATTAAAAGGAAAGGGATGGCAACCTGTTAGTGAAAATATTCATTTTTATTGAATTTTTCCATAAAGCCTTCAAAAGTATAAAATTGAAAAAATATTTGTAAAATCATGGATTAGAAATAATTATCAAGTCTAAATTGTAATTTTAGTGTCTAAATAAATTTTTAATACCTATCTAGAAGTAAAGATAGTATTGATAAATTTAAATCTTTCAACAACTTCTTTATTTACGAGATTTTGGAACCTGCGTTCGTTAGACATTGCTTGTAAAAAGAAGTGAAATTTGTATAACGAAGTTCTATTAGATTCCATTTGTAACAGCAGTTGATAAGAGAATTGCTCTAATACGTAGTTTGAGTGTAGATATGTAAAATAAGGTTTTATATATCTAAGCTAAAGATGCTTATAGAAATCCTTGGAAATAGCAGTTCATTACTAGTTATTCTTTTGATTGGTTTATCAATATATTTTGGAATCCAAGCTAAAACAAAAAAAATAAAATGATTTGTAGCTATTTGAACAATTTCGGAAGAAGCTAATCAACAAGTAACGTTGCCTAAAAAAATATAATTCAAAGTTAACTTATTCAAGTATATGCTTTTTAACCTCCTCAAGACTAGGCCCACTCTCACGCTCAATACATGAAATAGGTATCAAACTCCAATTAACAATCATTGTAAGCATTGCAGCAACAAAAATAGATAATGGTAAAAAGAGGTCAATAAATACGTGTCTAACTATATACACCATTAATTCCGAAGTATTAGTAACGATTTCTTCATATAGCGGTTCAAACAAGAATCTAAGATACGTACAAGGACATAAGGATAACGAAAATAGAAATCAAAATGAGAATATAAATAATTAAAGACAAGATACAAACCAGTATATACTTGACCGGATAATAGAGCTATAGGACAAAAAAAAGAATCCTAGAAGAGGTTTAATCAAAAATCTAAGTGATCGTGAGAATTAAAGACCCAAGATTTTGTCAAGCCAACAAACCACAATAATAAAAAGGATCATACTTAAAATTCACATGAGAAAGAATCATGAAAATAGATAAAATGGATAATTCAAAAAGGTATATGTAATTGGAATTCGATGAAAAAAAAGAAAATTTCAGGAAAAATCAAAAAAAAAGAGGTTTAGAAAGGATGAATCCATTTAAGAAAAAACGGAAAACGCTGTGAAAAAGAGGAGAAAGATCTCACTAGGTAAATAAAATATAGATGAATAATCAGACAAATTTAACTAGGAAATTTTGGCCAATAAAAAAGCCGAGATGAAAATATGCATCTCGGCTAAATCTATGTATTTTGAATCAGTATTTTTGAGATTAACCTTCTCCTTCTGGAACCAAACGGAAACCTTTGCGTCCCATCTTAATCTCAAAATTATCACCAGGCTTGAGATCTAAAAGAGCTGTATAGGCCTTTCCTATCAATAGGTTTCCATTTCCTTGAACGGTAGCCACATAACTAAGCTTTCTTCCACCTTTACCAATACCACCAGCACTTTCAGCTGCTAGGTTTACACCTTTAGCCTCTAGAAGTGCTTCGTAAAAAGCAGTGTAGTTAAGACGCTCTCCGCCTCCTTTCTTTGTGGAAACATATCCACAAGCTTTAACAAGATCAGATTTTGAGACATCTCCCAAGTCTTTGACCTTGGCTAATAAATCCTTACCAGTGAGCATGATAAATAAATGGTTGTACTTATAATACTAACTTATAATTAACAAACTTACAATATTTACATTAGTCCTAGACATTAAAGCTAAAAGTTATGGGAACAAAAGCTTCTAGATTAAACTCAGAAATTCAACGTTATACGGAAAATTATTCAAGGATGAGGGAATTGATTTATAGGAAACATCCTTTTTGGGTTGTTATAAAATAAATGATTCACAAGATCATTTATCTATTAGAAAACCCTCAATCGCTAGCAATAGCAAGATAATTTTATAAAATAAGGAAAAATCTATAATTGCTTATAGACAGCTTTCAACAAATTGGGAACTTCATCCATTCAAATCGATCGGGATATAAAGCTTAACTTTTGAATATTTGTTAAGGAATGAATGAGAACAAAATTACTTATTACAACAAGATATGAATATCTCTAAAATTCCTTTGATTTGGATTGAATCTATATTCATCATTTAGCATTTGCTGGACTATTAGGAACTCTATGAAATTCCCAGTATCAAAAACAAATAACTATTTTGATCCTTTGCTTGAGATTTACTCTTCTTCTTAAATCAGACTAACAACTATAGAACGTAATTTGTTAAAAGTGGCGCGAAATCAAATCTTCTAGAAATAAATACCGATAGTTTATGGGTTATTAGCCTTAAATTTGGTTTCAAATACAGCACCATTACATATCATCACTGATAAAACTTCTTTACTCTCATCATTCATTTTCTTAACAGCATTAACTTGGCTCAATGTCTCCGATGTTTTTCTTAAGCAACGATTCAAGCTTGTGGCTTGCTTAGAGATAGGAATTAATTGAACAAACAGTGTAGTAAAACCTACTGCAATAAATCCTAAACAAATTTTTGAGTAAAAATCATTCATTTTTGAACTCAAAAACACATCTCAATAAGAGCTATTCAAACAGATGAGTAATAGATCTACTGTCAATTTACTAATATAAGTATTATGCCACCTTAAAGGTTAAAAATTAAAATAGATAGATTACTCTTTGAAAGTTGAAGATATAGCTGAAAACATATTAGTAAGGGCATCTAATATCAGTCGTACCATTTTCCTATTGCAAATTCAAGAAAACGATCAACATCATCATTAGGACAGCCTGTCTTGCTTTTTAATTCCTTGCATGCATCAGAAATTTTTTCAAAGCAATCCTTCACATCCTCATTTGCCTCTATTGCCTGAAACATTTGCTTATCAGTAAAAGTCATATGAAGAAGAAGAAGAAGAGCAAGTCAATAAAGAATATTTTCATTGATCTTTTTTTGCAATCTTAAAAAGGATAATTGAATCAAAACTAGTTAAAGACAAAAGCACATGTTCAAATCAATCATCAGAAAAGTTACTCAAGCATTTATCTAGTTAAAGCCAAAGCCCAATTAGGAGAGGAAGGGCTAACACCTAAAATATTCTTGGTTAAAGCGGAATTGCACTTTGCGACGATTCCATTGGTAGGAAGGCTTGAAAACAATTCATTCTTGATCCATTGAGAATGCCATCTTTTAACCTGCTTAGGATCATCAGTTCTTAGAGTGATAGGGACCTCGAATCCCCAGTTTTGAAGTTTGGTCAAATTTGACAATTCATCACTATTTGAGCAAAAAATATGGAATGCTTTAAATAAAAGAGAGCTATTGTTGTCAATTTTTGAGAATGAGTTCGATAGCAATTCCTCTATTGAAATCTTGGCATTAGAACAACGTGAATATAAAACGCCCTCCAACTCAACTTCAACTTTTAGAGAGTCATCAATACTCAAAGGGATAGCATTGATGTTTCTAATGTTTTCAATGATTTCACTATATTGACGAGAATAAGCCTCTACTAATTGGCCATATTTATATCTAAGTCCTATTGCGCAACCATCAATTTTGGGCTGCACAAGCATGGTTGATCCTTCTGGTAACTTTTCACACCAGCTTGAAAAACAATCCTTATCAAGTCCAAGTAATCTCATATATCTATCAATAGGAAAATATCGAGCCAAGTGGCTTTAATAACTTCTTTTCTTAAGAAATCAAGGAAACTAATAATGTGTGGTGGTATATCAACATCAGAAAAAAAATAAAGTATAAAAAATGAACAAATATTAATTTCGTTCCAATGTAAATTTTTCTAAGAAGAGATTAGTCACAGCCCAAAAATTAATAACTGGATTAAAGGAATACAACGGTTGGGATAGGAGAAAAGATAGAAATTGCTATATATTTTTAAATTTTTTGAAGCCATAAGGAGAATGATTTGCAGATATCATGTAAATAAAAACAGTATTTATTCTCATGTCTACGATATTTTTATATCATAACTTAAAAAAAACATCTTTTTAATGACCATACCTGAGAAATATCCGGAGTATATGCCATGGGATTTAACAACTGTCGAACAAAGTAAATATAAATCAATTAAATGGATGCTAACCAAGGCAGACATTGTATATATATTTTCAAGGAGTCGTATAGACGAAAATTATGTATACATACAGAAGAATGATGGCAAAAAAAAGGCCTATAAAGAATATGAGGCTAGATTTACGTACCAAAGATTGTTTGACGAGGGATATTCATTGGCAGCCTTTTCCTGATTGAGAAACTAATTCTTGACGTTGAACATCATAAGTGTAGGCTTAAATATATAAACACTTTTAATACATGCCAAGGGTAAAAAGAGAGAAGTATCCCGAAAAGGCCCCATGGGATTTAGGACCATTATCTGAGCATAAATCTCAAGAGAATTGGAGGCTAGTAAGAGGATCTGAAATAGTCATCTTTGCTAGAAAAGGGGAAGACAACCACTATTTCATCATGCAAAGAGACGATAAGGAGCCGATTGAAATTCTCGCTTTTCAGGCAAGACTCACATATCAACAACTTTTAGATAAAGGTTTCAAACTTGAAGTCTAATGAATTTAATTGATGGAAAAAATTATCTATTTATAAAAACCTTATGACTGAATTAGAAGAACTTGAAGACATAGTTGGATGTCTAGAAGGCATAGAGCCATTTGGCATAGAACCAGACTTTAGCTCATTAGGTCTAGAGCCAGCAGAGGTGTTAGGATTTCAAACAGAAAAAGACTTAGAAAATGCTATTAAACTTCTGACAATGGACGTCAACATTCACCCTCTATCCTAATTGACAATAAATAGTTTTCAAAGAGTAAACGTAGATAATAAAAGAAAATGACAATTTATTTAGAGCTGTATCTTTTCAATAAGCTCCGATTCAGATTCAACTACTGGGCCAGTCCAGAAAGACCACAAAAATAGAATTGTAACAGGGCAAAATAAAATACAAATTAAAGGGGAAAGATATTTATAAAAATTAGTTTTATGCTCCATTATTAAAAGGTGAAGTATCAATGAAAAAAGAACAATTTATTTAAAAAAGATTACAAAAACTTTAAGTTAAAGCTGGGCTGATAATAAATAATACATTGACTTTTTTATCCTCAATTAAAAGATTTATTGTCGGGAGTTATTGGGATATCATTAATCAAAACATTTTTCGAACAGACTAAAAAACTTCATTTAATCATCAAACTTGAGCTGATTTATTCTAGCATATTTAACATTGAAGAAACTTTTTCTACATTGCCTGATACTGTCAATCTTTATGCCCAGTCAGTATCTTCTAGAAGGCATGAATAATCTGAGCTATCAAAGAAAGTATCTTCATTTAGAAGATCGTCGACTTCTGCACGAAGCCAGTAACTTAATGCCATGGTAATAAAAAAGTAGGGTTAAACAAAACCGGGAATAATCCAACCGGTAAATCCATAATTAACTACAGCTGCAAAGAGGCCCATCATCGCAAGACGACCGTTCATTATTTCAGCTGTTTTCCAATAGTTGTTTTCCATTAAACAAACCCAGGAATAATTTGACCGGTTGTTGCATAAGCACCGACAAGAGCGATGCATCCAAACAATGCTGCATAGCCATTAAGTCTTTCTGCAGTTACCTTTTCAGGATCAATGTTTCTTTTGTTGTTATAGTTTTGAGTAGTCATCAAACAACACCTGGAATGATTTGACCTGTTGTTAGATATGCACCGATTAGTGCCCAGCATCCAACAAAAGCAGCGTAGCCGTTAAGTCTTTCAGCAATTACTTTGCCTTCTTCTACTCTTGGCGATTCAGTAGTTTGGGTTTTCATTAAACGACACCTGGGATAAGTTGACCGGTTGTTAGGTAGATACCTGTTAATAGAACGAATGTCAGCATGGCTGGTCTGCCGATGCTTCTTTCTAGGATTGTTTTGTTAGATGGTTGCATTGTTATTAGTAGTTAATGGTTTAGAAAATTCCAGGAATGATTTGACCTGTTGTTGCGTAAGCACCAAATGCTGCAACGAAGCCAAGCATTGCTGCCCAACCGTTAAACTTTTCTGCTTCTGGAGTCATGATGGAGTCCGATATGTTTATGTAAATAAATGTAAACCAATTGTTAATTTACGTAAAGCCCTAAAAGTACGGCTTGCCTCATGAATGTGAGATTTAGCTATAACGGACACAAAAAACTTTTAAAAACCGTAAATTTCACAAGACAAGTTTAGAATCATCCTAAAACAATATTCTCTTACAAGATTAATTGAACAACAGAAAAGTGTGACACTAGTGTCAATGAGCATATAATTTTTCTTTTTTTTATCAGATCTCACCTATAAAAAAAATCAATTTCTTTAGCTTTTAATCCATCCCAACCAGCTTTGATTAATCGAGTATTTAGAGTGCTTTGGTCAAAATGCTTGGATCCAGTTTTAACAATACGGTTGCGCATTGATTTCTTAACCCCACTTCTTTTTCGTGCATTTTCTTTATCCATTACCTCCCTGTAAAGGGTCAACATTTCTGCTGGAATAGGACTTCCATCTAAATCTAATCCAGCTTGGATAGCGTTATCAATTGCATCGGGGCCAGAAAACTCCACAAATAAAAAAGGCGTAATAGACTTATTCTCCTATCGCAACTACCGAATTTCTGAAATTCATAGTAGAAAGAATAAAAGTTGTGAGGAAATTTACTTTAAGCGATAAATGACAGAAAGATTATTGGCTGGCATATCGATGATGCTATCAAGTTTAAATCCATTTTCAAATGCAATATGGTTAACGTTTTCTAAGTTGCGAAGCCCCCAAAGCGGGTTTTGTATTTTTAAGGATTGATCAAAATTCAAATTACTTTCTGAAGTTTGTCTCTCTTTTCTTAAGAAAGGTCCATAGAGCATCAAAAAATTACTTTGATCTAGATATTTCCTTGATTGTTCAAACAAAGATCTTGTACAACTCCATGGAGAGATATGAATCATATTTATGCACACAATTCCTTTAACTAAAGCCCAAAGTCGATCGGAAATTGACCAAGGACGTATTTCTACATCAATATCAAGTGGTTCAGGCATTTTTGAATTAAGCCCTTCATGCTTAATCCATGCATTAATACTTTTTCTATGTACTAATTCGGGATCACTAGTTTGCCACGTAATTGATGGGAATTTTTTTTGAAAAAAGACTCCGTGTTGTCCACTACCACTAGCTATTTCTAAAAGCCAGCAATTAGGAGAAATATAATTGCTTAAAACTGCGGCGATGGAATCACGATTCCTTGTCGTAGCCGGAAAATCTAGACGATAGTCGGGATTTATATTAACCATGATTTATCAATAGTTAATAGGACTAAGGAATCAGAATTGTTTGGAAGTTTTTCCTTAGATAAATCTTTAATAATAAAAATAATCATTATTAGTAAAGGAGCTAGAAATGCGGATGCGGCAACTGCTCCAATAATCCGTCTTGAATTTAATAAGGGCTTTTTAACTAAAGGGTCACCGCAAAGACCACAAATCAAAACACCATCACTACTAGTTTTATGAAATTGATAACGAGAAGAGCAGAAAGGGCAATAATATCGGCTCATTCCTGATCTTACAAAAAACAAAATTTATCTATATTAAATATGCCTACCATTATAAAAAGCAAACTAATTTGATTAAATGTAGGACTTAAAGATGAGAGAAGAGATTGAAGTATCAAATCACCTTGTAAGGAATCTTGAGAGAATATCTCCAGACAATTCTATCTTTAATTACAAATCTGGAAGAAAAGCCTTCTTATCAGTAGGACAAGGACATATTCGTGAATGGTTGGAGATATTTCTTCCGAATACAAGATTAATTTTAGAGCCAAAAATCATTGGATCAATCATCGGCATTCAATATATCAATGGAGAATTAAACAAGGTCATAAATAAAAATAGTCAAGACATTACAGAAAGTGTAAGGTCTCTTAAAACTATTCCTAAAAGCCTAGCGATTAAAAACAGACTAGAAATACAAGGAGTTCTTTACGACGATAAAAATTTATCAACTAGAAAAAATGAAACTGAATTTATAGATATTCAAAATTTTATATCACAGTCTAAAAGTCTTAAATTCTGCGCTTTTCATATATGTCAATGCAAGATTAATCATTTTCAATCACTTCAGGAATTAAAACATCTGAATTTTGAAATACCTCAAACTCAATTTACAAACTTCATTTCTGATATCGAAATCTATCTTCAATGTTGGAGAGAGGGTAGGTTATTTACAAGCTATCCAACAAATGGACTAGTATTGAAAATCAATTCTAGAAAATTGCAAAAGTATCTTGGAGAAAATAACCTATCAATACCTTGGGCATACGCCATAAATTAATGATTATTGCTACAACTCAAGAAGTATCACAAGTAATGGGAGGAGTAGAGATCCTTTCCCCAATGGGATTAACCATCCTAACCATAGGAATACTATTTACTGTAGGTGTACCACTAACAATGATTTTAAGAGGAAAGAAAGATTAAGTGATTTTTCACTGACGATTTTATGGAGAATAAAATTGTGAGTAACTAAACAAACAACTACAAAAAAAGAATTTAGATTAAACTCGTAAAGTGCAAATTCAAAACAAGAAAGATATGAGTAAAGATATTAAAATTCAAAATCATATTATCAACTACTTATTTAAGTATATACATCCTAAGAAATTTCATTTCAATTTGATATTGCTAACAGGATTACTCTTGGTACCATTGCAACAAAATAGATCGGAAGATCTTTTTCTAAAATGTGTTGGTAAATATGAAATAAATAGAGGTCCTTTAATCAAACCAGATTGGGAAACAAGCTATCTAACAATTAATCTAGATGGATTAATATCTACAGTTGTCGATAAAGGAATAAAAAAAGAAGGAAGGACCTTGATTAGACGTAATTCAATCACAATAACGCAAAGAGATAATAGAAACAGCGTTAGGAATATCTACAAAATTAATGGAAAGTATGGTACCTACACAGTTGAATCCCCACAGAGGTATAGAACATTGATAGGTACTTGTCAAAAAGGAAGAGGTTAAGAAGATTGATTTAAAAATATAAAATACTACTTCAATTATTTTCTAAATCGATTAATTATCACTTCCTTTAATTTGATCAAGACCTTGAGCTCTTCGGTTTTTGGCAATACCTCCAACCCCAAGCAACAAAAACATCATGTAGAAAAACAAAGTAGAAATAATCGTAATGATTGTAATCGTGGCAAAATTCATTAAAAAAGTATTAGTTAATTTGTTCTCTTAATCTAACAGGAAGTATCAATACAACCACTTAAGCAAAGACAACAGTAACACCGCTGATCAATATGGCAAATGTAATAATGAAAAAAGGTAGAACTTGAATTTTATTGTTATTCATAGACATCTAATTTATACATACCGTAAAAAAATCACAAAAAAAACGAGACGAAAAACTGCGCAAAAAAACTAGTAATAACCGTCCTACAGAAATTTTTTTGTATAAAGCAATTATTTAAGAAGAATTTAAGGATAAAAAATAGTAGCTAGAATTTAAAAATGTTTTCAATCTTAAGTTGATATGTGGGTAAGCATAGATCTTTGCTTAGTACCAATTGGGGTAGGTGTCTCATTATCTCCATACATAAAGGCGTGCTTATCAATTATTGAGGAATATAACCTTGAGTATGAACTGGGTCCAAATGGAACTGCAATTGAAGGGGAGTGGGAACAAGTTTTTGAATGCGTAAAGAAATGCCATGAGGCAGTTCATAGCAAAGGTGCTCCACGTGTTTATACAACATTAAAAGTAAATACACGTACAGATAAGAAGCAATTATTTAAAGATAAAGTAGAAAGCGTAAGAGGCTCATAGGAAAAGAATTTAAAAGCATTGCGAAAAGGTTTACACCCCTAAAACAAAAGAAAGATCCCAACAATTACCCATGCATATCCAGATCACTACTGATATAAAAGGGATACCAGCACGGTAATTAATGACTATCTTTGCTCGTCTAAGCAGATCAGAAGTTATTCACGGAAGAGTCGCTATGTTTATTGTTGCTATCTGGTTATTAACAAACTATCTAATTCGTTAAGAATGGCTAACCCTATTAAAACTTGGTTTTTTGAATTAATAGAAGATGCGATAGGCAGTAAAGCCATGAAGCAATTTAAGGAAGAAGAGGCAAAAAAAAAGAATTCCGAATCAAATGATGAGCCCAAACAAAATTAGGTGTTTTAAAGACTCCTAATTATTTAGCTATCCAAGAATTAATCCCATTCAGCCGCAACGGCTCTTAAACCACTAGCAATGATTTCGTTGGGGCAATTAGTATCTTCCTTTAAAGCCTTAGCTGCAAGATGAACGTTCTCCCAAAATATTGAAACTGCTCCTGTTTTTTGATCATCAGAGAATTTAAATTCCTCAAAAGCTTTTGGCATTTTCCTATTTTTTTAAGTTCTAGCAAAAAATTCATTCATCAACTTTAATCTTCACTGTTTCAATGTAATTATCTTTTTTATTATCTAAAAATAGTTTCCTTGTGATTAAAACTGCCATGGTCGTTAAAAATATAAAGCCAACACTTTGAACAAAATCTATATAGGTTGCCAAAAAATGAGTCATAAGGAACTTGATTTTTTTAAATGTAGAGAAAAAAAATCAAATGACAAATTCAACTACACAAAAGCAATAAACAGTAACTTAATGATTTGTTGAAGCCAAATAGCTTTCATCCAACAAGGTACCAGTACCTAAGTCAAAAATATTATCCAAATTAGATAACAGCTCTTTTAGTTCTTCTCCACTGATTCTTTTAATTTCTTGATAAGTTTCTTCAGACATCTAAAAAATGAAATCAGATGAAAAATTTAACCACTCCCAATCGGTCTCAGAGACCGTAAAGACCGATAGGAGTAATTGCCTTTCGGCATACTTCAATAAAAAGAAATTATGAAAACAATTAGTTTTCATATATATTAAAATTTCCAATCAATCCCACGAAGAAAATAACGATACCAATAAGTAATAGATGTTAAGTAATTATTCCTACACGGCTGACAGTGGTTTGTTCTTATATTTTTTGAACTTCTCAGGACAACCTTCTTTTTATACTGAGCTTTAGAAGGTTGTTTCTTTGAATAAAAAACGTCAGTGCTCCTCCCCAGAAGCCAATCAATTATCGCCCTTGGTAATTGATTGTCTGACGTACACTTATCCTAGATTTTCCTTTTCTTCAATAGTCTTGTAGGACCGTACGTCTTTGGTAGGGAAACCGTAGAAAGCATAATCACATTTAATTAGACATTTAAAAAGGGCCCTAGGGGGCCCTTTTTCTTTACCGATTCTTTGTAGAAGCTTCTGGATATTGGTGGCCTGGGGCCAAGTGTCTAGTAGAAAGGCTTTTGTACTCCGTTAGGGCACCTAAACGATGCAGAGGAGTTTCGACTGAATTGACGCACCTATATCATTGATCCTTGTCGCATCAGACGAATAGCCTACTTATTCATTGAGAATGTTGGAGCAGGAACCAGAATTCAGTTCGCTTCTCTTAAATACTCAGGTGGAGTGTCGACCATCAATGGTGCCTCTGAGCTCAACAATCGTATCTTTGCTCTATTTGCACCTCAACGCAATCAGCCTTAATGCCCATTGCATTTCCACTTAACCTGATAAAATAGTAAGTTTGGGGTCTAGCTAAGATCTAATCAATAAATCAAAAAATCAATATGTCGAGAGAACATACAAGTAAATAAGATCAAATAATCATTTTTGGAGAAATAGCTAAAGGATGTAGAACTGATCATCAAAAATTGAATTTTTCGATTCATCTAAGGAAGCATTTCTCACAGTTTCAAATGAATCAACAAGCTCGGTTAATGAAGATATCCCTAAAGACTTAGTTAGATGCGGTTTTACATATACGCAAATATGAAAAAGCTTGTTGAAACGGAGCTTGAAGAGTTAAAAAGTTTTAAATGGAAGTTATACCCAGAAAACATTTAGATATTTTTTTCGTTTTTTGCATCTTAAATGGAGAAGCATATTCAACATACTTCCTCAATTCAAAGTAGTTTTAGCAATTTTCTAATACGATCCGCTTAATGAATGAACGCGATAATTTGCTGGTTTGGAATACGCAGAACTCATCTAACAGAGAATATTTTAAGCCATCCGATAATATATTCATTTAGTTTGGGCTACAAATATGATGCGATATGGCAAGCGAGATAGGAGCTTTTAAATTGAAGAAAAAACTTTATTTATCACCTAATGATTGAAACAACTGTATGTACATTTGATAAGAATATACCTAACGATAAATGGGTGAGAAAGTTTGAAAAAGACGAGGCTCCAGACAGTTCAGCCAAAGGAATAAAAGTAATTTTCAGAAGTGTCAGCAAAGACAATCCTGAAAAAGCGATCGTTGCAGTTCAAGCTTTAGAGGGTGTCTTATGGAAACGTATACAGGAGAACATTGAAATATTTGAAAAAAATTCTGAAGCCATGAGTCCTGCAAAACCTAGTCTATGGTCTTGAGGATCCACACTACTTAGGTATAAATAAAGAATCAAATAAAAGGATTAGTCTCAATTAAATCTGAACAATGATTAGAAATTTGTTTTTCTTAATTCTCGGAACATTTAGCGGTCTTTGGTTTATATGGCCACAAATCATCACGACCAAAGGTTGGGAATGCACAAAAGATGTTATTGCATCTTCTAATGAAGATTTAACAGATATTGAAACATTAGTTGAATCATTGCCAAACAGAATCAAATTAGGCTTGGCTGTTTCCCCTAAAACATTGCTAAAGAGAGAGAACTTGACTCGTATTGAGAAGCTCAGAATTGTTGGTGATGCTTGCTTTAGATAATTTATAAAAAAAAGTTATCATTATGAATATCAACAAAAAGTTGGCGTCTTAACTTATCAAAGCAATTGCTTCTTTTAATTCGTTCGCATGATTGATCTCATCCTGCGCAATTTCACGTATCCGCTGATCGCTTGGATTAACGGTTAGATACTTTGCATAAGTTTCATACGCATGCTCTTCAATTTTTATATTGATATCGTATGCATTTGATGGAGATAGCAAGTAATAAAAAACCATTACCCAGTAATAGAAGAGCACTAAATGCCTAGCAAGAAATCGATCAACCCAATATCTATTGCCGCTTCGTGATTCCATCTCCTCTAAATGCTCCGTCTCATTGATTGCTTGGTAAAAATGAGCCTTCATGAGCTTGTTACTTAAAGAAGACTTTAGACCAAGCGACTCTTGTAAATGCAAAACTGATAAGAATGCAAAATAAGGGGCTCTAGCAATCACCTCAAGAACCCAAAAACGTTGAATAGGCCTATCTTCGTAGATCCGATCAAGAATACTTACACTAAAAGCTAAAACGAATGAATTAAAACCTTTCATAATTCCTTGACTCACTACTTGAGTATAAATACTTATCGAAAGGATGTGAGCAATAACTTATTTATTTAATAATCGATAGTAACCAGACTTAAATATAGAAGTAGGCCAATGATTAAATCTATCTTGCTCGAACAGGTTGGTAAGCGGGAATCATCTTTCCTCCACCGAAATCATCATCATCATCTGGAAGCGCTCTTGAGATTAGTTCTACGAGAACTAGAGCGGCCATAGGATAGAAACACCATAAAACAGCTTTCCAGATGGGAAATGAGTCAACTAGCTGAAGCTCAGACATGTATCAGAAAATTGTTTGCACAAACCTAACTGATCTAAAAATATATAGTGTTACGGTTAGCACGAAGTGAATGTTTATCTAATCGAAACTTGTGTAAAAAAATTACTTCAAGCTGTCTAGGTTTTCCACAGCCTCAGAGTCACTAAATAACTCCATGATCTAAATAAAAAGCAATTCCAATAAAAAAGACCCTAGGTATGGTGTCCTACGGGCCTAGGTGATGGGGAACTTATTTTTAACTGTTTTTCAACCAAATTGCAACCCCTACCATATCTGGTGTTAGAAACATTAAAAAAACAGAAAAAAAGGCCCATATCTGGAATTATTAGCTTGCGTAATATGTACACAGCGAGTAATATTTACTAATTACTGGGTGATGGGGATCTCTCAGTGTCTTCTCCCTCAAATTTGAGGGTTTTTTTATGCCATGAATTTCTGCATATAATTTCTAAGATTGATTCAAACGAAATTAGTGAAAAGCTCGTCTGATCAATATTTTTTTCTCAAATCGAAAAGATGGAACAAGTAACTGATGCAATTGGTAATCCCACAGCACTCTTAGTAGAGAGAATTTTTTGGTTGGGGTTAGGTGCTTTTTTAGGACTAGCAATAATTACTTCTTTAGTAAGAGGATTAAAAGAAGGTAACAACAAAACTACACCAGTTTCACCTGATCAATTAGAGAATCTTGCAAAAAAAGCTATCCAACAAAACTGTGATAGCAATTGATATTGGTTATCAGATATTTTTATAGCCACAAACAAATTTACTTATGGTAGTTGGGGCGAGAACCGTACAATCAGCTAGCACTGATTAGATAATGAGCATATATGCTTAATACATATTCACAAAAACAATGAAATTAGTTCCTTACATATTCATGGCTGTTGCAATCTTCTCAGAAGTTTCAACAATTGCTACCACTCCGATTATCTAACTGAATCACCTTAATTGAGTATTCAGACCTAACACGTTCGGGTGATTAGCGTCGTTAGATTGTATATAACTGATTTATATCCATGCTCAAAAAGATATTTAGGGCAGCTGGTTTTTTAGCTTTGTCTGTTTTTATAGCTTCAACAACTATCTTTTCAGGAATTAACCCTGTATTAGGCGCGCAAATGGGTTCTGATATGAACGAAGATAACTCTATGGGTATTGTTGTCGAAGATTCAAGTAATGACTTGGATGGCACTAAAACTAGTGCTGCCCCAGACCTAGGAGATGATCAAGCATTTCCTTTTATTCCAGGTTTTGGTAAAAATTCCGGTAAAGACTGATCATCTTTTTGTTTAAAAGGATCGATTGATAATAAATTACTAATTTTTTCGAAGGCTAAAAACTCCCACAGATATAAGTGATCATTAGCTAAACAATTTTCATGGAAAATTGGGATTCAAAAATAATTATTTTTATTATGTTTGCAGTGCTTGCAATTGGGTCAATCGCGCCATTGATCAGGATGATCAGTGATCGTATTTCCTAAGAATGACTGTGCCTGCAAAAACTGAGATCATTGGAGGAATTATTACTAAAATGATAACTTTTAGCATTTTTTGCTAGTTAATTACTTATTTTGAAAAATGGAAAAATGGATTAAATACTCGAATTGAACAAAAAAAATCTAGAGAAAAATCTCTAGATTTACATGAAGATTGATTTATCCGAATCTATCTAAAATATGCCAGGAATAATTTGTCCTGTAGTGATATAAGCGCCAAGTAAAGCAATCATTCCAATCATTGCCCAACGGCCATTGGTCTTTTCTGCTTCTTCAGGATAGTTGGAATAGTTTTCAACTAATTGGGTTTGTACCTGGGTCGCAAACATGTTTTGCTTACCGTATTCAGTAATGATCTGGTTAGAAGCAGAACTGTAAGCTGGTATTCCTGTTGGATCAACTGATTGATCAGAAACTGGGTTACTAGAAGTCATTTATTAACCTAAAAAATGCCTGGAATGATTTGACCTGTTGTTGCGTAAGCACCGAAAGCAGCAATAAAGCCGATCATTGCCATCCAACCATTAAACTTTTCTGCTTCTGGAGTCACAAGATTAATCTCAAATAATTCGCATGAATGTAAAGGAAAAGTAAAGGAATGTAAAGGGGGCAGCCGTACACAGCAAAAGTTATCAGGGGTATTAGCTGAAGCAATATTTTTTATCCACGGTCTAAATAACAATTCCACTAACTTTGTTGGACTTAATTCAACTAGATGGATTTAATACCAGGTGTAGTTCTTTTTCTTGGAGCTATTGGAACTGTGGCTTTACTTGGTTGGGATACTTTCCAAAACCGTAAGCCAATTACCAAAGCTGAAATGCAGCAGTTTCGTGGAACTAGAGCAGCTAAGCCAAAACAAAAGAGAAGTGGGTTATTTAACAGAGGATAATCATGGATGAAATTCAAACATACGCTTCAAACTCAGGAGATTTTAGTTTCCTTTTCGTTCTAATTATTGTTGGGACTTATCTTCTTTATGAGGTTGGCAGAGCAATATTGGACAACAACGATGATGATGACATGGATGGAGGAATGACGATGCGTGTAGCAGATGGGGCGCAGGCCTGAATTGACTACAAAATAATATGTACTTATTGACTACAAAAACATGACTTCTCTAAACAGGTTTAAGGGTGAATTGAATATATAATTATTCATCTATTTAATTAAAAATTTTGAGCGAAGAAAATATCAAAAGAAAAATAGATGCTTTATTAAAAGAACTTCAGGATAAAACAGGAGTTTCGGATGAAGAGATGGACGAATTTAAAAAAATAATGGAACTGGCAGATTTTTCAAAAGACCAAGAATAATTTATGTATGAGTGGGGATGAATGAAGGTTTAGCGAGAGGCGAGTTTTAAATAAATAAGCAGTACCAACACGTTAAACAATGCATATCCAATAGCAATTTGAAGTTAATAACCAACAATCGAAGAGGATACCAAAATGATCAAACTAGTAATAAAAATATCTCTTGAAAAATACACCTAAAAAGATCAAGCACTAAAAATATTCAGATTGAAAATAAAATCATGAAAGTCTTAATTGATTTTCAATAGAGTAAACGTTGCTTGTGCAGGCCTCATTGCCTGTAACTTGAGAAACAGCAATAACTAGAAGACTTAGAGAACCAACTGCTAAAGAAATTGTTCTAATAGCACTGGCTTTCTTAGAGATTTTCTTGCCCATATCAAAAGATCTTGATGTAATAAGAATATGATGACTATCAAAGCATAAAAGAGTATCCATTGATACCTAGTAGAAATAATTACCTAAAAATTATTAGAACAATTCTGAATAGAGCTAAATCAATTGGAAACTAGATTTAAATTAATTGCTTTATTTACAAGCTTGCGATGGCTGTTGCGAGCTTTCTTTTAACAGTTCAATCCAATCTTGCAAAGAATTTAATGAGTCAATATTCAATTGGTAATAAACCCATCTACCAGTTTGCCTATCGGTAATCAAACCTGCGTCTTTTAAAACTTTTAAATGAAAAGATATTTTCGATTGCGCCAATCCAATTTCATTAATCAAATCACAAACACATCGCTCGCCTCCTGAAAGAGACTCAATGATTTGCAATCGCAATGGATCAGATAAAGCTTTTAGCAATTTCCTGGCCATTGCATTTTCAAGAACTACTTCGCTCTTTGTCGCTGTGGCCATCAAAGAAGAAAAAATATAATCACATGATAAAACAAACCGCAGAAAAGGCTTGCATCGACGAACCTTTATATATCAATATAAATTGATATGATGAATCCAGTCCTTTATTGATTCACTCAATCAACTCAATTACACGTAATGCGAATAGGTATTAATGGTTTTGGTCGTATAGGACGACTTCTTCTGAGATCGCTCTGGGGTAGAGAAAATATCGAGATTACGCATATCAACGATCCATTCGGCGATGCAATAGGAGCTGCACATTTACTTGAGTTTGATTCAGTTCATGGTCGTTGGAACAAAGCCATAAGAAATGACCAACACAACCTGAGTATTGAAGGTCACCCAATACCTTTTACTAAAGAAACTGATTTCACAAAAGTGCCATGGAATGAAACAGGCATAGAGCTAATTCTCGAATGCTCAGGAAAATTCAAAACCCCTCAAACATTAAATCCTTATTTCGATACTCTTGGAATGAAAAGAGTTGTCGTTGCATGTCCTGTTAAAGGTGAAATACAGGGAGAGGATGCTCTAAATATCGTCTACGGTATTAACCATGACTTATATGAACCAAATAGACATCGCTTAATAACAGCTGCATCCTGCACAACTAATTGCTTGGCTCCCGTTGTGAAAGTTGTTAATCAAGCATTTGGTATCAAGCATGGAAGCATCACAACACTCCATGATCTAACCAATACACAGGTAATCGTTGATTCATTTAAGCCAGATTTAAGAAGAGCCAGAAGTGGATCACAAAGTTTAATACCAACAACCACAGGCTCAGCAAAAGCAATAGGGATGATTTTCCCAGAATTACATGGGAAATTAAATGGCCATGCAGTTCGAGTTCCTCTCCTCAATGGATCTTTAACTGATGCTGTATTTGAATTGGAGAAAGAGGTAACGAAAGAAGAAGTCAATAATGTCTTCAAAAAAGCTTCTGAAGGAGAGCTAAAAGGAATACTCGGTTACGAAGAAAAACCACTTGTCTCGATTGATTATGTCAATGACTCAAGGAGTTCAATCATTGATGCTCCCTCAACCATGGTCATCAATAAAACTCAACTTAAAGTCTATATTTGGTATGACAATGAATGGGGGTATAGCTGTCGAATGACAGATCTCGTATCACATGTAATAAAGCTAGAAAAAGATTAAAATAAAAGCATGAAATTATCCTCATTACAGCAATATGGAATCGTAACGACCAACTATTGGGCATTCACACTGACAGATGGTGCTCTAAGGATGCTAGTGATTTTTCACTTTCATAGCCTTGGATATACAACATTAGAAATTGCATTCTTATTCCTTTTTTATGAGTTCTTTGGCGTCATCACTAATCTGTATGGAGGCTGGATAGGAGCTAGATATGGATTACGTCTAACACTATGGGTCGGGACTCTTTTACAAATAGGTGCCTTATTGATGTTGATACCAGTTTCGAGTGGTTGGTCGAAACTTTTGAGTGTCATTTATGTCATGGTTTCTCAAGCGATTAGTGGTATAGCAAAAGATCTCAATAAGATGAGTGCTAAAAGTGCCATCAAAACTGTCGTTCCAGACTCCTCAGAAGAAGATGGTGGAAATAATCAATTATTTAAATGGGTAGCCATCTTAACTGGTTCAAAAAATGCACTCAAAGGAGTTGGCTTCTTTCTTGGTGGACTTTTGCTTACAAGTTTTGGATTTAATAAAGCAGTTGAATTAATGGCTATCGGTTTAGGTCTGTCATTTCTAATGACATTAATTTTGCCTGGCGATATTGGAAAGATGAAAAACAAACCAATCTTTAAAGACTTATTTTCTAAATCTCAAGGGATCAATGTCCTCTCTTTTGCACGCTTTTTTCTCTTTGGGGCAAGAGACGTATGGTTCGTCGTTGCACTACCTGTTTTTCTTGAAACGTATCTAAATTGGAAATTTTCTGAGATTGGAGCTTTTCTAGGATTGTGGGTTATTGGTTATGGTTTTATTCAAGCGTTTACGCCGTCTTTAAGAAATTTATGGGGAAATAAAACAAGCCCAGGAGTTTCTTCTGTTCAATTCTGGAGCGCTGCCTTAACTGCAATACCAGCGCTAATAGCAATAGCACTATGGCGACAAAGCAATCCAGAAATAGCAATTACTGCTGGATTGATATTATTTGGGTTCATTTTTGCAATGAACTCATCAATACATTCGTATATGGTTCTTGCTTATACGGACAAGGAAAACGTGAGTCTAAACGTCGGCTTCTATTACATGGCAAATGCGGCAGGGAGACTGATTGGTACTCTCCTATCAGGAGTTTTATTCATGCTTGGAGCTAATGCCTCTATAGGAATGCAACTATGTTTATGCTGTTCAAGCCTATTTGTATTTATCTCATTGTTGACTAGTTTACGACTACCTCCAGTATCAAATACAAAAGCTATTAAAAATTCCTAAGACCTTCAATTAAAGAAATTAAATATCAAGGGAAAGAAGGACTACTGAACCTCTGATTCTCTGTCATATTCTAGTCCAACTTCATTCATCCAAGCTGCTTTCGTTTTACAGTTTTTACCATGCTCGGCTAGATGGATTCCCTCAATCGAAATAAATAAAACTAGTAGTGAAACTGGAATCCACCAGATGGGTGATCCAACTATTTCCTTCCAATTATTCATTGATTCGTTTTTTTTCATATTAAAGAGCTTTTTTTAAGCTTAAGTTAAGAAGTTACTAGCAAGCAAAAAAAAACAATAAAAAAAGGAGGCAAATGCCTCCTTTATAAGAGCATGAGGAATAATTTATTTACCAATACGCATAACCGCAGCACGAGACTTAGCAAGAATATCACCTTTAAGAGGTACAAATCCAAGAGAGGGAGCCTTAGCCTGGGCTTTATCACTTAGTAGGTAGTTAAGTGAATCTTGAATGGCTTCAGTGTTTCTACCATTACCAGTTTCGTAAGCAAGAATCCATGTAAGGGTTGCGATTGGGTATGCACCCTTGGCTTTAGGGTTAGGGTTATTACCGGCAAGATTTTTATCTAGTTGTATTCCATTGAGAGCAATCGCACCAGCCTCTGTAGTTGGCTGTAAGAACTCTCCTGATAAATTTTGGAGAGCGGCTGCTTTGATTTCACCTCTAATATATGACTGGTTTACATAACCAATTGCACCGGGAGTATTACGAATAACGCCAGCGACTCCTGCGTTACCTTTACCACCAACACCAGCAGGCCAGGCGACAGATTTACCTATTCCTAAATTCCATGTCTTAGAGAATGCTTGCATGGAATTTGTGAAAGCCTTCGTAGTACCGGAGCCATCAGAACGATGCGCCCAAGTTAGTTTTCCTTCAGGGCAACCAACCTCTTTCCAGTTTGTAATTTTACCCATAGCAACACGAACAGCTTGCTCTTGAGTAAGTTTAAGATCGCAATCGTAGTTATAACCAAAAGCAATAGTGCCACCAACCATTGGGATTTGAACCAATCCCCGCGTAACTTTTGCAATATCGGTTGCTTTCATCGGATCATCAGACGCACCGAAATTAACGGTTTCATCAATGAAAGCTTTACGGCCAGACCCAGAACCAACAGCTTGATAGTTAACACGAGGTCCACGCTCTTTAGCTAAGTCAGAGAACCATCGAGTGTAGATTTTAGCGGGGAAAGAGGCGCCAGCTCCGCTTAGTCGAGCACCCGCAAAGGCACTTCCACCTGAGCCAAGAATAATTAAAGAGGAAAGGACAAGACTCTTCTTAGCAAAGCACATCAAAGATCTGCGACGTAAAAGCAATGAAAGCATAGGACGTGAAGGCACTGACGCCGATCAATATTTATTGATATAATCAATACAACTTGATACGGAACTTACGCAAAAAAAACTAATTCAAAATAAACATATCTTCTTGATGGAGCGAAGGGGTATATTTATGAGCAATATTAGGACTGATGCTTGGATGAAAACCAATCATTAGATCAATCAAGCATTTAATAAGAAGTTGAAAAAACAAGTACAATATCTTCTAATAATTTTTGTTTTGGTAATATGTACACCTATATATGTTAGGCAATACGAAAACACATATACAGATCCAAAAGAGAGAAAAGAGCTATCTGCTTCTGGAATCTTTTTAGATTAATTATGATAAATTTACAAAAATATAAAACATAAAAAAGGTTTTAGTGTATAAATTTAGACTAAAGTGGAAATAGAGAGAAGGCATGAAGAAAAGAGGAAACTAAATGAGATGGCCACCGAATGCAGCTTGGACCTCAGCCGTAAAAAGAGAAGGTTATCGACATTTTGAAGTTAAAAGCTATGGAGGCAAAAAAGATGAACGGTGGGTAGAACTATTTCCAGTTAACAACAACGAAATTCTTATAAAAGTTCCATGGTCGGAATTAAAAACATACTCAAAGTGGACGAGTGGATGGCTTCAGTTACCAAAAGATGAAGATTGTGATGGCAACTAATCTTTAGAGAAAATAAAAAACAGATATTTAAGTAATTATTCCTACACGGCTGACAGTGGTTTGTTCTTATATTTTTTGAACTTCTCAGGACAACCTTCTTTTTATACTGAGCTTTAGAAGGTTGTTTCTTTGAATAAAAAACGTCAGTGCTCCTCCCCAGAAGCCAATCAATTATCGCCCTTGGTAATTGATTGTCTGACGTACACTTATCCTAGATTTTCCTTTTCTTCAATAGTCTTGTAGGACCGTACGTCTTTGGTAGGGAAACCGTAGAAAGCATAATCACATTTAATTAGACATTTAAAAAGGGCCCTAGGGGGCCCTTTTTCTTTACCGATTCTTTGTAGAAGCTTCTGGATATTGGTGGCCTGGGGCCAAGTGTCTAGTAGAAAGGCTTTTGTACTCCGTTAGGGCACCTAAACGATGCAGAGGAGTTTCGACTGAATTGACGCACCTATATCATTGATCCTTGTCGCATCAGACGAATAGCCTACTTATTCATTGAGAATGTTGGAGCAGGAACCAGAATTCAGTTCGCTTCTCTTAAATACTCAGGTGGAGTGTCGACCATCAATGGTGCCTCTGAGCTCAACAATCGTATCTTTGCTCTATTTGCACCTCAACGCAATCAGCCTTAATGCCCATTGCATTTCCACTTAACCTGATCAAAAATAGTAAGTTTGGGGTCTAGCTAAGATCTAATCAATAAATCAAAAACATGAATCAGTCTCCAGAGAAAGAGAAGGGAATGAGCTTTATTAAAAAAGCTGGTAAATGGGCTCCATTAGTTGGAGGAGCATGGATTGTTCTAAATATTGTTGTTCCATTAGCTCTACTTCGTATTCCTGCAGTCCAAAAATACTTAGTAGTACTTGAAGACAAACTCCCTTTTGATATTCCAGGTATTGGTTAGATGGCAACAGAGATTATTTGTTTTTTCTTGCTTGGTATTGCAGCGCTGCTTCTAAATGCTGGACTCGACGCTCAAGTTCTTCCACTCTTTTGGCTAATTCTTCCATTAGTAATCAAATTAAGTTTCGACAATATAACCAGAAAGAAAGCTCTCCTAATCAACAAAAAAACGAAATAAGGGCTAAGGTCGTGAAAAATTAGCCGAAAAGCTTTGAACGAGTTACAAGCATTGACGCTATCAGGGGCATTAGCTGTATTTGCTATCACCTGGCTATTTTTTGGTTTTGGGGATGATGATGATGATGGAGGCGGGATGATGAGACCTGTCAGACAAAATGCCGATTAAATATCATTTGCTAATTAGAAAAAGAAAAGCCTCGATTTAAAGAAGACAATCCAAAAGGTATTTTTACAAGTCCTAAAGCTAATCAACCTTCTGATCAAGCATTAGCCTAAGTAATGAGAGCATGGGTATATGAAAAATTTTCTAATCAAATTAGCTTTATTCGTATTCATTGTTTTCTCTGGATTGAATAGTGCTGATGCAGTATTACAAGGTTGGGTACCACCAGAAGATTATGGAGAGGGTGACTCATATGAAATGGGAATGGAGCCTGAGGATGACGCTGAGGGGATGGACTCACAAAGTGAAGAGTTGAGTATGGAAGATATTTTTGGGGATGAACAAGTTTTTCCTTTTCCACCAGGCCTAGGCAATTAATCAAACGCAAACATTCTCTTTAGTAATGTAGATGCAGATAACCATCTAACTTTTAAGTTTGTTGAACTAATGGCAGCAATAAAAAAAGACTCAGAGCCTCTAGATAACTTATCCAGTCAAGAGATAGAGGATATTGTCAGATCAAATGAAATCTTAGATCAAGAAAATGAAAAAATAATCAAAGAAGAAGAAATAGAGGCTCAAAGATTCTCAAAGACAAAATCTACAAAAAGATTGCTTAGACGATTAAGAAGATCTCCACTTGAAGTGATAAATCGATCACTCTTTTTTGTATTCATTGGTAGTTTTATCTTCTCCTTTGTCTCTGTGTACTCAATCAACAAGTTGTGGTTTGTTTTTTATGTCATCAGTGCCTTCTCATGTGTTTTATACACTCCAAATAGACAAGCCCTAAAGGAACTAATTGCAGCATGGCCAAATATCGAAGATCTTTTAAAAAAAAGAAGTCTATGGAAATAAATTATTGAGACTTATAGGCCATTGATTTGAAAATTATTTTTTGAGGTATGTCTGATCTATCCTAAATTCATAATTGATTAAAAGGTAATGGATAAGAAAGGAGCCAAAGGGTACTGGATCTCAACTGCAAAGGTTATTAATCAAGAATTATTTAACGAATATGTCGAAAAAGTTGGGCCATGGCTCAAAGAAAATGGTGGGGAGGTATTTGCGAAAGATACAGACCCAATAGGAAAAGAAAAAACTGAAGATTCAAACCTAGCCGTCATTTGTGAATTTCCATCAATGCGAATAGCAGTAGAAGCTTATGAATCCAGTGAATATCAAGAGCTATCAAAGCTACGTACAGCCGCGACAGTTAATTCTACTTTCACAATCATGGAGGGAATGGACGAGGCGACAAAACTTAGAAGAGCAATGGGAATGTAGATAATCGCATCAGCCACTTCACCATTCAATTCACATGGATGGATGAATTGATCTAATTCTTTAACGCATTAAAACCAAGGAGGCATATTTTGATGAGTACTCAAAATAGAAGTGACGATCTAGAACTAGTAAGGAAAAACCTTGAATTAATTATTAGTTCGAACAATTACCAATTAGCCCATGAAGATAGAGAGTTACTCAATAGTGATGAAATGAGAGGAGTGCGAATGCTTCTAGAAATTAATAAACCAGAAAAAATCCTAGAAGAACAAAATATATTATCAACCATTATCGTCTTTGGAGGAGCGAGCCTGACCGATAAAAGCTCAATAGATCACAGAATTGAACTGGCGAAGAACTCACTCACCAAAGATCCGAGCTCATCTAATTTACAGAGAGAAGTAACACGTCTAAAGAATTTACAATCGATATCTCATTACTACGATTCAGCCAGAGAATTCGCAAAGATTGTCTCCAGACAAAACCAAAAAGAACACTGCAATTCACATGTAATTGTAACTGGCGGCGGTCCTGGGATCATGGAGGCTGCGAATCGAGGTGCTTTTGACGCCGACTGTAAATCCATAGGATTAAATATAAGTCTCCCAAACGAACAACATCCCAATTCATATATCACGCCTGGGCTTTGCTTTAAATTTAATTATTTCGCCTTACGAAAATTTCATTTTGTAATGAGATCAGTTGCAGCAGTGTTTTTCCCAGGAGGATTTGGAACATTTGATGAACTATTTGAATTACTCACTCTTCGTCAAACAGGAATGAAAACACAAATTCCAATTATTCTATTTGGTCGAGATTATTGGTCGAAAGTTATCAACTTTCAATTCCTTTCAGACCACGGACTTATCTCAGATGATCACATGAATCTCTTTCAGTACGCCGATAGTGCTTCAGAAGCATGGGACATTATCAAACAATAGACGTATCATCAGATAATGGATTGGAAAACATCACTAGATTGGTATTGTTCAGGCAACATTCTCGAGAAAGAGGATGTTGCGCTTTTAGAAAAACATTATCAACAGGTAATCAATGAAATCGATACGAATCTTTCTCTTGAACTAGCTCCAAAACATATTTGTAATCAAACCAATATTCCAGAGGGAAGTTCTTGGTTTACAGCAGTAGCAGTTGTACTTGATCGATTAAATCCTGTTAAGACTGGCAAGCCAAGAAGTTTAATCGTTGATCAATTAAGAAGAAAGCAAAGCAGTTAAGCCCTCTTTATACAAAAGAGTTGAACATAAAAGGCCCGATGCCCAACAAAGTCCTCTAGCAGGAGGAATATCACCAACATAAGCACCGATATAAATAAACCTCACGAATGGGTGAACCCACGCAGCTGTCACTGCTACAGGAGAGACAACACCGGCAATCAGACATAGTAAACACGCAGGCGCGTGAAGAGTTATGCTCTCCCAGCAATTTTGATGACACCAAACAGCTCTTTTGCCAAAACCGGGGAGCTCATCAAATAAAGCTCTTGGAGCACTCATATTCTCGGCCGAATATCCAGCTTTGACTCGGCCATAAGTTAGTGGCCCAATTGAAAGCAAAACAACAACGGCAGACAGACAAAGGCTCCAAGCAAAAGCTGTTTCCATGGAATAAAAAATAATATTTCGAGCTTAAGTGAGGCAGAGTAAAAATGAGGATCAAAGGGGGGTTTAAATTGATATGCCTAAAGTTAATACAAATAAAGTTTTCAAATAGAAGATAAAAAGACAATATTTAGTTCATAAACTTGTTATCCTCTGGGAGTCAAAAGAGTTCTGCTCGACCAAATCACCCATTATTAAAGCAATCCAACCATGGACTGGGATTCTGCAAAACAACATTGCAACGAGCGAAACTGGCAATGGTCATTGAAATTAATCAATCAGGCTCAAAAGGAGATGGAAGAGTTAGAAACGAAACTAAAAAAATGTGAGGATCAACAGAAAGCGAATCGTTTATATAACGCCTGTAATTACTAATGGAAGAAATGAGCGCAACAATAGTTCCATTGGGTTCACTTGCACTTATATTTGCAGTGATTTCAATCCTTGTCTTTCTTAGGAAAGCAAGTATCGCAAGACAAGCTGATGAGTCTATAAAAAATAGAATGGAGGCAAAAAGAAATGAAAAGACCGAATCTCTTGAAGAACAAAAAAAACGTTTAGAACTTTTGCTTAGAAAATAAAAAAATACTTACTTACAAATTATTTTCGCTTATTTTACCAATTCTTTTAATCGGATTAGACCCGTCTCTATGATTTGCTGGATCAAATGGAAAATTTGTATCTGGGCCTAAAAGATCATCAATACTATTTGAATCCATTGAGCCTTGATCATTTTCAATATCAACATCCGATGTCATTAACACCTGCTGGGCTTCAACTGACTGGAAGCAAACACTAATAACTAAAAATAGGGAAAGTAATAATCCAAACCAAGTTTTTATAACACTTTTCATTGAGAAGTAAAAGATTAACTATTTGCTAAAGGAAAGTATATTTCCTTATGTCCTATCAACTACTAGTCATCAAAAATAAGACATGCAGGTGAGGAAGGATTTAAAGCACACTCTCTCTCCCAGTATGAAGCTATCGCTGTCATTCCTCTTTTGACTAACTCGTGCTTTTTACCTATGTCACCCATATTCTCTCTGGGGACGCTAAATGAAGTTTGAAGTTTCATAGATTTCCTCTTCAATTATTATCGGTATAAACCATCAAGAAGGCCTATGGCAAGTGAATTTATCCTCATCTTTCTCTTAAATTATTTTAGAGTCATCAATTAAAATATCTTTAATCAAGGAAAATCAATTTTTGACACCTAATGAGCTGATTAAAAAGCAAAATCAACCTAAGCAATTAAGGGTTATAACAAGTGACTCCAACAATAATTTCAATAATGACATTAGGGGTCGCCATTGCAGGAATTTCAGTTTGGTGGGTCAGAACAACCATCAAAGATGGGTAACAAGGCACTTGAAGAAAGCAAAAAAAAGAATCTAGACAATTAACACTTTCATCGATTTAGGTACAAACAATGCTTTGAGAAAAATCATTTGAACATTTACTAAAAAAAGCACCTCCACTTAAATAGTAGAGGTGCTAAGAAACACATTCTTCAGACCAACTAAAAGCTACTTCTTATTAAGGGCAGCCTTAACATTAGTGGGAGACAAAGCCTTAAGTTCCTCTTTTATCTCATTTTGACGTTCATCAAGAACTTTAATACGAGCTTGATAGCTCTCTTCTAGTCTTTTTCTGGAGTCCTCGATGTTGTCGAGTTCCTCTTGACGTTGATTACGCTTAAGCTCTTCAAGCTGACTATCAGAAATAACATAAACAGTTCTGGTAGGTGCAATTAAAGAATCAGAGAAAAAAGTGTCGAAGAGTGAAGTGTACATAACTTTTCTTTCGGAGTACACAACTACTCTGTCCTAAATTAATTCAGTTAGGGATGAGGCATACCGTAGAAATTGATTCGGTAAATACAACTCACTTCGGTTGCTACTACTTAAATGTTAGGTATACCGACCTCTAAACTTATTCACAAAGCATCTCTTGAAATAGACAACAAAATAATGACTACATATTCACTCTTGCTTGGAATCCTCGTGATAATCATTTCGTGGAAATTCTTCAATGACTGGGCTTCTGGCCTGGCAGGATTTATTTATGGAGGCATCTTATTTTGGAGTATCAAATTATTTGTTCAACTCATTAAAACTTTATTTGGATAAAAAATGATGTCTCCATTGAACTCAAATGAAACTACTGAAACCATGTTTTATACCCCAAAAGATAGTTACCAAAATTGCTGACAAAGGTAGTGCAATGGCAAGTGTGATATTGATTGTTCTAAAAATCTTACCAACCCCATTACTCGTATCTTTAGAAGGATCTACGATAAGTGGCATAATGCAAACGTATTTTTTTTATTTATAGGCGCAAATTCCCTTCAATTGGTTAGATTGTCGTAATTATCGAGACAAGCTCATGTATTTATTAGGTCTAGGACTATTAGTTTTAAGCACTTGGTATCTGATGAAGCTATACACAAATTTCAATAACGATCCGATAGCAAAGAAAGAAATCGACAATGCATGGCAAGAAGCTAAGAAAGAGGCAAAAGGTAAAAATCCTTTTGCTCCAGGAAGAATTAAAGAGGCTCTCAATGCATATAAAGCGGATATGAATAAGAAAGACACCTAAAAGATAGAAAAATCAAAAGAGATCATAATTTTTCCCAGAAAGTGGTTAAATTAGATTTTTGATGATTTCGTAGTGACACCCACAATAGTTTTAATGGATTATGTAGACAGAAAGACATTAAATAACGAACAACTAGAATATCTCGAACAAGTTTTAAAAGCATCTATTCAGAAATTGAAATTCACTGGTATAGAACCTGTTATCTCTAATAACAAAATATGTGATGCAGCTCTCATTTCACAAGGTTCCTATGAAATAAGTTGTATTGCTTCCATACTTGATATGCTTCAGCCAACAAAAAAACCAATGGAGCGTAAAACAAAAGTATTTAATGCTCTGTGCAACGCAGGGTTAATAGTTACTGATTAAATAAAGAGGTCTAGCTTAACAGGCATATCAAGACAAATATTTCCAAGATAACTAAAAAAAAATACCAGTGAGAGGCATTGAACCTCTCATGCCGCCTGACGGTCTGGGAAAAGCCTTATTTAGCAGCTTCTGGTGCTTTTCTTGCTTTGCGTGCACGTCTAGCAGGCCTACCAGCACTTGGCTTAACAACTGCAGAAACCTCAGCTTTAGCTTTGGCTGGAGCCTTTTTAGCTACAGGCTTTTTAGCTACACCTTTCTTTGCTGTTGCCTTTTTAGCAACTGTTTTTTTTGCGACAGCTTTTTTAGCTGTAGTTTTTTTAGCTGCAGCAGCTTTTGGAGAAGAGCCTTTGCGTGTGCGATGAGAAAGAATTAAAGCCCACTCATCAGCGCTAATATTTGCTGGCTTATTTCCATGAACCTCAGAAACTTTTGCTGCTTTTTCGATATCTTTAATTAGATTTTTCCAAGAAGCTGCATAACGTTTATCAGACTGAGATTTAGCACCGCTTTCAACAAGGGTTTCGACGACTTGAGAAGCAGTAACCTTCTTACGACGTCTGTTAAAGATCTCCTTTTGCAAGGTAGCGATCAAGGCATCACCTTTAGCACTAACTTTGATGGATAACTGAGACATAACTCAATAATTACTTTCTTAATACATCTATCACATATAGGGTATTTAATTCAATAGTCAATGGTTAATCGACTACTAAATTTTCATATATCTATTAATATCACTAAAAGTGACACCTTCAAATAATTCAATCTTGACTATAAAGCCATATCAAGTGGGCAGGAGAAAATCCAAAAACAAATATAAAAACAATGCCAGTCAATAAAACTCATAAAGCTCATATGCTGATCAAAAAATGGTATGGGATCGTATAAACAAATTGAGATATTCAAAGTGTCAGGCCACCTCTGGACACAAACCAATCCCTCACTTTCGTTGCAGCATCCAGAGATGACAACGTGAAATCAAATGATCTCCATAAGGAGTAAGACGACGTTGAACATGACATGAAAGAATTGTTATGCAATGGATGCCGCTGGAATATTTGAATTGTTGACATGTCATGCAAACGCAAGCTGAACATGTTTTTTTGAGAAACCCTTTCTCAAAGCATTGCCACTCTTTTTCTTGATCGAAGATCTGATCGGTGCAAGTTTCTTTGGGGTGAGTCGTAGACATTGACCAATTCCAATAGGTTGGGCTACAGCAGATACCCATTCTTCAGCCTTAAAGACTGAATATGGCGAAGCAGATGGAGTCATTTCCCTTTAGCAGTACACATGTACTAGCAAGAAACAATAGGTAATGTCAAGTCATATATTTCAAAACAGCTAATATATATCGCCTGCAATACCAAAAATCGAACAAACAAGATGCTCAAACACGATGAATATTTCAAGGATATAAAGGCTAATTAAAAAAAACTAACGGATAGGTCCACCACAAATCGAAAAAGCAATAAAAAAACCCTCATCTCATGAGGGCAAAATAAACTGCTGAAGGATCCCCATCACCCAGCTTTCAAAAATAATAATCAAATCAATCAGATTAGGCAACATTAAAGCACCATATGTTTTATCTCAGGCTTAAATGAACACCATCTGTAGGGGGGGGGTTGATTTATATGGGAAATAGGGTTAGAAATAGGATCCCCATCACCCAGACCCATAGGACACCATACCTAGGGTCTTTTTTATTGGAAAACCTTTTATAGAAGGATTTTGTCAATATTAACCATATAGGAGCTGTGGAAAACTTTTGTTATTTGAATGAATTTGCGAGCTACAAAAATATGTCCTTACCTAAATCTTCGGGAAAGTAGCTTATAAAGGTTTAAAAACGATTAATTGAAAAATCCTTCTCAATTAAGTAAAAAGGTTCTAAATCTGTTAATTGATAGGAAAAAGACAATTGCGCTAAAGAAATTAAATCTATCGAATAAATCCAAATGAAATCTTTATGTGATTACACAAAATGATTGATCTCAAAAGAAATAGCAAAAAAGAACCAATTGAAGCCACAGGCATTCGAAGTCGTAAGTCTTCTCTCTATAAGCCAAATCAACAAGAAGATTTCAAAATTAGTAGAGGTCGTTTCTCAAATTTCCTGACGTGTAAAAGGTGCTTTTATCTCGATAGGGTAAGAGGTCTTGATCCTCCAGGGACACCAGGTTGGACTCTCAATGAAACCACTGACCTATTACTCAAAAAAGAATTTGACGATTGCAGACAAAAGCAGGTTCCACACAGAATATTTGCATCTAATGGACTATCTCATGTTGTTCCATTTGATCATCCTGAAATAGATAACTGGAGAAACTCACTTCATCGGGGACTAATGCATCGTTACAAGGATACCGGAATAATTTTGACTGGAGGTGTAGACGATATTTGGCAAGACACTATTACAAGACAACTAATAATTGTGGATTACAAATCACAAGCAAAAAACGGACGAGTTGATAAGAAAGATTATTTAGAGGATCCTTTTCACGAGGCCTATAAAATTCAAATGGACTTTTATGCTTACTTACTCTCGGGGATGGGTTTTAGTGTTCATCCAATATCTTTTTTTCTAGTTTGCAATGCAAAAAGGGATGAAGATGAATTTAATAAGACCATGCGTTTTGATGAATATCTTGTTCCCTACAAGTGGAGCAATGATTGGATAGAGAGTCGCCTAGATGAAATGGTCACACTAATGAATCAATCAGAGATTCCAGAATCAAATCCTTCATGCAAGAACTGCGCCTATGCAGATCAATATTCGAAAATACTATTTTCAAGAAATTCAAGTAAAAAAGAAATTACACAAGGAACTTTGCCATTATTTTAAGAACGCTAATAGTTTTAAAAATGATTCTGATCAGAAAGCCTCTAAATAATTAATGGGATGTGCGGAAGATATCAGCTATTAACAAAATTTATAAATTTACCTGACCTTTTAAAAAAAGATGTACCAAGGGGATTGAGTCAAAATTATGAACCACAAATATTAATCAAACCAGGTTCTCCAATTCTAGTTCTTAAGAATGAAGGTAAGACACAAACATCCATAATGCTATGGGGGTTTATATCTGAGTGGAGTAAAGACCCTTTTGACAACACAAGGCCAAAGCCATTTAACGCGAGATCAGAAAGTGTTGAAGAGAAGAAACTTTTTCGTGCAAGCTGGAGGCATAAGAGATGTTTGATACCAGCCAGTGGTTTTCTAGAAAAAGGTCACCTAATTGGTAGAAAAGATTCTCAAACTTTCTGGTTAGGAGGACTTTGGAGTCGATGGATGTCTAAAGAAGGATGTGAACTAGAGAGCTGTTGTGTGCTAACGACCGAAGCAAACGATTTAGTCAAACAATTTCATAACCGTATGCCCGTTATTGTTCCAAATGGGCTAGAAGAAGAATGGATCTCTTCAGTTAAAAATGCTCAAGACCTTAAAGCATTAAAACCGCTAATGACTAAATGGGACCCAGAAGAATGGACAGCCGAGCCAATAAACAAAACTAATGCCGCCCAATTATCCTTCCTATAAAATCAAGACAAAAAAAGGGCTTATAAAAGCCCTTTTATACATTTTATAAGATCAGGACTTCAATGATCGTGATGCACTTCTGCCGAGCTAGGCATTTCATGGGCAGAAGACAATTTCTTCAATGATTGAGATCCACAAATAGCAGACAGAGCGATCACAACCAAGGATGCAGTGCTTAACAACTGAAGCACTATCGGGAGATGTGAATTAATTCTTTCTCTAAAGGTAGTCATTTGGGAAGTTAATTAAAACTCCATTCAAACAAAAAGAATAAGCACCGTCCATAGCTTGAATATTATGAACTAAATAGCTAAAAGCAAAAAAATAAGCATAAATAAATTTAGTCCTACTGTTAAGAGTGATGTACTTGGTTTAAATTCATTAGCCAAAACTAGGGACTCACTCTCTTATTCATTTCTAATTATGACCTAAATATTTGAAAGTCTCATAAGATACATAATGAAAATTAGATATTGAAAGAAAGCACATGAATAAATAAATGTACAATTAAGCCAATAATTTACTCAAAACTACTCATGGCTGAAAAATTAATAAAGACTAAAACCACTAGACGTCAGATATCTGATTAAAATTATCTAAACAAAATTAATTGTAATGGACGGAAATAAAATGGATCTTCCTTCTCTAGACAAACTTAAAGAATTAGAAAAAAGCGCAAGAGTAGATGGGAGTGGCATTCAATTTGACTCTCTATTAGGACTATGGAAATTTAATTCAGTTTGGAAGCAGGGATCCGATACAGAGGACTCGATTTCAAGCACTTTGCTACAGGTTTTTTCAGCCAGTCTAGAGTTGAAAGAAGATACACAGAATCCAGAAAAAGAGAACTTTACTATCGCCAACGCAATTAAATTTGGATTACTAACTCTGAGATTCAGTGGCTATGCAAATTTAGAAAGGAAGCAGCCGCTATTACCTTTTTCTTTTGATTGCATTCAAATAAAACTAGCTTCATTGACTATCTTAAATAGATCTTTACCAGCAACGGATCAAAAGAAGAGGCCTTTTTTTGCACTAATAGCTATCGATCCGCATGGTAAATGGTTGTCAGCAAGGGGAAAGGGTGGAGGACTTGCTCTATGGGTAAAAAATAAATAATCTACGAGCTTTGAAATACCCTTAGATATTTTGTTCAGCAAATTCTTCTAAGAATATTTTTAATAGCCAATATCTCTATAAATAAATTGATAACTGTTACACAGACATAGTGACATCAAGCGATAACTTTATTTCTCAGAGAAATCCTATCAATAGAATTTGGATGCTCTCGAACAAATTTATTGAACTCAATCGCTAACTGCTTAGCTTCAAAAGCATCAATGGCATAAAACCCTAACTCATGTCTTTTGTTAGCTAAATCTCGGTAGCTAACAGCGTATCTTTTACAGGATGTAATCGGTCTTGAAGACAATTTTTTAGATATGAACTAATTATATCCTAAAAACAAAAAAATAGTTCTGAAAGAAATCTACCGAACAATTTGGGATAGGAAACCGAATATAAAAAGACATAATGCTTTTGATCAATTAGATGTCAAATAATATCTGAGCTAAATTCTTGATGACGATCGTCACAAACAAATTTTAGCTAAATTGTATTTTTTAAAATTATATAAATTTTAAAAGACTTGAAAATTACAAAGCACCTAAATATTCAATTATTAGAAATTCTAATTACATTAATAATTTATACTTTATAGATTTTGTATTTCTCCCTACATACAGACATTAAGTAAAAAGGTAACTTAAAAAAAATTATTCATTTAATTAAAGTTATGACTTTAGATATTTACAAAGCGATTGTTAAAGCCTCCGAGCAAGGGAATTTATGGGGACTCAAACGAACAGATTACTAAACTATGTTTAAATTCACCAAATTTAAGTTTATTCAACTCATCATATTATGGAATCTACCAATCCTAATTTTATTTATAGGAATAATCTCAATACCCATGGAATTATCTGATTCAATTTCAATTTTTTAACAACTCAGATCTCTACACAAAAAAATTTCTTTTTGGTAGAGAAATAATTAATCAATTAGTCTAACCATTAAAATCTAAATCTGCACTGCTTTTAAACAGCTTAAATGGCTAGAAATTATAAAAATCTGGTATTTGATCTATGGCGATTCCATAAGAACAAGACCCTTGTTTGATTAAGCAGCTTTAAACTGAACACTGCTGTTATCGGTCCATGTCCAAGCAGACTTCTCCATTGTAGATAGATCGACTCTGTGGCTCGCCATCCAGTCTCCATTGGCTTCTATAAATTTCTCAATATTCCCCTCTGGGTGCTGATGTATAACAATTATTTTTTGAGGGTCATCATCACTACATCCTCTGTACAAAGGCTGAATATTAAACTCTCTATGCCTTCTGGTAGCTTCTTTGCTGTCGAAGATTGCAGCCCACTCATCAAAGGTGCTTTCAACCTTAAAAATAAAAACTGAGGTGACAGTAGAAGACATCTAAAAACTTTAATATGGGCAAACGATACCCAAACAAAACAAAACTGACTAACAGTTGTTGTAAAAACTAGATAAATAAGAAAACTTTCTGCTAGAAATAGCTGATGCAGATACCAAGAAAAACCCTCAAACGAATCATCAACTTAATTGTTGTTCTAATCGTTGCCATTGTTGGATTCATCAAAGTAAAGCACCCATTTAGTTATTTAATTGGAGTCCCTGTTACCAGTTGGGTCGTTTATCTTTTATGTAATGCCATGTGCACAGATATTCTTTTTGGAGAAACATTAGGTTGTTCAGAAAAAAGTATTTACAAGGAGAAATAAACTAACTACGAATTAAAACTTTCTCAATCAGTAAAGAGAACCAGATGTCCATAACCTGAAAAGTACTTGCAAAGATAAACTCAAGTTAAGATAACGAATTAATCATAAAATTACTCTTGACCACTCAACATAACAAAATGATATTCGCTTTACTCAGGTGGAAATAATCTATCTTTTAGCTGAATTAATACCATGTCTTTTAATAGGCTATTTACTAGGACGATTTAAAAAAGATTTATCCCTAACGATATCTCGTCCTTTAATAAGCTATGGAATTCCTATCAGCTTGATGGGGATATTACTTAAGTCTGGCCTTGAATTCCCTTTGATACAATCTGCGGCTTTAGCACTGGTAGCTATTGGCTTTTTAATGACTCTATTAAATTGCCTTCCTGGTATAAAAAACTTAATACCAAATAGATCTCTTCAATTAGGTAGTGCATTCGGAAATACTGGGTATTTCGGAATACCAGTTTCACTAGCACTGCTTCCAAATCATGCTTTGATTTACAGCATAGGTTTTGACCTTGGTGCGACATTGGTAATTTGGAGTATCGGTCCAATACTGCTAACAGATCCTTCAAAAGTATTAAGTTCTAATAGATATTGGCAGAATTTCATAAAAGCAATCTTTAGAAGCCCTGCTGTAAAAGGACTGATTGGCGCATTAATTGTTCATTCATCACCATGGAATGAACAAATAACAGCCTTACTATGGATACCTTCAAGGGTTGTAATTGTTTTAGCACTTGTAATAGTTGGAATGCGTCTAAGTTGGCTGAGAAAAGCAAATCTCTCAAGAATAAAAATCCAAATAGCATCCATAAAAATTGCTTTAATCATGAAACTGGTTGGATTACCAGTCATTATGCTGATCATTTCCTCAGCGATCAGATTACCCAACGTCATGCGAGAGGCTTTAGTACTTCAATCAGCTGCACCAACAGCAATATCTGTCTTGCTAATATCCCAAGCAGCGTCAAGAGATGAAGAGGAAGCCACATCACTTGTTGTCTTAAGTACGATCATCTCGCTCATCTCAATCCCTGCTTGGTTGATGATTTTAAGATTTTAAAAAGTTAACAACTATCGCCTTTTAACTCAGTTTGTCTAAGTTGTAAGAAATACAACTTTTTTAATGACCTCAGCTACAGCAACAAAAGCGACAGCAAAGAAAACAGCGGCAGTAAAATCATCAGCAGTAAAATCTCAATCAATTTATTCATCAACCCAATCAAGATTTGCTAGTTCAAAGCTAATTCAAAACCTAGGTTCATCTAATGATGGGGTTCAATTCGATTTTTCAAGTTCGTTAAGAACTGCATTTGGAAGGGACTAAAAGAATATGGACCTTTTAAAAACACTTTTTACAGTTGTTATATGTCTAGGTATTGGATGGGCAATCTCAAAAGGGATCATGTTTGGTTTGACTCATATTTAATATGCCTGAAGAATGGCATCCTACAAATGAAGAACTTGAAGCGATAGACAGTGCATGGATGCAAGTCAAGCTTCATGAGAAAAAATAACAGAGCAAACAACTGCAAATAAAAAATATATTTCAAATATGCTTAACGAAATAGCAGATCATTATCAAGAAAATTAATGGATAAAGAATGGAAACCAAAAGAAGAACATAAAGCAGTTATTGCAAGGAGTATAGAGTTTATTTCTGATGAATTAGCTGAGTTACAAGAGGCTTTACGGTGTCCAAATTCAATTATTGTTGAAATAGCTAATAGGGTAGTATCTGAATATAAAACAAACCAAATCATCATTAGAAGAGATGAAGAATAAATGGAATTTCTGCAATCACATGATTTAAACCAATTGGGGCTTTGGACCCCTATTATTGGAGGTATTCTTCTCTACGTTGGCTTAAATCTAAAAATCACTGAAGTTGATCCTAATGAGTAATCAATACATGAAAAATGAGTACAACGATAAGAAAAGGTTTATCTATTAGAATATTTTGGGATGAAACAAGGAACTATTGAACTAATCTTTTTTGCTCTGATTTTCTTGAGTCTTCAATTTTGGTGGATAAGGATGACAATTAAGAATGGTAGAACAGGAGAAGTAGATAAATGGGGGCAAAAAACAACCCAAAAAAAACTAAATGAATTGGAGAAAGCGAAGCAAGATTTAGAAAAACTTTTTCGATCTTAATTTTCAATAGTACTAAAACTCATTAAATAATGAACTACCAAATTCTGCTTGAAAGCTACGCTGCTGGTGAGGATATTAATAAAGACGAACTATCATTACTAGAATTAGAACTTGATTCTCAACTAGAATCTATTAAATTTTCTGGCAATCAAGGTTGCACAAAAAAAGCGCCAAAACACATATGCGAGGCTGCTCAAGTATGCGAAGGTAGTAGTTGGATTACATGCTTTGCTTCGATACTAGATAAGACCAATCCCCTTTCTCTTGGTAATAAAGCAAGAGGGGCAAAAGTCATTGATGCACTTCTAGATAACAATTATTTAATGAATTAAACTAGGGAAAAAAATTTATCAATTCATTATTAATAGACAAATTATTATCAAACAAATCCAATGAACAATAGCGAAAGTCGTGAACAGAGGAAAAAGCGTTTTAAAAGTCTTTCAAGTGAAGAAAGAAAAATGTTGATTAGAAAGAAACTAGAGCTACAAGGTTTAACAGAGGGAAGCGGTGTGAGGGGAAAGGATCAATCTTCGTACGACAAGGAAGAAATGATAGATTTAATTATATTAACAAGATGTTTTCAAAAGAATAAATTTTAATAACTCATCCAATCAAAATTTGTTTTACGAAATTAGTGCCTGCAAAATGGGCATATGAATAAACCTATTAAAAAAAAGAAAATTACCTTTGCAAGGTTTGCTGTTCGTACTCTTGCTATTTCTGCAAGCACCCTAGCTCTATTTGATTTTCTTAAAGGAGACTATCAAGCTGGAGGGCTTCTGGCCCTTGGATGGTTAACAATCGTGATCGGAGAGAAAAGGATGTTTAGTGGGGAAAAAACAAATGAAGAAGCCTAAGAAAATTCCAACTGTTAACTATCAATAAATAGATCTATCAAATTGATTCAGCTTTTATTCGCTATGCCACCATAAAAAAGGTAAAAGTATATAAGTCTTTAAATATTTAGGCAATTTGTTCCAACCCATTAGTTCTATGAGTGAGACCAAGAAAAATAAGAACTTCAATCTGACAGAAATGAGATTCAAGTTTAATGATCTATTTACTGGAATTGCGTTGGTGTTGTGTGCATTTTTATGTGCGTTTAGCCTTGCACTAATTGCAATAAGATTAGGGCCAATAGCTAGATGGGCTAATTATCAGACAATTTGCGTCGAACAAGAAAGTTTAAAATCTCCAATCGAATGGGCAGTCCGTAAATGCAATGGAAGGTCAAAAGTTTATCAAGTGAAGTAAAGGCAACTCAATAAAAGTTTTGTTGAGAATTTTCACCATTCAGATGATCACGTTTTTCTTAAGAAGCAATAACATCAAATCAATTGTTTTTTTAGAACCAAAACAATAGAAATCCCGCCAAAAGTCCAGACATATGACCTAACAAACTAATTCCAGGCAGGAATGACCAAATAATTCCAACCCCTGTGAGAACAGAAATAGATTTAAGTAATCTTGGATCTTTATTTAGCTCGCATCCAATGCAAACAAATTTTTTCTTTCCATAAATTGTAGTCATTAGAATAAACGCGTCGATACCAAATAAAACTCCACTAAATCCAATGGCTAGAGACATTGGATTTCTATAAACCAAAATATCAACGCACCAACAAATGAACGCTTGGAGAGGCATGATCAATAGAATAAAAGCCAGAAAGAAATAGTCACTTTGAAGGCTTAAAGATTTAAGAAAATATCTAGCTACGATAATTCCAGAGATATTTGCCAATAAATGATTAAAATCACCATGAAAAAAATGGTAGGTAATAATCCTGTATGGCTCATAAAACAAACGTCCAGACCAATAAGAAATAGAAGTCTTATCAATTATTCCTAAGAAATCTGTTGCAACGAAGCAAATAGTGCAAGCCAAAAAGGGTACAAAATATTGCCAATCATCTTTAGATATTTTCTTAAGCATTCGTAAATAGATTTGCCAATAATCCAATCGTACCTGTTGAATATGATCAATTGAAAAAAGAATTTGGTTAAATCTTTAACTATGTGAATAAGCGGAAATATATAACTATCAAGAACTTCATCAATAAATAAAAGACTAAAGCCTAAGGTGAACTAATCTATTATTGATATAAATGAACATTGATTTAAAAAAGAGACTGAATCTCAATAGCTATGAATGGTGGAGAAACCACCGAAGGTTTATAACCCTTGGATTATTTCTGGCACTTTTTGCTGGCTATGTCAGAGGTCCTTCAGCAAAAGACTTCAAAGTTAATGATATTTGCGGACGCCTTAGCGCTGATTTAATTACAGGGGAAGAGGCTGCAAGAGAATTAAAATTAGGAAAGAAAAGAATTGAGGGGCTAGAAGGAGAGAAAGCTGATATTACTAATCACTACTATCATGCCAAGTACTACTGCCAAGGCTACACAAAAGGCAATGTAGGCTTGGGATACTAATTAACTCATTTGCAAAAATAGCCAGAGAAAAGCATTGCACTTTTCACGCCGCTTTGACGGGTCTGGCTTTTTAACTAAGCTTTTACAGCTTTAGAACTAACTTTTCTTGCACGCCTGGCAGGTCTGCCTGCTACAGCCTTAGATGTTCTTTTAGAAACTGATTTAGCGGTTGAAGTTGCTTTTTTAGCTTGAGCAGAAGCTACTTTCTTAACTGCGGCCTTAACTTTAGAAGTCTTAACTTTTGCTTTTGAAGCGCTCTTAGCTGGAGCAGCTTTAGTTACTGCTTTCTTTGCAATTGCTTTTTTAGCTGCGGTTGTTTTGACAGCAGAATTTTTAGCAACGGTTTTTTTTGCGGCTGTCTTTTTAGCAATGGTTTTTGCTGAGGCCTTCTTAGCACTTGACGACTTACGAGTACGGTGAGAAAGAATCAAAGCCCACTCATCAGCACTAACATTTGCAGGCTTGTTACCATGGATCTCAGAAACTTTTGCAGCTTTCTCAATATCCTTTATTAAGTTTTTCCAAGAAGCAGCATATCGCTTATCAGATTGTGACTTAGCACCGCTCTCAACAAGAGTTTCAACAACTTGTGATGCTGTTACTTTTTTTCTTCTTCGGTTAAAGATTTCCTTTTGAAGAGTAGCGATCATGGCTTGGCCTTTAGCGCTAACTTTGATACTTAATTGAGACATTGAATTAAGAATTACCTATATACAACATCTAGCACATTGTGGGTATCCAAACCGAACAATCTATTTACATGTAGATGTAAATAGTATTTGCATCTTATTAATTTACACAAAAAACTACTGATAAAAAAGTATAAGGAGTCCAACAATGGAGTCATAGTCTTGTTTAGAAAAAAAGATAGGTAAAGTCTCACTTAAGGAGAAAATGACTATCAAGAAGGAATCAGAGGTTTATCATTTTCTAAAAATTAAGCAATAATCGCTATAAAACACAAAAAACAAAAATTCGACCAATTAACCTAGCTATCAATTGAAAATGTTCTTTCTAATTTTGCTTTTATTTGCTTTAAAGACGGTTCTGAGACCTTGAGAATTTTTTTATAGAAGCCAAAAAATTTAAGACACGCCAAAGGAACAAATATTGTCAGTAGTAAGGGTTTAGCTGTAATCATATAAATGTTATAAGCCAAATCGATGAGAAACGCACAAATATTACTTGGTAAACCTATATATAAACTCAAGGTCTTTAGAAAATTTTAGTTAAGGTCAAGGTGTTAAATACAAATTAACCAATTCAATAAAATGCAAGACAGGAAGGATCTGAAAGCCCTTATTTACCAGATAGCAGCAGCAACAGATAGAGGTCAAAGGATGAACGCGATGATTGCTCCTATGTACCAAAATAAATTAGTAGAGATGAATAAATTAGTTGAAGATCTACTGCCCCTATCAGATGAAATAACTCAGAGTTCTATTGAAGGTGAATGGGAGCTTATTTACTCATCAGTTGAATTATTTAGAAGCTCTCCATTTTTTTTAGCCATTGAAAAGGCTTTAAACGACAAATCAAAAAGCGATTTATTTTTCAAGCTTCATCTTTTACAAGTTGGTTCATTTGGTTTGTCAACAGTAGGAAGAGTCGGTCAACATCTCAATTTTAAAGAAGGGGAAATGATCTCCACCTTTGATACCACTATCTTTGGACTTACAACCATCCCAATCCTTGGGTGGTTCAAACTTCTGCCTACCTTTGGTGGTCGCGTCATAACTCTGGCTAAGGGGCTTCAACTAAAAGACAACATTCTTTCAATGGAGTTGGAGAAGACTAAAGTATCTGAAGTAATTGGACTGGGAAAAATTCCATTATTAGACAGTATTCTCATGGAGAGGTGGTATCCAGTAAAGACTGTATGGAAACTTTTGCCATGGAACAAAGAAAATCCAAATTGTGAGATTAGAGTGATCTATGTAGACGAAGATTTAAGAATCATTAGAGATATGCACGGAGCATTATTTGTTTACATACGTCCATCAATTCCTCTTCTTGACCAAACAAAAAATTAAGTAAACTCTCTTCTTTAAACTTACTTCACTGCAGCAGTTCAAAAGAATTTGTAGTAGAAACTCTAAAGAAGAAAAATTTCTTTAAAAAAAAATAAATGAAAAATCCAGAAGTAATAGTAATTGGAAGTGGTATAGGAGGATTATGTTGCGGAGGATTGCTCGCAAAAGCTGGCAAAAAAGTCCTAATTCTTGAGGCTCACTCAAAACCAGGAGGAGCCGCTCATGGCTTTCAGAAAAATGGATATAAATTTGAATCTGGACCATCACTTTGGAGTGGAATAGGTACTTGGCCTACGACAAATCCTTTAGGTCAAGTCCTAAAAGCCCTTAACCAAAAAGTTGAATTAATTAAATATCAGGATTGGAATGTTCAAATTCCTGAAGGTGACTACACGATTGGAGTAGGTGATAAAAGATTCCTTGATCAGATCAATTCAATTAGCGGAAATGATGCCATTAAAGAATGGGAACATTTTATTCAAGTGATTAAACCAATTGGTGCAGCAGCTAATGCAATTCCCCTAATAGCACTAAATCAAAACAAGGAAACTATTGTTCAACTCGTAAGACGTAGTAAAACACTCCTCACTCACTTGAAATCTTTTAAATATCTAGGCGGTGCTTTTGGAAATTTAGTTGATGAAAATCTTAAAGATCCATTTTTACGAAATTGGGTTGATTTACTTTGCTTTCTAATAAGCGGTTTATCCAAAGACGAAACGAATGCAGCTGCGATGGCAACCCTTTTTGATGATTGGTTCAAACCAGATGCCTACCTGGAATATCCAAAGGGAGGAAGTGAATCTATCGTTAAGGCTCTATTAAATGGAATTTACTCATTTGGTGGCAAGCTCCAACTGAATTCAACAGTTAGTCAGATAATTATAAAAAGGAATAAAGCGATCGGAATTGAGTTAAAAAATGGTGAGAAAATATTTGCAGATTGTATTGTTAGCAACGCAGATATTTGGAACACCCTTGATTTTATACCAAAAGAAATATCTCAGAAATGGAGAGAGGAAAGGTCCATGACTCCAAAATGCAAGTCATTCCTTCATATACATCTTGGATTTAACGCAGAAGGACTGGAAAATATTCCACTCCATTCAATATGGGTAGATGATTGGGCTAAAGGTATTACTGCTGAAAGAAATGTAGTAGTTCTCTCTATTCCATCGGCATTAGATTCAACAATGTCTCCACCCAAGAAACACATTCTTCACGGATATACGCCTGCCAATGAGCCATGGGAAAAATGGGAAAATCTTAAAATAGGTACTGAAGAATATGAAAAAACAAAAGAAGACCGCTGCTCTGTCTTCTGGGAACCAATAAAAAAACTAATACCTGATATTCAGGAAAGAATCGAAATAAAAATGCTAGGAACACCACTTACACATCAAAGATTTTTAAATGCAAAATATGGAAGTTATGGTCCAGCATTATCAGCTGCAGAAGGGCTTTTTCCAGGGAATAAAACTCCAATTAAAAATCTTTTAATGTGCGGTTCAAGTACATTCCCAGGGATCGGTATTCCACCAGTAGCAGCCAGTGGCGCTATGGCCGCCACTACAATTCTTGGTTCCAAATTTCAAAGAGATCTAATCAAAGAGCTAGACATATAAGAAAACATCTATTGTTGATAAACAACATGAAAACACAAATCAAATGAGTAACTCACTCAATAAAGCTTTTACAGGAGTAATCGCTCTAGCTCTGATTGTGATAGCTGTAGGTCGTATCCCATTTTCCAGAGAGAAAGAGCTATCAAATTTATGCAGGGAATACTACACAATGTACCTTAATCAAAATGACTACTCACTAAAAGAAAAAAACACAAAGATCAAAGTGATTGCAAAGAAAACAGGTCTTAAAGCTGAGACAAATAATGTTGGTAATTTTTGTAATTCGTTCTATTTCAACCAAAGATAGATATTAAATAAGAAAACGGAAAAGTTTTCTGAATACATTTATTCAATTTCTAATAGGAACAAATACATCCGTAATTATATCGATAGATTTAATATCAATTTAGTAGTTAAATAAGGATAGTAACGAGGAAAAATCATGAAGAAAGAAACTTCATCAAATATCCTTGAAAAAATAGATTTCGCTAAAGAAAGAATCAAGGAATTAGAAACAATGATTAATCATTGGGAAGGTATCGAAGTTGAAGGCTTTTGGGATGCTGAATGCTCTATAAATCCATCATCTCCGGCTTGCCTTATCTTTAATAATTGACCTTCAATCGGTAAAACTTTAAGCCAGCTCAAGCAAATCATCTCAGATCAAAAGCTATTCTAATAGGATTATTGGTGATTAAAAATTAACTCAAAGACAAAAAGAATCACTTAACGAGACAAGAAGGTATTTTTCTTTAACTGGTGAAATCTACATTTTTAAACTCATGCTTCACAAGAAAATTTTATAGAGTAAAAAAAATTGTAGAGAAAAAATGACGAAGCCATCAAAAGTCGTGTCATCCAGTGACTTTGATGATTGGTTTTCTTTGAACGACACTGTTATGGGAGGTACAAGTAAGGCAGTTTGTAGATCCTCCTCAAAAGGTCTATCCCTGGAAGGTGTTGTAGTTGAGGAAAAAGGAGGTTTTGTTAGTTGCAAATCTCCAATATTTTCACCTGTTCTAAATTTATCCAATTATCAAGGTTTTGAATTAAAAATTGAAGGTAAAGGTCGAACTTTAAAATTTGGAGTGTCCTGTAAATATGGAATTTTTGGATTAAAAGGATTTTTCTTAGATAAATCACCTGGTGGGCTCAGATGGATAGCAGAAATAGAAACAAAAAGATTTGGGATAACAACTATCAAAGTACCTTTTGAAAGCCTTGAACCAACAGTTCTTGCAAAAAAAATTTCTATACCAATTATATTTAAATCAGAATCTATAACTCAATTTCAATTACTACATTCCAAATTTGGTAAACCAGGAGAATTGAATCCTGGCTTTAAGCCTGGCAAAATAAATTTTGTATTACAATCGATTAGTGTCTATTAACACAATTAGAAAACAAAATATTTATATTGTTCTGATTTCATAGATAATAAAAATACAATGAATAGTAAAAGTATTTCTCAAAGGATTGAACCGTAAAACAAATTAAATCTATGAAAAACATTTTTTATTGTATATACTCCAATTAATTCAGAAAACGTCCTTTCAATGGGATTCCTTTAAATATATAACCTCAATAAAATGAATAACAAAGACTTACCACCGATATGTGGATTTGAATTTGAAATTAATAAGTTAGTAAATAAGGAAAGAGATAGTAGACAATTCGAAGAAAAGTCAAATTTTGAGAATGTCAATTCAGGGTTTGCATGTGCACTCCATATGCACCAACCAACAATTCCAGCAGGTAAAAATGGCGAGCTCATTTCACATTTGCAATATATGTTTGAACACACTTCAGAAGGAGATAATCACAATGCTGAACCATTTGCTCAATGCTATAAACGTCTAGCTGGAATCATTCCAAGCCTGATAGATGAAGGATATGATCCCAAAATAATGCTTGATTACTCCGGTAATCTTCTTTGGGGAATCGAACAAATGGGTCGCGAGGATATTCTCGCATCTTTAGAGCTCCTAACGTGTGATTCGAGAGTTCAACCACATGTTGAATGGTTAGGGACCTTTTGGAGTCATGCTGTAGCCTCTTCAACTCCACCTTCTGACTTTAAATTACAGATAACAGCCTGGCAGCAACACTTCTCGTCATTATTTGGAGAAGATGCATTGCGTCGAGTAAATGGGTTCTCTCTTCCTGAGATGCATCTTCCAAACCATCCGGATGTTCTATTTCAGTTAATCAAAGCTCTTAAGGAATGTGGATATCGTTGGGTAATGGTTCAAGAACATAGTGTTCAAAATATAGATGGCTCTAATCTAAGAGACGAGCAAAAATATATTCCCAATAGGCTCAAAGCTCAAAGTAGTAATGGAGAGACCATCTCTATTATTTCACTAATAAAAACTCAAGGATCAGATACAAAACTTGTTGGACAAATGCAACCTTATTACGAGGCAATAGGGCTAAATAAACAAAATTTAGGTCAACATATTATCCCCTCGCTGGTTTCCCAAATTGCTGATGGAGAAAATGGCGGTGTAATGATGAACGAATTTCCTCAAGCTTTTATTCAGGCTTATAAAAGAATTGGTCCAAAAAACGACATAAGCTCCACAATTGCTATGAACGGATCTGAATACCTCGACTTCCTGGAGACTTTAGATATTGATGAAAATAATTATCCATTGATACAAGCAGTCGGTCAAGACAGAATATGGGAAAAAATCTCAGGGCCTATAACTCCTACTTTGGTTAAAAAAGCAATTAATGAATTAAAAGAGGAAGATCAATCTTTTTCTTTGAGTGGAGCTAGCTGGACCAACGATTTGAGTTGGGAAGATGGATATATAAATGTTTTAGAACCAATTTCAAAACTTAGTTCATATTTTCACGAAACATTTGACCATTTATTAGTTCAAAATCCATCGTTAACGAAAACCCATGACTATCAAGAAGCGCTCCTATACCTTTTGCTATTAGAAACTAGTTGCTTCCGTTATTGGGGACAGGGGAAATGGACTGAATATGCTAAAACGATCTTCAGAAAAGGTGAAGAGGTGATTAGAAACTTTGAATTTTCAGCACAGAGCAGTTAATCAATTTTGTAAAGGCATCAATCAAGAAAAAGAAATAACTAGCAAAAAATAATTTTTTGCGTTAAGGTCACCGACCAAAGCTTTAATAAAATGACTAGTACAAGTTTTGACAAAAATGGACTGGATAAAGCAGGTATTCATTGGATGCAATATCTTTCAATGACATCAATGTCATTGCTTATATTTCTCATAGCATTAGACAAAGCCGTTCCTAGCTTTCATCATTTTGTTTTAATTTCAATGGCCAAAGCCGGAATTATCTGTAATGGGATAGCTGGATAACATACTTTGACAGATCCACTAATCTCGCCAAAGAAAAAATATTAAACTATGAAAGAAAAAATCAATCCAGACAACGATGGTTACGATCCATCAGAGGAATACTTCAAAAAGAAAGGTGGCGCATATGAAAATGAAACTGAAGAATATTTCCCTGAAGAAACTTCTAAACCACCCCATTATTAATGGCAACCAAGAAAGGGCTGATGATAATTAAAATAAACTAATGATTATTATCTATGTGAAATGTACGTACCTTCTGGATAGAGCCTTGAGATTGCATTAAATCGCTTTGATATTTGTCGTTCTTTGTCAATATTAACTTTACGATTAAGAACTAAAACATTGTGAACCATCCATAGAAAAAAGCCAATAAGCCAATACCAAGATATGGGATGAGCCAAAGTTTTGAGATATCATCTAATTCTAAAATGGCAATTATGTCCGTTTTTTTCATAAGTATTTAAACCTTTTGTTATTACCCCAACATCAGAATTAGATTTTTAAAAAAGATTACTCAAGACTATTGCTCTTTTCACCACATCAACAGCTAAGTAGGACTAGGTAGAACTGCTCAAGTCATTTATTAAACATGAAAATATTTGGTATAAATCAAGCGAATGTATACTTATTCATACTGAATTATTCATAGATTTTTCGACCATTATTGCTCGCTAGATAAGAGAGTGTATTTAGGTCTCTAATTTGAGATTGAGATTCCAAAAGTTAATTGCATTATTAAAAGGCTGTAATTTTCTCTAGTTATAATTTTTGGTGAATAAGCTAAAAATATGAGCTTTTCAAATGCCTTTCCATACATATAGTTTGGCAATCGTTCTCTTCCGCACTGCTAGATATTGAACAGTATGTTACACACTCAAGATAATCTTCAATTGGATCAACTCGGCCTTGAGACATTTTCTTAGCATCAATGGTATTCATAAAAGTCTCCTACAATTAGAGTTAATCTATCCTTTCTTTTTATTTTTTTCTATCGGTATTACTTACTAACTTATACGCATAAGAAAAGCTGATATATGAATCATATTTCAACTAAAAAGGAATGGCGAAATAGGGATTAATCTTCGTTTTAATAGCTCAAATTAATAGTTATATTAAAAAAATCGCGTAATAAAAGAAAAGCTGTAGGCAAATAACTCAAAATTAAAATAATTATTATGCTACTTTCTCAATTTTATTCTTATTCCTATTCTTTCTCGAATAGCTTTTATCGGAATCATATCTTTCATTTGATCATCTATTTGCTTTCTAATTAAATTTCTAAATAATTGAGAAAGCAACACCAAACTAAAAAGAGATAATACAATGGTCCCCAATGCAATGAATGAAAAAGTATCCATTTCAAAGTTCTCTATATATTGCCCATTCATCACCATCAGCATTGACTTCAGAAAGTAACGCAACAGCTATGTCGGACTGATCAGAGCGTTTAACAATAATCTCTTTACCACCCATATATGGATCATTGAACTCTGATCTTGAACGGCTAGCATCTAGCTGTTCAGATGGTGTCAAAACTTCAAGAATTTTAATCCATATTTCATCATCTGAAGCGAAAGGAGGAACAGAAAATTTACTCGGGCTACTTCCTTTTTTTTTATCCATATTATTTAATATTTAGCTTTAATCTCTTTAACTTCATTAATTAATCGGTCTTGTCGTTCAGGGGTAATAAATCCAAGAGATCCACACTCATTAATAGCTTGAATTGGATCTAATAGTCCAACGTGTTTCTCTAGCCATCTTTCAGTGCATCCTTTACATGCTAATTCATTTAATTCACTCGCTAAAGACTTGGCTTTCAGGCTATCCATCAAGAATAAATTAATTACTTCTCTCTTTCTACTCTACAGTCATTCGATAACTCAAGGAAAAAAAATTAATAGCCTTATTCAACAAAATTGTTAAGTTGGAAAATTTACCCCTATTAATAGATAAGTGGAATCATTGAAAATAAGAACCAAAACAATCTAGTTAGAAACTCATGCAGCTTCTTTTTTTAATTCCCGATAAATAGAAATGTCTATAGGTCTATTCACATCGGATTGAAAATAAACAATGTCTTGATAAATCTCATTAGGTAAAGGTTGCATTTCGCATCTTGAATAACATTTGCTGTTGTCAAGCTTTTTCATTAAAAACCTGTTGCCTAGGCGCTTAAAGATAGACAATGTCACAAAGCAACTTAATTTAGTTATATCGTTAGAAGCTGTAGATGCAATACGCAAAACTACTAGCCTTCTCTATTAATTGAGTGAGTAGTTATTACTAATATTAATTTTTTGTATCAGTTACCACTTCATATCATTTTGTATAAAAAGCAAACTTTAAAAAGAATATTAAAAAAAGATGTCTTTATCTCCAAATGAGATGACTCCGTACATAAAAAAAATTCAAAAGAAATTTGATGAAGCTCAAACGTTTTTAGTGAAAAATGGTTTTCACCAAGCAACAAAAGGGCTTTTACAAGACATCGAAAACGCTAACGGCATAAATAAAAAACAAAATAAAATCATTCCTATGAGATGAAATCGAAAACAACATAGTCTTTAGGGAGACAAGTAAAATGGTAGGCATGTATATCCTCTAAAATTCATTTATCTTTTCCATGGCAACTGAAATCACTGTTTTAGACTTTAAGCTTAGCAATACTTTTTCAGTAGTACTGCACCCATATGAATGCGCAAGAGCAGCAGAAGATGTTTAGAGAGATGTGAGTTAAAACTTTTTATATCGGCGAATGTATAGGAGACTCAAAAAGAGCAACTGTAATGTTTGAAGGACCAGAGAATGTTTTATATAACATTTTTATCAGTCCGGAAACAAAGCCTATTGTTGAAGCCTCTGGTCATATTTATGAAGAGACAAGGATCACAAGATGGATAAACAATTGTCCTAACTGCTAATTTTAACGTGTTGGAATTCGTCAAGTAATTTATCTTGAATCATAGGTATTGAATGTTTTTTGCCGTCTGGGCTTACATATATATTCTCTTTCCCATATTCTGTATCAATGATTTTTTCAAAATGAGTCCCCTTTGGAAGATGTAAAAAATATTTTTGTGCTCTGTTCATTTTATTTATACAGTTATTTAAAAATAACTAGCATTTTTCCCAACGACAACAAATTGATTGTTTTATGAAGGTTTTGGTGGCTAACTATTTAATTTTTCTAAAGCAGTTAATAATCTTCCCACTCTAGTTCCATTAACTCCAAGATCGCCACCACCATATCTTGATGCCGATTTGATCTGAATCTTCTTATCGATTTTTAAAATCTCCAAGTCGTCTGGAAATCTGAAAATCAAACTGCGACAAACCCCTTTCCAATATTTATCATTAGCCTCTAAAACTTTGGTTCTAGGAATTTTCTGGGCAATCCTAATAAGTTGCTCAAAGGTCTTGTCAACATCTTCAAATTCTTTTTGAAAAAAAACGCAATTAAGCGGATTTAAACAGGGTCTAAGACCTGATTTAGGATCTAGCATATTTTCTATGAGTTCACATATTGATCATGAGAAAAGTTTATCCCCCCTTTGGTCTTGTTTGTCAGAAATTTATTACTAAGTGATGTCTGGTTCTCCCTACCTAAAATACCCGTGCAAAAACTATCCTTCGATTAAATTTGTAAAAACAATTTTTGAGCATGACACGATTAGATAAAACAGGGATGATGATGATTGTTTTCAGTGTGGCCTCAACACTTCCTTATCAGTTTCATTATCTCACTTCTATGAGTTAAAACAGGTTAATCCCTCTCTCTATAGATAGTACTAATTAAAGGTCTATTGATTAAAGGCGGCTCATGTCCATATCCAATCCAAATAAAACCAATAATTTCCTCCTCACTTGAATTTATTTGTGCGATTTGATAGGTATTAGGGTCTTTAGTGATTTTTCCTGTTGACCACTTGCAACCAACATCATCGGCGACAAGTGAAAGCGACAAGTTTTGAATCGCGCAAGCACAAGCAGCATAATCTTCGAGTTTTTGAGCTTGATTATCAGTACATACTTGAGTGGCAATAAGCAAATGGGAAGGGTTAAGCATTTTTTCCTTTATTTTTTTTAAACTAGATTCATCTATTGACTTATCACCAAACTTCAGAGTCAGCTGTAATTGATATAGAAGTTCCCTTTTTTTTATCCCAATGTTGGTAAAACGCCATGGGAAAGTCCTTCTGTGGCAGGGTGCCTGATTAGCTGCAACTATTGATTTTTGAATTAATTCGCTAGGAACACTTTTTTTGGAAAAGATATGAATGGTCCTTCGTTTTTTAATTGCTTCAGCTATTTCCATGATTTTTTCTTGACGTTATTAACTACACTATTAGCCATAGTGAAAATTTGACAAAAAGTTTAGTTTAGAGACCTGTATAAATAAAAGGCATTTAAATCATCTCCAGATTTAATCTCACATCTAAAAAAACATGATTAGTTGAAAATCACTTATTAAGCAACTTTGTCAAGAATTACATTTGATGGTTTTGAAAATAACGAGACGACTTGGCCCATGGGTGTCTTGAATACGCGTTCGACAATTTCTCCATTATTGATAATTACCCTCGTATTCAAGGAACCAGAAGGTAGCTTTACAGATCTTTTTTTTAGAAGAATTTCTAGCTCTGGATAGTGATCATTAGGTTTAAGAACCTCTTTCAACTCAGGATGTAGATCTAAAATTGCGTCATCAAAGGCCTTAAACTTTTTCGTTAAAACCATACTTTGAGAAAGCTGTTACTTATGACTTGTAACCTACTGATCTCATGACGTAAAGAGTATTTAAACAAAGATAGGGACAAACTTAATAAGAATTTAAATAAAGCTTTAATGAGCAATGAATAAATTCATATAATAAGTTTTACTGGTAGCTAAAAGTCAAAAACAGTCATTAATATCTAGTAGCATCAATCACTCGCTGTTCATAATGTGAAATAGACGTTACCTCAGTACTTCTGTCATTTAAAACTGACTGTGTAAAAACAGTAATAGCTGCAATACTTGGTGTAATAGGTAAAAACATGAACAATGCCAACACACTACTGTTAGGTTTAAATAATCTTTGCATTAATAAATAAAGGATTTAATTATTATTCTCAACAACTTATAGGTGATTTGCGTGTTCGGTTTCCCTTCAATAAAGCTATTAGTTTGACCTGTAATACCATCTAAACACCTTTGGTCGTTTCCAGAGCATTGTGTAAATAGCTTCAAGTGCCTTTTGAGTTTTAGGTAGCTTGCAACTAGGCCATGACTGTTGAGTAATCATTGTGATTATTTCGGAGTCATTATTATTTCTACATCGGATGCCACCTATAAAACCAGAGTAATAAAACTCAGGCAAAAATACATAGAACCAAAGCTATTACTCAGCTAGATATTTGTGGGGCAAAGTAAGCATAAAAAAAAGAGGCAATTTATGCCCCTTTTAGATCATCTTTAAATTACTTTTGGTATGTATTACCTCTGTAAGTTAAGGATGCTTGCATCTGCTTTTTAGCTTCTGCCTGCCTAGATGTGTAGACGTTACTTCTGTAACTAAGTTCTACAACTTTTTTTGGAGTAGCTTCTTTATGTTGAAGGTACTCTTTGCCTCTGTAAGTAAGAACAGTCATTGCTCTTTCTCGTAGTGCTCAAGACCCCGTTCCATGTCTCGAGTCTTACTGCAGCTTGAAATTCAGCTGAACGTGTATCAAAAATAACAGAAATTATCTTTAAACGATGTTCCTCATGATACATAAAACAGTGAATTAAGTAGTGTTAACCGAAATAGTTGCATTTCTTACTAAAAAGCACCCTTAAATCCCTAAAAAAATTAATTATTTATCCTCTTCTTTTTCTTTCTTAAACTAAACCAACCTTCCCCTATCCCCTCTTCTTGCAAAAGTCATTAAAGCACAAAAAAAGGATCCTAATATGGAAAAATAATCAAAGTAATTAACGACTTAAACCCAGATAAAGCAATATTTTGAAAAATTGAACCAATTCTTCAATAACACTTCAAGAAGGTAAACCATTTAGTAACCAAACAAAAGCCTCGTTATTTAATACCCAGTTTCTAAAAACTACTATCACTATTAAATTGATCAAAAGAAGCATGAACCAACGAAGTTTTGGATCCTCTATACCCATAAATCTATTGTAATTTAGTTTTTGTTAGGCAAGACCAGTTACAAAAATATTAACAATTATGGGGCTACAGGAAGTTGGTAAGCAGTTAAAAGAATATGTATGATTTTCAATCCGCTTTAAAAGGCCTACCACCTTTACTTAAATAATCCATATATTTATCAGACTCTTTGAGGTAATAATTCCTGCTTTGACCAATATATCTAGCTTCAATTAAGAGATCCGTAACCTCAGGCCAAAAAGATTCAGGGACCAACTCAAGAGGGTTAATTGCGCTTGGATTCCAGTTTAACTCAGTCAAAAAAAGAAACCAAATCGACTTGCACTTAATGAAATCAGATAAACAATCTGAATTAAAATTATTCATATATAAATTGGACTGATTGAGCTGCTTTATCAGCTTTAATTTTTGCCTCATCGATCGTTCCTGCATTTGCTACCGCTACTCCCATTCGACGACCTTCAGTAGAGCTCGGCTTGCCAAAAATAAATACACCTGTATTCGATTGACTTAAGGCATCTTCAAGTCCCGTAAAAGCTATGTTTGAAGTTTTCTGGGAAGCCAAAATCACTCTGCTCGCAGAAGCTTCATGACAAACTATTTCTGGGATGGGGATACCTAGAACAGCTCTAAGATGTAATTCAAACTCATTTAAATTTTGGCTAATCAAAGTTACTAAGCCTGTGTCATGTGGTCTTGGTGACAGCTCTGAGAAAATCACCTCCTCACCCTTAATAAAAAATTCAACGCCAAACAAACCAACTCCACCAAGATTATCAGTGACACATTTAGCTATCTTTTGAGCCTTATCTAAAACACTTTCAGTTAATGTGGCTGGTTGCCAACTACATTGATAATCTCCATTCTTTTGCTCGTGTCCTATCGGTGCACAAAATAATGTTTTACCATTAAATTGTCTAATAGTTAATAAAGTAATTTCTAAATCAAAATCAATAAATTCCTCTAATATAATTTTATTTGATTTACCTCTTGATTTTTCAATAGCCAAGTCCCAAGCCTGGACTAACTCATTTTTATTATTAACTAAACTTTGTCCTTTACCTGAAGAACTCATGACTGGTTTAATTAGTAAAGGATAACCAATCGTCTCTGCATGCAAATCAAGCTCAGATTGATTCATCGCATAACTAAATTTTGCAGTTCTTATATTTAATTCGTTAGAAGCTAAATCTCTAATTTTATCTCTATTCATTGTTATTGCGGTAGCTCTTGCATTTGGTATTACTGTTATCTTTTGTTCGATTTCCTTTAATACACCTACTGCAAGAGCTTCAATTTCAGGAATAATTATATCAGGATTACATTTATATATCACTTCTTTTAATTCACTAGCATTATTCATATTTAATACTTGAAACTGATCAGCTATCTGCATGGCTGGTGCATCATTATATCTATCACAAGCAATAACATAACAACCTAATCTTTTTGCTGCTATTGCAACCTCTCTCCCTAATTCTCCACTACCTAAAAGCATTATTTTCTTTGGAAAAACCTTCATAATCATATCTTTAGGTCAAAAATATAAATTAATATAATATCTCTTAAACAGAATTTATAATAAAAAAAAGAAGTAAAATTAACAGAGATGCTGAAAGGAAAAAATTATTCTTAATACAAAAGAGCGTTTGTTGTTGATGGATAAAATCAATTGATCATTCGTGATCTTTTCGACTCAATAAGATAGAAGAATGAGATTTCCACCACAACAAGTAATTTTTGGATAACTACTTGTGAGTACAGCATTGGTATTAATTTGGACATTAAGTACAACCCTTTTGAAAACAATGAAAACAAGCTTATAAAAAAAATTCCTAATCCAAAAACTATATCTAATTTTTCTCGATAGTCCTATAAAAAGCTAATTAGCTATACAAGCTCTTTACGAGTGGAGAAAAGTTAGTTAAAAGGAAGGAATAACTTCGACTTATTTATTGGAATGGTTGCTAAGAAGAAAATTAAAGACTTCAAGGATTTGGATCAGTTCCCAGATTTAAAAGAAGCTGTTGTACCAGCTATTAAGACATTGCCCTCAGGTTCAATGAATACTAAAGTAATCGTTACTAGTGGCGAAATTGTAGAGAGAGTTTATAAAACACCAAAAGGTGAAATTATAACTCTTTTTGCAAATGATTTATCGGAACAAGCTGCCTAAGTTTTCTACTTAAAATCAATTATTTTAGTATTTCTCTATAGAAAGGGTTGATTTATATTGTCAGCACAACAAGAAAAAATGGCAAAGAAAACATCCAATATTGAGCAGATCTGTAATCCTAGTTTATTGTTTTTAATTGATTAATGTCTTCTAAAGAAGAAATTCTATCCATCCTAGAAGCCTTTGCCTCAACAGAGAGAATGGGATCATTCTTTTTAGACAATGCAACCCCCGACTTTTTATTTATAAGGCCAAGCGGGAATCCCATTGACGCAAAAGGTTTTCAAGAGATGTGGTCCTCAGGAGATCTTGTATTACAAAGCGCAGAAGTCACAAAGGTGCACAAATTTGAATTCTTAGGTTCAAATGCTGCAATGTGCGTTTTCACCCTAGGCTCGAAATTTACTTATAAAGGGACTCAAAATGATGACCTCCCTACAGTAACTTCGATTTTTAAAAAGATTGATGAGAAATGGAAAGTAGCGTGGATGCAAAGATCTTCAGGCCAGTCAGATATGACTTTGTGGAACGACTAATTTATATTTCCTACTTAATGGTTAAGTATTCGTAAATTCTATTTATAACCTTATGTCTGAAGTAATCATTCAACAAGATAGATATTTTAAAAGAGAATCAATTAATAGTCGTAAATGCAAGAAAAGCCAAATGTTGAAGAGTTGATTGCAGATTCAATGACATTGCTCTTAATTAGAGCCCAAAAGCTACCTAAAATGGAAAGACTAGCAATTGCTCAAGAGTTTAGAGAATGGCTTGATGGTAGTTGCAAAGTAGGAGATATATTGATCCTAGATACAAGAATCAAATAGAAATAACTACATCAAGTTGATAGTCATCAATATTACTGAATTAATTTGCATGGTTTATTAATCACGCGCTAATCAAACAAAAAACCATTAAAAAAGCCTCTTCAGTAATGACAGAGAAGAAGCTTTTATTTATTAGAATTGAAAGTCGGACTAAACGATTCCTGGGATAATCCAGCCTGTTATTCCGTAGTTAATCACAGCAGCAAAGAAACCCATCATCGCAAGACGACCATTTATTTGCTCAGCTGTTTTCCAATAGTTTGTTGATTTATTCATTACACAAAACCTGGAATAATTTGACCGGTTGTGGCATAGGCACCGACGAGAGCGATGCAACCAAATAATGCTGCATAGCCATTAAGTCTCTCTGCTGTTACCTTTTCAGGATCAATGTTTCTGTTGTTGCTGTTGTTTTGAGTAGTCATTAAACGACACCTGGGATAAGTTGGCCGGTTGTTAGGTAGATACCTGTTAGTAGAACGAAAGC
>QCIQ01000009.1 GCA_003216595.1 Prochlorococcus sp. AG-402-M18
TTTTCTCCCAGTCCAAGCATGATTCCAGATTTTGTGGGAATCTTTGGATTGATTTCTCTGGCAAATTTGAGAAGGTTTAGTGAGTGTTCGTAAGTAGCTCCTCTCCTGACTTCTCTCTGAAGTCTCTTTACAGTTTCAAGATTATGGTTGAAGCAAATAGGATTAGCCGAGAGAACTAGCTTAAGTCGCTCTCTTTGTTTTTCATCATTGTCCTTGTTGTTGCCACCCCAGAAATCTGGTGTTAGTACCTCTATTGCGACATCAGGATTCAATGATCTAATTGCATCCATTGTTGTCGTGAATAGATTTGCACCATGATCTGGTAAATCATCTCTTGCAACTGCGGTTAGTACCACGTATTTGAGGTTCAATACCTTAACAGCATTCGCTACTTTTTCTGCTTCGAAATTATTTACTTTTTCGGGCAACTTTCCTTTCTCTACTTGGCAGAATGCACAGCTCCTTGTACAGATTGAACCACCTAATAAAAAAGTAGCCGTACCAGCGGCGTAGCATTCACCTCTGTTTGGGCATCTACCTTCCTCACAAATTGTATGTAATCTATTTTCCTTTACAAGCTTTTGAACCTTTTCTAGTTGAGATGCGTTCCCTATTGATGGCTTGATCCAATTAGGTAAACGTTCTTCTGGAAAGAAGCTACTATATTTTGTTGTTTTTCTTGTGGTTGTGGTCATTTTTGTTTGATGATCAATCTAAATCTCTACGTCCTTCCAAAGCGCGTGAAAGTGTTACCTCATCGGCATATTCCAACTCACTTCCAACAGGAAGTCCATAAGCAATACGAGTGACTTTTGTGAAAGGTTTTAATAATCTTCCAACATAAAGACTCGTAGTATCACCTTCAATACTTGGAGTTAAGGCAAGTATGACTTCTTTGATATTTTCTTTATCCACTCTTCTTATAAGACTTGATATTTCAAGCATTTCTGGTCCAATGCCATCCATCGGAGAAATCAGTCCACCAATAACATGATAAAGCCCTTTGTATTCGTGAGTTCGTTCAAGCGCAAGTAAATCTCTTGACTCGGAAACAACGCAAATTAGATCTTGATTCCTTTGTTTGTTTAAACAAATTTCGCATTGTTCTCCGGCAGTTAAATGAAAACACTTCTTGCATTGACCTACCTGATGCTTCGCATTAACTAAAGCCTCTGAAAACACCCTTATTTTTTCTTCGGGCTGACGCAATAGATGCAAAGCTAATCTCTGAGCAGTTCTGGGCCCTATCCCAGGTAATTGCTCAAATTGATCAATTAATTTTGATAATGGTTTTGTGAATCCGCTCAGAGTAAAGAAGCAATTACCTTGAATTTAGTCAGAGTTTTATCTGTGTTGCACTAATTTAAAGAAGATTACCATCAGTTAAATTAGAAATGTATCAAAATGGTGATGCTTGAGTCTCTCAAAATGATCAAATTTCTACGAACATCTTTTAAAACTCTTTTGGCTATAGCTCTAGTCTTGACACTCGGAGCATGCTCTACAGGTGGAGCCGCAGGGTTGGAACCTTTTAAAAGTCAAGACGGACGATATGGTTTCCTTTTCCCAACAGGTTGGACGAGAGTGGCTGTCGATAATGGCCCAGAGGTTGTTTACCATGATTTGATTAACTCAGATGAAACTCTCAGTCTTGTTATTTCTAAATTGGAAAATGAAGTGGATTTAGATGATTTGGGTGGAGCCGATGCCGTAGGGGAAAGACTCTTTGGTGAGAAAAATAGTAATAATCCTATTCAATTAATTGATGCTTCTGAGAGAGAACTAGATGAACGTAAATTCTATGATCTTGAATATTCTGTTGATTTAAAAGACAACAGTAGGCACGAAATTGCTACTGTTGTTGTAGATAGAGGCTATTTATATACACTTGCCGCTAGCACCAGTGAACAACGCTGGTCAAAAATGAAAGATACTTTTAAAAGAGTAGTTAGTTCTTTTACTTTTTTTATCTAACTTAAGTATTATTTTCACCAGCTTGAATTTTCCAAAGGTAGTAATAGAAATCTTTATTTTTTAAAAGGGAACTATGTGTTCCTTTCTCAATGACTCTACCTTTATCTAAAACTATAATTTCATCAGCATCTATTACTGTGCTTAAACGATGTGCAATAACAATTGTAGTGCAATTATTTGTTATCTTCTTTAGAGACCTTTGAATGGCGGCTTCAGTTTCATTATCTACAGATGCCGTTGCCTCATCTAATATTAATATTGGGGCATTTTTTAAGATTGCCCTTGCAATAGCAATTCTTTGTCTTTGTCCACCAGATAACTTTTGTCCTCTTTCTCCAACTATGGTTTTCAGGCCTTCCGGCAGTTGATTAATAAATTCAGTTGCTTCGGCAATGTCTGCAGCATTTTTAATTTTTGATTTATCAATATTTTTTGAGCCATAAGAAATATTTTCTTCAATTGTGCCTTGGAATAAATATGTTTCCTGGCTTACTAATGCAATACATCGTCTTAGACTTTTTAAATCCAATGATTCAATTGAGTTTCCATCAATTTCTATTTTACCTTTACTGATTTTATACAATCTTAATAATAGTTTTACAAGTGTACTTTTACCAGAACCGGTAGCACCCACAATGCCAATTTTTTTTCCCGAACTAATATTTAAATTAAAATTCTTGATAACTTGAGACCTACCTTCATATGTAAAATCAATATTTTTAAACTTGATTTCACCTTTAATATTATTAGGATCTAATTTGATTTTCCCAGTTTTAATTTTTATTGGAGTATCTATTAAATCTAAAACTCTATTTGTTGATGCCATTGATCTTTGATAATCATCTAAAATATGCCCTAATGTAGTTAATGGCCATAATAACCTTTGAGTAATAAATACTAAAAAACTATATGTTCCCACTGGCATTAATCCTTTCCAAGCTTGGAAGCCTCCAGCAATTAATATTGCAAGGAATGCAAACAGTATTGCGAATCTAATTAATGGGATAAATGCTGCTGATAACTTAATTGCCTTTCTATTACTTTCCTGATATAAATTGCTATCGAGTCTTAATCTTTCAAGTTCCCAATCTTCAGTAGCGAAGCTTTTAATAGTAAGCATTCCACTTAGGTTGTTATTAAGTCTTGAGGCAAGTTCTCCAGCTCTATCTCTGACTTCACGGTAACGGGGGGCCAGGTTCTTTTGAAAATTAATCGAACCCCAAAGAATAAATGGAATAGGGACGAATGCCAGCAATGCAATGCCAGGAGCTAACATAATCATTGCCCCACCAACAATAAAAACAGTAATTATTAATTGAATAATTTTATTAGCTCCTTCATCCAAGAATCTTTCTAGTTGATTGATATCGTCATTCAGTACAGTCATAAGTCTTCCTGTATTATCTGATTCAAAGAATGTCATCTCCAATTTTTGCAAATGGTCATACGCTTTAATTCGTAAATAGTGCTGTGTCTTCTGAGCTAAGTTTCTCCACAGTAATCCATATAAATATTCAAAGAATGACTCAGCCGTCCAAATTAAAAATGAAATTATTGAAAGTACAACTAATTGATCTGGAACAGTATTAAAGCCAATTGAACCTAGCCACGAACTTTCTTTTCTTACTACTACATCAACAGATATACCAATTAATACAGGTGGTGCAAGATCAAAAAATTTATTTAATATAGAACAAGTAATAGCTGCATAAATCAGGCGCCTTTGACTTTTAAGATTACTTAAAAGTCTTGCTAATGGGATTCTATTATTTTTTGAATTCGATGTATACATTTGATTTAGAGTATTAGCATTATTTTAGAGATTATATTTTTCAGAGGCTTTATCTCTACAGTAAGCACGAGAGCTTTTTAAGGAATTACCAGAATTATATTTTTTAGAAAAACATTCACATGTAAAATTACTGATTTCATTTAAATTTTTTTTATTCTTGATATCAAGTTTTGATTTTAATGTCGCAATACAGAATTTATTAATAAGACTATTTTTAGTACTAATTTGTTTTTCTTGAGCCTCCAAATTGCTACACATATCTATGAGAAGAAATGTGATCATGCTGCTGAAAAATAATTTACTAAGCATTTTATTGATGTTTTTTTATCAGTCAGCTCTGTTTATCTGTAATTCTCTATTCATTACTTTTACTTTCTTTAGGGCTTGAAAAACATTATCAGGCATTTGTTTTGGCAAATCTACTAGGCTGTAGTTTTCAAATATTCTTATTCTGCCTATAGATCTTCCTTTTAGACCCGCTTCGTTGGCAATTGCTCCAACTAGATTGCCAGGCTTAACTCTATCTCGATGCCCAACTTCAACCCTGAATCTGTCCATTTCGTCTTCAAGTCTGTTGTTATCAAAATCACCTCTTCGTCGTTGTTTGAATTTATTGTCTCGTCGATCATTTCTTGTATTCCTTTGAGCTGATTGTTTGATCCAATCCTCATTTCCATTTTCAAGGAGTGCATTAAAACCAACTGCTAAATTTAAAGCGGCAAGTGTTAAGTCTTTTGGATCTATATCTAATTCTTTTTCTACGTTCTTTATTAATTCTTCTAAAATATTTGCCTCTTCCGGGTTGTCTCTTTCTGTTGAGGCGGCTTTTATTAATTTTGCTTTAAGCTTTTTAACTCGGTTGCTGTTGATAAGTTCATTGTCTGGAATATCCATTTTCTCAATTGGTTGACCAACAGCTCTTTCAAGATTACTTAAAAATGATCTTTCTCTTGGATTAACAAAAAGAATAGCTTCACCATTCCTTCCTGCACGTCCAGTTCTGCCAATTCTATGAACATACGCTTCGCGATCAAATGGCATATCATAGTTTATGACTAAACCAATTCGGTCAACATCAAGACCTCTTGCTGCGACATCTGTCGCAACTAAAATATTGATAGAACCCTGTCTTAACCTTTCAACTGTTCGCTCCCTTTGATTTTGAGGAATATCTCCATTTAAAACAGCTACATTATATCCAAATGATTCTAATTTTTCAGCGACTACAATTGTAATAGCTTTTGTTCTTGCAAATATTATTACCCCTTCTTCTGATACAGCTTCAAGCACTCTTTGAAGTGCATTAACTTTATAAACATTTTGAACACTTATATACCTTTGCCTAATAAGTCTTTCTTTTAATTCAGTTGCTTTTATAGTGATTTCGGCGGGACTATTTAAATATTTTTTTGATAATCTTCTTATCTCAGATGGCATTGTCGCTGAGAATAAAACTAATTGCCTTTCCTCTGGCAATTGTTCTAGTATCCATTCAACATCGTCGATGAATCCCATTCTTAACATCTCATCAGCTTCATCTAGAACTAAACAACTTAGATGACTAGTATTGAGAGTCTTTTGACGCATGTGATCCATGACTCGCCCGGGAGTCCCTACGACTACATCAACTCCCCTTCTAAGAGTGTTGATTTGATTTCGAAAATCAGAGCCTCCATATATTGCAAGTACTTTAAAATGCGGATGACCTGCGGAATAGGTGCGAAATGATTCAGCCACTTGCATAGCCAACTCGCGAGTTGGAGCTAAAACTAAAACTTGTGGATGTCTTACATTCTTTTCCAGCCTTTCTAGTATTGGCAAAGCAAATGCGGCTGTTTTTCCTGTACCGGTTTGAGCTTGTCCAACTAAATCTCTACCAAGAAGTAACTCAGGAATTGCTGCTTTTTGAATAGGCGTGGGACATGAGTAGCCTTTATCAGAGATTGTTTGAATTAGTTCTTGACTAAAATTAAATTCAGAAAATCCATTGTCTGAATTTTGATCACCTTCATCCAATATTTCCTCAGTAGATTCCTCAAGAACATCTTGTTCTACTGGACATGAGGAATCCCCATGTAGATTTTTATTTGTCATCTAATAATGGTTGCCTTTTTGTCCTTCAAATTAGGCAGACAACTTCCGATCGGTGTATAACCGTGCTTTGCTGACTCGCCTTGTTAAAGGGATATAAGTTTAATTTTATCATCTCAAAAATCCTTTTAGGAATAAGTTGAAGACATCTTTAATAGTCTTCTTCTTTATTGGTAATTACCAGTAATTGTTTTTTTGCACGAGTGATTGCTGTGTAAATCAGTCTTTTTTCATAATCATCAGAATAATGTTTTTTGAGAGAATTCTCTTTTGAAACTTTTGAGGTATTTGGCCAAAGTAAAAGAACTTGATCAGCTTCACTCCCCTGTGCTTTATGAATTGTCATTGCATATGCCGCATCATATATAGTTAACCTTGATGGGTTTATTAATCGAGTTACTAGTCTTTGTTCCTCAGAAAAAAGATTAAATAAAAAACGTCTGTTCTCGCCGTTGCCAATAATTATTCCAACGTCTCCATTTGCTAAACCTATTTCAGGTTGATTACTTTTTGCCATGATTGGTGTTCCCTCCTTCCACATGTGTACTTCCTTTTCAAATCTCTTTCCTAAAAGTAACTCGTGGATTTTCTTTACACCCCAGGGCCCATATCTTTGCGGACAAAGTATAAGAAGATTATCTATGAATTTAAAGAGTTTTATTATCTCAACTGATTGTTCTACATCAATCATGCTTGATTGCCATGCTTCATTAGGAATATGATTAATACAATTTTCTGTTAACTTTTTCAGCTTCTTTCTATAGCTTAAAAGAGTTTTTACTACAGGATCCGGAATACTATTTAGGGATGAATAGTATTGACGTATATTTGATGAATCTTCTTTCATTGAAAGCAGGTGCCAAAAAGCATCTACTCCTTCATCTTTCAGTGTGTTTCTTAATAAAGCGATATCTCCTTTGTTTCGGTATGACTTTGTTAGTTTGACTGAGTTTGTTTGGTAGTTTGTTTTCGTTTCTTTCTCTTGCAAAATTTGCCATATTCCACCACTTCCTATTGGTAATAATTGGTCAGGATCACCTACTAAGATTATTTGACATGATTTCGTTAATGCATCGAGCAATCCATTAATGGTTGACAAGTCAACCATTGACATCTCATCTATGACTATTAGATCTAATTTTAATAGACGGCGAGAGTTTCTTCTGAAGCCATTTGGTCCTGCTTCTAACCATTTATGTAATGTTTTAGAAGGAATATTAGAAAGCTTATCTTTTACAGGATCTTCAAAATTTTTAATACCCGCCTGGATAGTATCTTTTAGTTTCTTTGCGGCTTTCCCAGTTGGAGCAGCCATTGCAATATCAAGAGTCGGATTTCTTATTAGTGCTTGTAAAAGCATTTGAAGGATGGTACTAGTCTTGCCTGTTCCTGGCCCCCCACTTAATAAAATGATTCGTTCACTTTTAACCAGGTTAACAGCTTCTTTTTGTTGAATATTTAGATGCTCTAGATTCTTAGCATCAATTTGAATAGTTAATTCTTTAGATAGGTGATTAATAGGTTGATTCCTTACAAGTATTTTATGAATGGTCTCAACTATCTCATTATGTGTTCGACGCCAACTGATTAAATCCCCATTTAAAACTATTGGGGATTGATCTCCTTTAGTCCAGCCACTCTCTAATAAGACTTTCATATGATGGCTGGGCCAACCTTTATATTTGAGTTCAAAATCTCTAGGGATTTCCTTCATGTCTATATAAACATCACCTCTTGATAATCCATCCATTAATACATTTACGACATCAATTAGAGCTTCATTAAACTTTATGGGTGGGAAATGGCGTATTAGAGTAGCTAACAATGATTTGTTTAAATCAGTTGAGAATTTTCTTTTCAAGAGTTCTCTCATTTATGTTGTCTTTTAATCAATAAATCTAATTTTTTAATTCTTTCAATAGGAGCAGGTTCGACGATTAAGCCTGGAGTCATTTGAGCAAAATTCTTTTTTTCTAAATCTTCTTTATCTGGAAGCCCTCTCAAAAAAACGTAAATGTAACCTCCTAGATGTTTTTGAGGTGAATAATCGGGGAGCCTCCAAGATAAAAATCTATGTAAAGCAAGTAAATATATATGGGCTTGTAGTGGATAGTGATGATGGTACATTTCTTCATCCATTCTGGAAATTGAATAATTTGAAGGGCCACAAGAAGAACCATGCTCTTTTGATAGCGGATTTCCTATCCAGTTACTCTTCCAATCTAAAACCCACCATTTAGCAATTTCATGATTTGGGTTGTCTGCAAAAACTTGATCTATGGATCCGGTTAGGAAGCCGGTGCTATAGATATTCAGATTCATCAGTTTATTTATATAGTCTGAGCCATATTTATTTTGAACATCTTCTCTAAATATTGATGATAATTCAAGAGTATTAATTGGATTAGTTTCATGACAAATTGGAATATCAAATTTTAATTCTTTGATAGAGCTTTTAGAATTCAAATCTTTCATTTTAAATTTACCTAAAGGTCCTCCTAAAGGGATATTTGCAATTCTTTTTAATAAGATATTAATTGGTTCAATAAATGAATTACTTATATTAACTATATTTAATTCTTCTTCTATTATAGTTGAAACTTTTAGTTGATTTTCAATATCATTGAAATCTATTCTTTCAAGTATTTTATGAAGACAAGTCCCTGCTATAGGGCCACGAGGAAATTTACCAATCGGACTTTCTTTAGGCCATATATGATCTTCTAATGTGTCAATACCTTGATCTCTCTCTATAAGCACTTGATCAATTTCTTGGAGTGATAGATCCTCGATTTCATCTTTAAATGCATGATCTTCATTTGACTCTTCTGAGAAGTCTTTAAGTATTAATTTGTCGTTTTTTTGTGCTATCCATTTTGAAAAACTATACCTTCCCCAACTATTATCAAACTGATGGTTAGGAATCGCTCCAAGTGATAATTTGACTTCACTTTTAGGTTGAGTCCATGTTTCATTAGTTTCAATTGCTTTTATATCTTGAATATCAACTTTTAGTTCTCTTTTCTTGAATGAGTTTTCCATCATTTCTTTTGTATGGTCTTCTATATTTAGATTTATTGATTCAGATCCAAATAAAAATCCTGAAAGAGGGTTCCCTTCTTGACCAGCAGCCTTTGCCCACAGGACTATTAATTGTTTTTTAGCTCTTGTAAAAGCAACGTAAGCTAATCGCTCTGCTTCATTTAAGGATTCTTTTCTAGTGAAATCTTGATATGAACTATATTTTTTATGCCATTTATACTTTTTAGAAATTAATAGATTTTGATTATCTTTCCATAAATGACTTCTTTTCTCAGGAGGCTTTTGCCACAAGTATGGACAAATTACTATTTTAAATTGAAGTCCTTTACTCTTGTGGATTGTAATTATATTTATGGCGCTATTACTAATGGCACTGTTAGGTTGATATTCTTCAGGTATTGGTTCTATGGAATGGAACCGTTGACTACTAAGCCATTGCGATGCTCTTAAAGCATTTAATTTCTGTCGATGGATTTGCTCGTCTACTAATTGTGAGCTTTGATAAATATCTCCTAATAAAGTTCCTCGATGTGAAAGATCAGCTATTGATTTTCCTTCTAGAAAATTTGTTAAACAGCCTAATAATCCTACCTTTGGAAATAATTTTGCAAGTTCATAGAACTTTGATGATAATAAATCAAAATCGCCATTTATTTTTGATTCAATAAGTTTTTCCTTCTTCCATTGCATTAGCTCAGAACAAGCTAGTAGAGCAAGTTTTTGTTGATTAGATGGACTGACGATACAGTTAATGAAAAACTGTAGAATTTGCGCACCCTTTCTAGTAAATATATTTTCATTACTTTGAAGTTGTGAAGGGATTTTTATTTTTGATAAATAGCTATGGATGTTTTTAGCTTGATCGTGTCTATTGACTAGTATGCAAATATCTGAGGGGGTTAAATCTTTGGGATTATTGCTTAATAATTCTAACAAATAATAACCAATAACTATCGGAATTTTATCTTCTATATTGCTTTTCGATTCTAATTCTATTTTATCTGTTTTTTCTTTGTCATGATTATCTATTAGATTTATTATCTTAAATGGTTCTTTTATTCCATTCAGTTTTAGTAGATCTTCTTGTGAACATGGCTTAAGTTCTTGAGTTGACAGATTTGATCTTATTAAACCATCAAGAAATAATTTATTGAGTGATAAAATTAGAGGTTTTGTACTTCTATAATTAGCATTCATTAAATGAATTCGATCACAAGCTTCTCTCGCTTTCATATATGTATTTAAGCTTCCACCTCTGAAACTATAGATTGCTTGCTTTGGATCTCCAATCATTAGTAAAAGATGTGTTGATTGGTTCCCAAAGGCTTCTTTTAGTAATCTTAACTGGACTGGGTCAGTATCTTGGAACTCATCGATTAAGGCTACTTTATATCTATGTTTTAAGTTTATATATATATTATTAGGATTAACTCCATCCTTAATTCCATTACTATTTTGGTTATTGGGATCTAATAATTTAAGTAGATCTGAATAATTTATCAATCCCTTATTAGATTTTCTTTTTTCAAGTTCTCTTTTAGTCCATAACAATGCATGTTCCCAAACGAATTCACCTGGACTATCATATAAATCTCCTATAATATCAAGAACTGACTTCATTTCTTTTGAAAAAGAATCAATTTTATATTTCATCTCTAATTGGTAAATATATTTAGGATGAAAATATTTATTTATAAGGGTTTGATTTTTAATATTTTCATATGATGGTCGCTTTTTCCATTTATATTCTTCAATCCAATTACTTAAAAGCTCATAACGATTTTTTCTGGGCTTGGATGAGTATGGCTTTGTCTCTTTAATTCCCTGAGACCTTAGATCCTTGGCAATCTCTATGAAGCCATCTTCAATCTCTTGGCCCTTTTCTTGCCATATGGCCGTAAACTTTATCCACAAAGATTCAATATAGTTGTTTAATTGATTTGAAAGACTTTCTTCTATTTTCAAGTCATTAAATGTTTGTTTAAAAGCATTATTGGGATCATTATCTATTGAACCAAGAACCTGAATTAAATTCTTACGATTGAAATTAGTTTTGAATATACCTTTTAATTCTGAAATTTCTATTTCTAATATTTCTTTTTTCCAATATTCTTCAACAATTTCTTTAATGAGTGATTCTGAATCTTTTTCGATGGTTAGGTTTAAATTATTTCCATTTTCAATAGCTTCTCTCCGAAGTGTTTTACTGCAAAATCCATGAATTGTTGTGAAATCTGCATTGTCAATTCTCTCTAATGCTTCAAGCAGTAGTGAGGCTATATATAAAGCTCTTTCTTCAGATGTTATATTTAATTCGATCCATTCATTTAATACATTGTCAATCTGATATGGTTTTACGGATGAATTTCTTGATTCAATTATTTTTAAAGCTAAAATTAATCTTTCAATAATTCTTGCTTTTATCTCTGATGCTGTTGCTTCTGTAAAACTAACAACTAGTATTTCATCTATTGAATATTCTTTTTCAGTCAATAACCTTAAGACAAGATGCGAAAGGGAAAATGTTTTCCCAGTTCCAGCACTTGCTTCTATTAAACGCATTCCATTCGTTAACGGATATTTATTCGCTTGAAATAGTTCTATATTAGTCATATTTATTTTATAGGTATAATATTAGAATAAGAACTATGCTGTTCCCCGTTAATTAACACTTGATTTATATGTTTTAAATTACTTGTAATTATCATTTTAGGTTCTCCAGTCTAAATATTTTATATTTTTGAAAATAGCTGGTACTTCTTTAATATAATTTTTGTATTCAGGGAATTTAATTTTCAGCATTTCTTCCTCCTTTAAGGCTTTTATTTTTAAAATGTAAGCCAACGATATGAGTATAGAAATATGTATTAGACTCAATGAAAAAATACATATTCCTAATGAAATAAATAATAATCCCTTATAGACTGGGTGTCGAACATTTTGGTATGAATTATTTCTTATTAGATTCGATTCATTCATTGGATAAGGAAGCGGTGTTATATTTTCTCCTAAATCTATGAATGCTTTAATGACAATGAACAGACCTAGAATCGAAATTAATACTCCAAAGGATATACAAAAAGTATTTAAAGAAGATGGTATTTGCTTTATTTTTGGGTAGGGAGGTATTAAATGTAAGAGAATTACAAATATTTGTAAAAACAAATACCACTCTCCTTTTGAATTATTAAATATCCCCTGCTTGCTAAATCCCCAATTTGAAAAGAGAGCTTTAAAATCATAAAAGAGATTGCTTTTTTTTAGCTTCATTTTTGTTACCAGATTAGTTGATGTTTTTTAACAGTGGTTCATAAAGACTCATTAATACATCATTAAATGATTTAAAGTCTAAAAAAGTAGAGGCTTTGCATTCTTTGCCAAAGCAAAGTTCCATTGATAGAGTTTCTCTTTCTCCTTGCGTATATAAATCACCTTCCCATTTCTTTTTAAATAAATCTTCCTCATTCTTATTCTTATCTTTTGTCGCAAGGGCATAAGTCAGGCCACTTTCTGGTGGTATAGGCCAACAATTCTTTCTTCCTGCCGTTGCTAATTGATGTATTCGTTTTATGATTTCAATCGCTTCTTTGGTATTGACTGGTAAGATCTCCTTGCATACTTCGAAATTAATTTTTTTGCTATAATCTGTTTTTTTCGAAATTATCAGTGTTTTATAATTAAATGAGCTATTTGCAGATAAATATAAATGATTTAGCCATCCATTCATAAGAGTTTTATATTTTAAACTTCCAACTTCAATCTGTATTAAATTCTTATCTACAAAGTAAAATTCACCCTCCAAGTCTTGCATCTCAATACTTCTTTTCGTGATCTGTCCGGTAGCGTGTATTGCGGATATTAAATTATTCCATCGCACCTCAAGAAGATCCTCCTCTATTAATCCAGAACCTTTTGGAGGGAAAAGACCTTTGCCAGAATAGGTCTCTTTCCAGTAGTTTGAGTTATTCTTTGTGTCGTTAATATTTGTGAGATCACTATTTTCTAGTCGATTTTTAAGAAGTTTATATCTTTCTAATTCTGAAAGCTCAAGCATATCATTGTCTTCAATAAGATTGACAAATTCTTTTGATTGGATTTCATTCTCTTTTAACCATGTTATTTGTGGATTGATTAGCCATTCCTTGGTTTTTTCGAAGGAATAAGATTTTAATTCGCTTACGTTTATTTCTTTCCACTTTATTGGTAATGCTAGTGAGATATTTTTAGTTGGTATTGCTTTTTCAATCCATTCTCTAGCTTCTAGATTTTTCCTATCACAACTCATTATTTGTGAATTTTCGGTTTTTATAAAGTTGGAATTATCAAGAGGATTTGCTGATGGCTCAATGAGAATCTCTTTAAATGTATTGGATCCTAATTTGATTTTTAAGTAATTCAGCCATTGTTGAATAGGGCTTGGAGGCTCAAGATCTTCTCCTGTCTTTTCATCTTTGGAATTCCAAGAAATTAAAAGATTTTGACGAGTTGAGATTAATGCTTCTAACAATGAATAGCGGTCTTTGTCATATTGGTTAGGGTCTCCAAGTTTTCTTTTTCTTTCTAGGAGATTAAAACTTCTTCTATTATCTAGTCTTGGAAAAGTTCTACTTTCTAGTCCCATGACGATGATGACTTGATGAGGGATTGCTCTCATTGGTTCTAAGGCACTGATCGTAATTTTCCCTGTCCTATGACCAAATTTGCCATTTGTTGAACTTAAAGCTTTGGTGAGAATATCTTTGACTACTAAACAATCAATTTTAAGTTCACAATTATCTGTTATTTTGCTCCAATTATTAACAATAGTTAGTAGTTGTTGCTCTTCCCATGCCCATTCTCCACCATCTCCAAATAAATCTTTTACGAGCGATGTAATAAGTTTTATCCATTCTTTACATGAGCGTTTACTGCGAATCGCATCGATATAATTGCAAAGTTTTGAAAGTATACCCCAAGCTTTTATAAATTCTGTACTTGAAATATTCTTGGAATAAGGGGAGATATTGCTTATTCCATTAATTGGATCATCTGGTAAAACAAGACCAAGTAGAAATCTTTCTAGACACCAACATAGACTATGAGTTTCTTCCCCAAATCTTTCTGAAGAATCAAGTCCCCATGTAAAGCCAGCGGATTGAAGGTTTTTGGTTATGTCACTCACCTCGTCAATACTTATATTCTGTTGTTTTTGTAATGCTGGATTATTTAATAAGTTTTCAAAAATTGATGCGGTTAGACGAGATGCAGATATTTCTAGAAGATTTAACACAAAACGAATTAAACCTACTTTATCTTCTTGACTTTTATCTGTGATTACCCAGGGTAGCTGAGTAGTACTGTTATCTATATTGTTAAATACTGATGTAATTATTGGCGCATAGCTATCAATCTGTGGTGTCATTATTAGAATGTCTCTAGGTTGAAGTTCCTTGTCATTGGTGAAGAGCTGTAATATATGGTCCCGTATTAATTCCACTTGCCGATACTTTCCTGGAGATTTAAGGAAAAGTAGTGATTTATCAGATTTTTCTTTGGTTAAAATAATTTCACTTTTTGTGGACAACAATTCTTGTTGTAGTTGTTCTAATAAATTTGGTTTGTACCCTTTATTAGTGACGATATCTGCTGTGAGAGAAAAAATATCTTCTTCATTTCTATCTCCCAATTGATATTCACCACTCCCCTCTAGCAACTGTTGAAATTCAGCCCCCATTCGGCCAAGTAAGGCTTCAAGTCTTTGAGATTCTAGTAACCATTGCCTGTCAGGAGGAGTATTCCATGTGTTTCTAAATTGCAGTCTTCTTGCTTCACATCTTTGCCAAAGATCATTGCAAGGGGAAATTAGATAAATTTTTATATTTATTACTTTTGAAAATGCTTGAATTAAATCTATTTGCAATGGTGCCAGACTGCTAAGACCATAGATGTATAGATTCTTTGGATAATCTAGTTTAGAGATATCATTTTTCTTTAAACGTTTAATTGCTTTTTCGACTTGGATGCAAAAAGGATCTTTGTTTATCTTTTTATATAATAAATTAAAAAATTTTTCTTGCCAAATTATATTTTTATTAACACTAATTTCTCTTGAATTATTCTTAGCTTTCTTGCTTAACCATTGCTTGATAATTTCAGGCCTATAAAGTATGTAATCATCAAATATCTCTGCAATATTTTTTGCTAGATCCCATAAGTTCAGATTAATTTCCTCATTTTCTTTTACGCTTATTTTTAGCCAAGATCGAATTAACTTTGCTTCTTCCTCATTTATTAATTCTGGTAATAATTCTAAAACATTCCAAACAAGATTATTCTTTTCCCATGGATCTATTTCATTAGGATCAATACCATTAATTCTCTTTACTAACCTTTTTAAGTATGTACCAGGAAAAGGGTATTTAACTAATGCATTGATATTATTAATTATTGAAATTTTTTCACTTAGCCATCTGCCTGATGGCCATGTACTAACGATAATATTAACTTCTTCAGTTATTTCAGGAGGATTTAATCGGAGTTCCTGTCCCAGGATATCTGCTAACCATTCAGCTTTATTACTTCGATAAATTGTTAGCAAGAGTCAATGTGCGATTTGAAGATATTTTTAAATTAAGAAGTTATCTTTCCTTGGATTGATAATTAGGCTTTTCATTTCTTTTACTGCTTGAGGTAGGCCTACTGAAAGGGCCCTTGAAATAATTGTATGGCCAATATTTAATTCTTCAATCCCCTCAATAGCTGCAATCGGTTCAACATTTTGATATGTCAATCCATGTCCTGCGTTTACTCTTAAACCATAGGATTTTGCTTTGGCTGTGCTTTCTTTAAGAATGGATAATTCCAAGCCTTTTGCTTGGTTTTTCGTGACTGCATATTTACCTGTGTGCAGTTCAATCCAAGCTGCTTTTACTTCAGCACAATTCTCCAATTGTTCTTGGACTGGATCAACAAAAAGACTAACTGGAATACCAGCATCTGATAGATGTTTAACTATTTCTTTTAATTTATTTTTGTGTTTAATTACATCGAGTCCTCCTTCTGTAGTGACTTCTTCCCTTTTTTCTGGAACTAATGTAACCATATCTGGCTTAGTACTAAGAGCTATTGAAGTCATTTCCTCAGTAGCAGCCATTTCCAGATTTAGTCGTGAATGCACAGTTTCTTTTAGAAGATTTAGATCTCTATCTTGAATATGCCTTCTATCTTCTCTTAGGTGAACTGTTATGCCATCAGCTCCGCCTAATTCCGCTAAAAGAGCCATTGTTACTGGATCAGGTTCAAATGTTTTACGAGCTTCTCGAACATTTGCTATGTGATCAATGTTTACGCCAAGACTTGCCATAGGTATTTAAAATATACGCTAATTGTATTCATCAAAAGCAAAATAAGGTTTAGCCGCTGGAGTAACTGCCCAGTGCGACAGTTAATTATATAGCTTTCGGAGTTAACTTCATTAGAAAGCTTGTTAATGAGGGATTTTTTGCCCCTTCTTCATCGAGAAAAAAAAATATGCCTTGGGGTTGATCCTTTCTGGAGTCGATTGGCAATGTTTGCAACGCAAGATTTTGCGTTGAATAATTTTTTTCATAGAAGAATAGTTCTTGGTGCAGAGCATTTACCTTTAAGCGGTTCTGTTGTACTTGCGCCTACTCATAGATCTAGATGGGATGCTTTGATGCTAACTATGGCTGCAGGGAGAAGGATTACAGATAGAGACTGTAGATACATGGTTACCCGTTCAGAAATGAGAGGATTACAAGGATGGTTCTTAAACAGGTTGGGTTGTTTCCCTATTGATCAAGGAAGACCTTCTTTAACTACTCTTAGATATGCTGTGGATTTGTTGATTTCAAGTCAGCAATTAGTTGTATTCCCAGAAGGAAAGATAAATCGATTTGGCGAACCTGTAAAACTAAAAAAAGGATTGATTCGCTTGGCTCAACTAGCTTCCAATAAAGGTTTAGACATTAAAATTGTTCCTGTTGGTTTAGCCTACAGCGATGTTATTCCTAAGTTTTATGGATCAGCATCAATTTGTTTCTCCAAACCATTAGTTATTTCTAAAAATTTTAAGCAATCTACTAATGATTTTAATATGGCTCTTTCTGAAAGGATGCAAAGCGCCGAAGAATCCGCTTTATTAGCTGTTGGTAGAACATAATATAATTTAACTTCGTTGATTCTTTAAGCACTCACATTGAACTTATTTTCTTCTAAGTCACTTTAATTCCTTGTTTGAAAATGATTACAGCCAAAGAAGTTACTCTTCTAATTAAGCAATCACTTCCCGATGCTCAAATTGATGTAAAAGATATGGGTGGTGGTGATCATCTTGAAGTAAATGTTGTTTCTGAAGAATTCTCAGGTCTATCTCTTGTACAACAACATCAACTTGTTTATGGTGCGTTAAAAAATGAATTGAAAACAGAAACAATTCATGCTTTGGCCTTAACAACTTCAACTCCTCAATAACTTTTTCGATATGGATTCCACCACTCGTTCAAAAATTGAACTCTTAATTAATTCAAAACCAATATTTGTTTTTATGAAAGGAAATAAGTTGATGCCACAATGTGGCTTTTCCAACAATGTCGTTCAAATTCTTAATTCATTGGGAATGAGCTTTGAAACTTTTGATGTGCTTTCAGATATGGAAATTCGAGAAGGTATTAAAGAATATTCAAATTGGCCAACAATACCCCAAGTTTATGTAAAGGGAGAATTTATTGGAGGATCCGACATTTTGATAAGCATGTATAACTCTGGGGAATTGAAAGAAAAATTAGAAATTGCACTAGCTTCATAACTTGTTACTTTTTTGATTCATATTTAGACTTCTTTTTGAAAAAAGAGGTTGTTCAGATCACCATCAGGACCAATAAAGCTTGAAGGATCCATGATCCATCTTTCAATTAATGCTTCTAACTTCTCTTGGTCCTTAGAGCCTAATCGCTTGCAATTTCTAAGAGAATGCAAATATCCATCTGCATAGATCCTAAGCTCAGAAGGACTGTGATATCTACTTGTTAGCTCTTGGCAGGCATCACAAATTGATTGGAAGTGTTTGATTGCTTCTGGAGAATCAAAAGATGTCATGGTTTGCTAAGACACAGACTATTCTTGATAGTCAGTGAGCAGTTTGCTTTAATATCTCCCTAGTCTAAGGGTCTACATTTCTGACTTGTGACATTAATACCTGCAGATCAGCTTGCTACTGAGCAAATTCAAGGATCCTCATCAGGTTCTTCTTCTATTCAAGCAACAACGCAATCACCATCCAAGGTTCTTGTTGTAGAACCACATCCAACTCTCAGAACTGTATTGGTTCAGAGGCTCAGGCAAGATGGACAGTTAGCCGCAGCCGTAGGTTCTGCTGAGGAGGCAGTTGACCTTTGTCGTGATCAATCACCAGATTTATTAGTTAGTGCTGAGATATTGGAAAAAAGTTCAGCTCTTCGACTTGCGCAACAGTTGGGATGTTCAGTGATTGTTCTAACAGCAAGAACTGGTGTTGAACCCGTTGTGGGCCTTTTAGATGATGGGGCTGATGATGTTTTGAGGAAACCTTTTGGTCTAGAAGAATTAGCTGCTAGGTGCAGGACCTTACTCAAAAGAGGAAGAATTGGTTTACAAGAACGTGTCGCGGTGGGTCCTCTTGAGGTTCATCTTCTTCTTAGACAGGTAACCTTGCGAGAGAAACCTGTAGAACTGAGTCCAAGGGAGTTCGCTTTGTTGTGTGCTTTGTTGATGCCACCTGGCATGGTAAGAAGTCGCCACGAGTTACTTCGAATGGCTTGGCCTCCATTTAGTGGTGGCCCCCGTTCAGTTGATACACAGGTTTTGACACTTAGAAGAAAACTAGAACAAGCTGGTCTAGGTGATGGCGGAGGTATTACAACTGTCCGACAACAGGGTTATAGATTTAGTCTTGATAATTTGCCTTCATAACTATAGAAAAGCCTTCACAAACTTTAGAAAAATTTTATAAACTTATTTTGGAAGTCCCCATTTGTTGATTCCAAGTTTTGTACCGATTTTATGAGCACAGGCATACCCGCTAAAAGCTACTGCGTTTAACCCCTGACCAGGGAAACAAGAATCACCAACACAATAGAGACCTTTTATTTTTGTAGTATTAAATGGCATAGGAAGAAGGCCAGGTAATCTCATTGAAGGAATTGGCCCATAACTTCCTTTGCTTCTGGAAAGAAACCTTTTATGTGTTCTTGGACTTCCAATTTCCTTATGTCGAATATTTTGCCTAAGGTTTGGAAATAATTTTTCTAATTTATAAATAACTTTATCTCCATCTTCTTTTTTCTTGTCAAGATATTCTTTGTTGCTTAATCCATCCCAATAATCCATTGAAGAAGGAGTAAAGGCATGAACAATATGGCTGTCTGAAGGTGCTAATGATGGATCTAATAGTGTTGGGATTGATAGAAAAGTAACACCTTGTTCATTCTCCATTTCTTCCCATGCATCGAGAAGTAAGTGATGGCAATGTGTATTCGAAGGAATAGAATCTTTACTTACTCCCAAATGTAGAGATAAAAAGGAAGGAGAAGGGATATATCTATTTTTCCATTTCGCCTCTGCCGGTGGGGTTTTATCTGGCCCTACAAGTGGATTATTAACACCTTGATCACCAAATGTATCCCATCTTGTTGCATTAGAAACTATTGTTTTACCAAAAATTTTTTCATCATTATCTAGTAAAACCCCTATTGCCCTCCCATTCTCAAAAATTATTTTTTTAACTTTAGATTTATATCTAATTTCTCCCTTGAAATTTTCAATTCCTTTAACTAATTTCTCTGCAATAATCCCCACACCTCCCTTGGGATAGTTAATACCTCCATAATGTCTATCAGAAAAGACCATCCCCGCATTTATCATGGGTGTCAAGTCGGCGGGCATAACTGACCAGCAAAAACATTCAATGTCTATAAATTTTAAAAGTGCTGGATCTTTGATATATCGTCTAGCAACGTCTCCGGCATTAACTGGTAACCATCTAGCAAGTCCAAGGCACGATAAGGGTGATTTAAAGAAAACTTTCATTAGATATCCAGGATCCTCAATTGAAAGTAAAGGCATCGAATCTAGACAATTAAATACATCCCAACATGTTTCGTAGAAATGATTTATTCCTTTCTCTTCATGGGGAAATAAATCTATTAGTTGTTTAATGAATTTTTTATAATCTCTATCAACAGTAATTTCTAATTGATTTGGTAAGTGATAAGCCAATTGTGTTGGGTCAGGAATCGTTTCACATTCTTGGCCAACATCTTTGAGAGCTCGCGTTAGTAAATTGGTATACCCTTTTTTACCAAAGCCGAAAATCATAGATGCTCCAACATCAAAAGTAAATCCTTTTCTTTTAAATGAACCACCACTTCCACCAGGGATTTTGTACTGTTCCAACACAAGAACTTTTGCACCCTTGCTTGCTAGTTGACTTGCAGTCACTAATCCACCAATGCCGGAACCAATAACTATCGAATCCCAGTTGCAAGCAGCTTGAGTCTTGTTTGATAATTGAGTCATGATGTAAAAGAATTTTTTAAATGATCGGTTGAGTAGCTTTTTTATCTAATAATGATTCTCTTAATTTTTTTATTTGAAATAAAGATCTATCTCTATATTCTTTGTATCTTTCACGTTTGTTGTGAACTTTATTCTCGAGTTCAGGTAGTAATCCGAAATTAGCTGGCATAGGTTGAAAGTGTTTTTTATTTTGAACTCGTAGGCTTGCTTGACTATTGCTGACAAAGTTTGTCAATGCCCCAATCATGGTAGACGATGGCAAAGTAATTGTATTTAATCCCTTTGCTAACAATGCTGCGTTAGTTCCAGCTAACCAGCCACCAGCGATAGCAGCAGCATACCCCTCTGTACCAGTGAGCTGTCCAGCAGCAAATAAAGTTTTTCTTTTTATGAACTGAAGTGTTGGTTTTAATAGCTTTGGAGATTCAAGAAAAGTATTTCTATGCATTACTCCTAAACGAATAAATTCTGCATTCGACAAGCCAGGAATCAATCTGAATACACGTTTTTGCTCGCCCCATTTTAAATTTGTTTGAAAACCAACGAGATTCCATAGTTGACCCGCTTTATCCTCTTGTCTTAATTGAACGACAGCATGAGCTCTTTTAAGCCTTCGGAGCCTTTTGTCGTTAACATCTCCCCATCTTGGATCCCAGAGACCTATTGGCTTTAATGGGCCAAAACGCATGGTCTCTAGACCTCTGTTCGCAAGTTCTTCTATGGGAAGGCAGCCTTCAAAAAAAAGAGCTGATTCTTTTTCAAAATCCTTTATTTCAGCTTTTTCAGCTTTGATTAACGCAGAGTAAAATCTTAAATATGACTCTTCATTCATTGGACAATTAACGTAATCAGCATCACCTTTGTCGTATCTACTTGCCCGAAATGCTGTTGAAAAATCAATGCTTTCTCCGGTAATTATTGGACTAGCCGCATCAAAAAAATGACATTCATTTTTACCTGTGAATTTTTTGATGTCTTCAGCTAGCGATTCGCTTGTTAAAGGACCTGTGGCCAGAATTGTAATTTGTTGAGCACTTGGTAGGCACGAACATTCATCTCTAATGACTCTTATTAATGGATGAGAGGAAAGTTCATTTGTGATAGCTAGGCTGAATTGACTTCTGTCTACTGCAAGTGCTCCTCCTGCAGGAACAGAGTGTTGATCAGCTTTTGCGATGACAATAGATTTTAAATTTCTCAACTCTTCTTGTAAAAGTCCTGCTGCTCTATCACTACTAAGCGCTCCAAAGCTATTGCTGCAAACAAGTTCAGCGAATTCGGGTGAGTGGTGAGCTGGAGACTTCTTCTTTGGTCGCATTTCAAAGAGATTTACTTTGACTCCAGCACTTGCTATTTGCCATGCAGCTTCTGAGCCTGCGAGACCAGCGCCTATTACAGTTACCGATGGATCTTCTGTCAAATTGTCGTGTTTTTCTTTTTAAAATCTTAATTTAATAATATTCTCATGTCCCTCAACTATTTATTAAGACTTCAAAAGTATCTGAAAAATCAATGAGGAAGGACGAAAAATATTTTTAAATTGTTTTTTAGTCCTCAAAAAGGAACATTAAGGTCATTAATGCTTCGACAACGTGATATTTTTCATATTGGACCATTAATATTGGTTTATTGGGGTCGCTAGCTCAGTGGTAGAGCATCCGGCTTTTAACCGGCTGGTCCTGAGTTCGAATCTCAGGCGACCCATTTTTGCTTAAGGCTATTTTTAGATAACTTGAAGTGATGACAACTTATGAATTCTTAAAAAATTATTGTTTTTTGACCTTTCTGATTTTAAGCTTTTCATCAGTAAATGCTGGGTTAAATAGTTTTACTAATTTGATTTTCGTTGAAGATTGGCTTATCGAGAGGAAGGTTGATTTAACTATTAATGAGACAAAATGCAGAGCCTCAATACCTTTGCATGCAAATTGGTTTGGAGCTCGGATAAGACTTGGTCCCAATGATGAATTGATAAAACCTATTTGGTTATCTGTTAAGGCTGACCAAGTGATTGATTCAAAATTAACTAAAATCAAAGAACTTCTCGATGATTGCCGATCAGGACTTCTTTTCCTACCTGAAAAACTATAAGATTAAGGACCAATGTGTTGATGAGAGTATAAATACTTTCTCAAATGAAATTTTATTGCTGAATTAAAAAAGTAGTAATTTACTTAGTATGAAAAAACTTTCAGTAGGCGCTGCTATCGCACTAAACATATCCTTGTATATTTGGGCTTTAATTGAACTACCTTTTAACTTCTAAGCAGTAAAAAAAGCTAACAATTTTTTTTTATCTTTTCATTATTAGCAGTACGTAAAATTATATAGCTTTAAAATAATTGATTTTTTAGTTTTGTATTCTAAATAACTTTTTTAACTTTCATTTTTTTTTGCATTCTCAATCCTTTTTTTTTGCCTGAAACGGTTAGGGTCTTTATGGGGTAATAAAAGCCTCTTTGTCTTATTGAAATGGGGGTATGGTTAAGAAATCTTCTTCAATTACAAAATCCAATTCTAATTGGCTATGGAGGTGGGCAGAGCCTGAAAGTGAGCTTTCAGTAATCCCTAAATCAAAAACCAAACGTTTAGCTCAACAGGCAAAGTTAGCAAATGTTGATGCTGAGAGAGCGGTTAGTCGTGCATACCAAATTGAATTATCTAGAACAAAGGCAATCGGAGAGGCCATGTTTAAGTCTGGCAAAGCATTAAGGTTTACACTATCTAGTTCTGGAAGGCAGTTAATTCTAAGAACGCAGGCAGCACGAAGGCAATTTGAGCCTGGTTTTAGGAATAAAAAATAATTCTCAGATAGAATAAAAGCCCTATCAAAATAAAAATGCAGCTTTATATAGTTTCTTGGAAATTCGAATCATCTGAGGATCAAAATTATTCATCCGAAGCATTTGTAGATTATGTCGAAAGTGGAAAATCAGAGGATCTTATTGATGGCTATGAGAGAATTGCATGGGCCCATACACCACAAGATGGAACAGGAGTGATCATTTGTAGAGCTTCAAGTGCATCTATTTTATTTAAGGTCTTTGGATCATGGAGAGATAAATATGGAATGACTTGGGAGTATAAACCTGCCTTAACTACTGAGGAGTTTGTTAGTCTAATAAAAGAAAAATAGATATAATTTTTATCTATTTCTTAGATCTAATTTATTTGAAAAATAAACTTCTGTCTAAAAAACCTTGATGATAGTGTTGTTTAACTTAGTCTTTTAAAATTATCTGTGCATTTAATGCTAGCTCATTTTTTCTTTGCTCTGACTGCTAGTGAAATGGGTCTCAGTCCTACAATACTAGCCTTAATAATAGTTTCATCTATCGTTTTTATTGTTGGCTTTGCCAAAAGCTCAAGAGAGAATGAATACAAAAAACTGATGGATTCATTTATTGAGAAGAAAGAGGAATCTGATTGATTTATTCATATTAGTAAGAAGATCTTCTTACTAATATGAATTTTCTTATTTAATAAGGCAGGATGGTAGAAGAGTAGTTTTGAAATTGAACAATTTATTAGCAAAGGAGAGAATTGTCTCACCATCCAGAGATGTTCTTGCTGGTCTTGTTGTCGCATTCGCAATGATTCCAGAAGCGATAGCTTTTTCTGGAATTGCAGGTGTTGATCCAAGAGTTGGATTGTTTGGTGCTTTTTTGCTTTCTGTAACCCTCGCAATATTTGGGGGCAGAATGGCCATGATTACCTCGGTAACTGGTTCAACTGCTCTTCTGATGACTGGTATTGTTCAACAAGGTGAAAATATTAGTCCTGGTCTTGGTCTTCAATATCTTTTGGCTGCTGGATTGCTTACAGGAGTCCTTCAGATCGCTTGGGGGTATTTAAGACTTGCACATCAGATGAGATTTGTACCTCAACCTGTTATGGATGGCTTTGTGAATGGTTTGGCTATATTGATCTTCCTTGCTCAATTGCCTCATCTGGGGATTCACTTGGGGCATTCTGCGAAGGTAGTTACTTCAACACAAGTACCTGCAGTATGGGGATTGACCATACTTACATTGTTGATTATTTATTTGCTGCCAAAAGTTACAAAGATTTTGCCTTCAGCATTGGTTGCTATTTTTATTTGTTCTGCAATTTCTATTGGATTTCAATTAAATATTCCAACTGTATCTAATTTAGGAATTCTTCCAAATGGATTACCTGGCTTTGGGTTTCCAAAAGTTCCGTTTAATTTTGAGACTTTTGGTTTGATACTGCCAACTGCTTTAGCAATATCTTTAGTAGGTCTTATGGAGACATTTCTCACCCAAGATATTCTTGATGATATGACTGATAAAAGTACAAATAAAAATGTTGAGGCTCGAGGTCAAGGTATAGGAAATATTGTTAGTTCTCTTTTTGGAGGTATGGCTGGATGCGCTTTGGTTGGACAGTCGGTTATGAATGTGGGATATGGGGGAAGAACTCGACTTTCAACATTAAGTTCAGGGGTTTGTTTAATAGCAATGATTCTTGCTGCTAAAGATTGGGTGAATCAAATACCAATGGCAACATTGGTTGGTGTAATGATAATGATTGCAATTAATACTGCTAGTTGGATCTCAATAAAAAATATACGCCGTATCCCAAGAAGTGATAGTTCAGTTATGATTTTAACTGTATTTGTAACTGTTATTACACATAATCTAGCCCTGGGACTCCTTGCAGGTGTTGGACTTGCTGCAATATTATTTAGTAGAAAGGTTGCAAAAGTTATTAAGGTTGAGTCATCTTTAAATGGCGACGACCACAGGGTTTATAAAGTTAAAGGTCAGTTATTTTTTGTTAGTAGTATTTACTTCAGACAAGGATTTGAACTTCACGAACATCCTAAAAAAATCACAATTGATATGGCCGAAGCTCATATTTGGGATCAAAGCGGTGTAACTGTTCTTGACCAAGTAATCAGGAGAATAAAATTAGGTGGATCTCAGGTTGAAGTGATTAATTTAAATGATGAAAGTTTGAATTTATTTTCTCGAATAGGTCAAGCATCAGAAGCTGGAGGAAGGGGAGGAGAATTTAAATCTTCACATTAAAAAACTAAACTTCTACTTGAAATTTTTGCAAATTTTTTTAAGAGCTTGCATGAAAGGCTTATAAGGATTCATTTCCATTTGACTGTGGCTTGTAAAATTTATACACATAAATGTATAAGCCAGAGCCATAACTAATCAAGCCTCATATTGTATGATCATACAGGCCATAAGTTATGCTTATGTATTTTCTTGCCTTTAGGGTTTATGTGAATTCTTTTTTTATATAGATAGTTATTATGGCTTTAACCATCGTTATCAATTTCAATATAATTTAATTGAATTAAAAAGAGTTAAACAAAAAGATCTAAGTCCATCCAGGTTTTTAAAACCTAATGGATTTAGATCTTTTTGTTAGAAGTCTGATTCCCTAGATAGATTTTGAAAATCTAAAGTACTTGTTAGGTAAGAGATTTAGCTAATAGGTTTGTCTAAAAGCTATCTTCCTAAGCTTAGGAATCAAATTTAGACAGATTAGGACCAGCAATTACACCAACCAGTCCAAAAAGAACAAGGGATACAACACCGACAATTGTTGCTGAGAGGCTTCCTCCTCCCAAAGCAAAGGTTAAGAATGGCAAATGAAGCATTTTTTTTTAGATGCAGGTATATATATAAACCTAAAATTGCCCAAATTTAATGAAGTTGTAGCACCTTGATAAATTCAGACATTTTTTAAAGGCTTTAGCTAAAGTTAAGCGGTAGGGAAATTGTTAGGAAATCTCGAAGATAATTCATTTTGACTAGCATTAGTTTCCCACTTGAGCCAGTCCTTTACTCCGTTTGGCTTAACCTTCTGAGCACTACGAGCAGCGAAAATAATTACATGAAATGGAATCACAATCGCAAAGAAGAAAAAATGAAGTAAATACAAATCCCAAGGGATCCCTTGGTAGCCATAATCAGGGAAAAATATTGCAGTAAGAAAAGGAAGTACCATGTTGTTCAAATTTCAACTGTATTAATCATTATCCATAAAGCTTTAATTTTTTCGATAAAGCTGAATATTTTAACTTCTAGAAATGGTAAGTATTTTGAAAAGCATATGATGAGTTCTTGCTTTTTAAGCTTTTTGAAATGACTTATGAACGGATTCGTTATTGACCTAACATGTTGCCAACATCAATTTGTAAAAGATTATTCTATAAATATTTTAATTAAATCCTTAAATCTTTAGTTAATAAGTCTTTCTATTAATTTAACAAGCCTAAAAGTAAAATAGATGCTAACTATTATCCATGTGGGTAAAAGGATGTTCCACAACTTTTGATATTTTAAAAGTATAATTTTATCTAGAACATAAGCTCCGCCGATGGGAATAAAGATTAATAAGCTCAGTTTAAAAAAAATCTCAAGGAATGCTAGCGCTGCTATTGGATTTATTAGCCATGCTATCAATATTCCACTTAGTAAATAGCCACCATATTGACCCAGTTTCTTTATCATCAACGAGTTTTCTATAACATTAACTCATTGTATATAAAATAATACTCCTACCACTAAAAGCTATTTATTTGATGACTTATTGTTAAGCTGAAGTAACAGTTATTTTTGGTTTAAAAAATTCTTAAGAGTCTAAATTGATATTATATATCAATACATGATAGACTTAATAATATAAAATATATTTATAATTATTAATCTGATAAATCTTTGGCCTTAGGATATAGTTTTTTAATAGCATCAGCTTGATTCTTTTCCTTTCTCTTTATCTGCTTAAATTCATTGTACCTTCTAACTATAATTCCTGGAATGAACCAAATGATTGTTATTACTGCAAAAATAAAAAGTGGATTATTTATAGTCATATCAAGTATATTACTCCTTATTAACAGGAAATATATATTATTAAAGGAAAAAAGTTGATAGTACATTTTTGTTAAATGATGAAGCCCATTATAGTTGGAGTTGTGAATTAATTGTTTTTATTTAATCTCTTGCTATCTTCTTTATGCCAGTTTAATTTACTTTATATCATTTTTTGTCTTCCTTAGACTGGTCTTCTAAATAGACTTTTGACTCATCAGCAATGATTTTTAAATAGTTATCAATTCCTTTTGATTCTTGGATTTCTTTTGAATTGCTATATTTTATTGTTATATCTTTACCAGACCATGCTGCTTGATCTTTGAATAGATTCCTTTTTGCAGAATAAATAATTTTTTTTCCAATGAATAAAATAGCTAATATAAATATAGAAAGTAGAAGAACTATTCTCATTTTTCGATTCCTGATTTAATGTATATTTATTAATGATATCTTCTTATAAATCCTATGTTGCAAGATGAAAAAAAAATATATAAATTTATTTCATATCATCGTAGTATAAATTTGCTTGTTCTCTTTTATTGCCCTTTTGCTCATGATCGATACCACTTTTGATTGGATTGCTTCTATATTTTGATATTTTATTAAATTTTCACTTATCAATTGCAATCTCTTTAATTGTTTGCTAAAGATATAAATATTTATAATATCATTCAAAGATGTCTTCATGGATTAATCAAAGCAGAGTAGTTTATATTTTATGTAATTTGTTTGTTTTACCAGCTACACTTATTCCTTTTATTGATGTTATATCAAATATTTCTTTTATTATTGCATTCATTTCTCTAATCAAAGCAAACACACTGACATCATTAATTTTATGTTCATTATTTATTGTTAAGAATAACTCAAATTATCGATTTAATCTATTGTTGAAGCAAAAAGGAGAAGAAATTTCTAAGTCGGATGATGAATGTGTTTATTTATATGCATGGTGTACATTATTAAGATATTTTCTAATTATATTAGCAGCAAATCAAATTTTTTTATTTTTTAAATAAGTTTTTCGTTCACTTATTTTTAAAAGGATTAGTGAAAATTCTTTTTGCTATATTTTTAGGTGGATTAATCGTTCCTGTATTTGCATTTAGTCTTCTTTTGATGTCTTCAATTGTTTTTTGATGTTGAACCTCATTTTTGTCTGGGTCTAAGGAGGCAAACCAATTATGAAGATCCCAATTTTGATGACCATCTTGATCTACTTCGATTTTTACAAACCCCTCTTGACCTGAAAAGAAATAAACACCTTCAGGTAGGTTGTCAAAATCAAATTCCTTATCTTTTCCCTTTCTGATTGATCCCATTATTATTTATTTTTTTTAATTAGAATATATCATTATAGATGTTTTGTTGAATTTCTTTCATCTCTTGGAAATTAATTCTTCTATCTAAATCTTTAGGAATTATGATTTTTTCTTGCTTTTACCTTTAGTAGTGTGAATGATTAAAAAAATACAAAAGATTTATGTGCCCATTTAGTAAGGAATTTTCTCTTCTTGCCAAAACATTCGAGTATTCAGATTACCTTGAAGATTCAGATTGGAAATTTCAGAAATATAATTTGGTAAATGCTTCTTCTTATTCTGACCTTCTAGAAGATACTGATTGGTGTACTAGATCTGATGATTTAACTATTGCTTGAAACTCTTGTAATAGATTTGTTTTTTATGTTTTAATCTGCGATTCTTAGTTCAGAAATGAATGCATTGCTTATCCATTCAAGTTGGTGATCTTCGTTTGGTGTTCTTCCTAGAATAATAATTGGTATTCGAACTTCTTTATTCTCAATAATTTGTCTATATCCAACTAGAAGCTCAACGTATTTTTTAAATGTCCATCCGTTATTGCCTTTTGTCTTCGATTCTGAAGAGTTTCTAAGAGATCGATGAAAATCTTCAATTCCAAATTCATTCCAACATTCCTGAATGGCAAGTAAATGTTCATGACCTTCCTTGAGTAATTGTTGATATTGAATTAGTTCAGGGGCTTCTTGTGAGTTGTCTGGTCTAAGTACTTTGGCTAAATCAGAGACGGTGACTTTTTTAAGTCTGAACCAATCTCTATCAAAGAGAAAAACTGGAAAATTCAAAGACCATTTTTTACCGCCTAAACTTTTGTATGTTTTGGTGAATTCAGTCAAGTGTTTTTCTAGAAACTTGTATTGTCTTTTCATAAATAGTCCTTCTTATGGAATTATTTTTGATTTTTAATTTTAGAGTTAACGTTAAGCCTTAGAAGCTTTATGTCAATATAAGATTTAGTAAGTATATTATATATATAACATTGATTTATTAAATTCAATGAATAATGCTAATAAAAGACCTGCATGGCTTAACTGGGTTTATCTTTTAATATTTTTATATTCTTCTTATTTCTTGTTCAATTATTGGTCAGTGATTTTAGAGAAATAATAGTATTTATTTGAAAATATTACATTTTAATTGATTTTTTCAAATATTAATATTTTATGGTTGATTAATCAACCGAATTCTTATATTTAATTTTATTTTTTATATTTAATTTTTAGGCTACCGAATATTGAAATGAAGTAATTTGAATCTATATTCAAATTATCCAGCAAATACGGGCAAACCAATTGTTGCTGTGCTGATTAAAGCTCCAGCAAAAATAATGAAAGGAAGTAATGGGTACTTTTCGATCATGATGCTTTAGATGCTTGGTTGCTTATAGGTAATTATACCATACTAGGTATTTATACCCCAGCCTGGGCTGAAGATAGTCATAATTGCTTGTTCATTCATACGAGGACTAGTACGTTTTTTTACGTCTTCTATTGCCTTTCTGTAGTATCGATACTTTTTTTGGTGATCACTAAAAATTTTTATAACACGCCATTGATCTAAAGGAAATCTCTTTTTAATTTCTTCAGCAAGTTGCTTTTCCTCGTGATTTAGATCTTTTTTCTTGAGTTTGTACTCAACGTTCATCCATTCGAAAAGCTTTTCCAACTCACATGAGATTTCTCCGTTCTTTATCCATTTCTTGATGTACTTTTCATCTCCATCCTCAATGCAAAAGCATTTTTCAGCTGATGGCAATTTGATCTCATGTAGTAACTCAGCAAAATTTTGTATGAGTTTCATCGACAAGCTTGAAGATGCAATTAAATTATGAAAGGTTTTTGTCCTATTCGTGAAGAATATCGAAGTGAATTGTGTCTATCATTTTAAATGTATTTTTAAGATCCTATAATATTTTCCTATATAAACTTTGAACGATGGATGTTTTAAATTAAATAAAACCTGCCTTTGCTTATTAATAATTAATTCTCATCAAACTCAGCTTTAATAAAATTCAAGAATTTGATTTAGGATATCGCTTTAATAATAGAGAAAAAAATTTAATTTAAGTAAACCTATATTTTGGATTGTTGAAAACCTAGTGCCTTTGGAGGCTCACAATAAACAAACTATTTATAGTAGAAAATTGCTATTGATATCTTAGAGAATTAATTTCATATTAAACTCAGTTTTCCTTCTATGCCCCGTACAGATAAAAAGAGAATAAATTCACCTAGATCCCAGAACTCTTATTGGATAGAAGCTAATTAAACTTTAATTCGTTGAGACATTTAACCTTGTATTCTCAGTTTGAAAAATAAATATAATACAATATTTCTTAGCTTGCCTAATTATTAATGTGATCTATCTGTCCTTTTCTAATCTCTATTAATTTAAGTTTGATATAACTTGAATTAAATAGCCTTGTATGAGTGATGTTATCGATTTTTATTTTTCAATATCGAATAATATTATAAATTTCTCCTTTATTAATTTAAATTGCTTTCGAATTAGATGCTGTAATTTTTTGATTTTTTAGCTAAATATTTTTCCTCTAATTTGATCTAGAGATGGACCTCTTTTTTTTCCTCTTTAGTCAAAGGAATCCAGTTCCAGTTAAAACTAACAGTAAGAAGGTATCCAACTAATAAGTGCCAAATCAATATTGAAAAGGGGTGATCTAGATGAGGGGCCAAAGGTTTAAAGTGGATAGGTTTTATCCTAACTATTATGAGGAATTCCCACGAGTTCAAAACACATAAATAATCTAATTGATGCTTTTTCAAGAAGGTTGATTTAAAAATATTTTTTATTCCGCTAATTAAGCGCCTTTGAAGCCTTAAGATTAATGAGTAGCGGGGCGTGGCGCAGCTTGGTAGCGCGGGTGCTTTGGGAGCACTAGGTCGCAGGTTCGAATCCTGTCGCCCCGATCAGTCAGAGACAGGTTTCCCAGCCTGTCTTTTTTTATGGCTATTTTTGTTGAACCCAAAGCTGAACCCAAAAGTTAGATGGAATAAGGGAAGTTAAGGGGTTTTAACGGACTCAGGAAAATGCTATTAAGATATTGAACGTATTTAAAAGTTCAAAGTGAAAAAGGTTATTCCATTTAGTTTTTGCTCTTTCAGTTATTGCTGGTCCTTCCCTTGCTTGGGGATGGGGAGAAGGTGGTTGTTCTAAAGACAAATCAAATCAAGATGCTAAAACTGAGCAAGTAGAAGAAACTGACGCCTAAGTTGGAAAAACAAGTAAAGCTGCCAGAATTTTTAATTGAATATTTTGCTGGTATAAAAAAGGGAGATTTCTACGAAGAACCAGTTGAAGGAGAATATCCAGATTGGTAGTTGCAATGAAATTTGAGTATTAGTGCCGAGAGCTACAAAAGAGAGTTTGAGCCTTTAATAAAGAAAATTTGGCCCATTCACGAACATGACCAGAAAAGAGTTCATGGATAAGTTCTTTGATCTTTGCAAGGACGCTCAAGAAGAAATCCCACCAAAGGTGATTGCAGAAATTCTCAGAGATTATGCAGATAGGTTGGATTAGATGAAAAAACTCTTTGCTTTCGTTCTTGGTCTGCTTTTTTTTCTCTGTCCTTTTGCAGTTCAAGCGGAAGATGTTGAGCTAATACCGCAAGAGGAAATAGCTGAAGCACCTGCACATGAACCAATGTCGGAAGACGCACTTAATTATTTACTGAGTGAGGACATGTATCAAGGCACTCTTTCTTGGCAAGGCAACAAAGCTTCTACCAAATTTAATTACGACAAACCAAAAAAAAATAGACAAGAAAGCCCTAGCTCATATGACTGAACCTGAAGTCCATCCAAAGAAATATTTTGACCAAATAGAGGTGTTTGGCTCCATGGAAAAGCGTTCATGGATCCATGGTCCAAAGTCACCAAAGAGATTCTTTATAAATGAACCAAAATGCCCTGTAAGAAACCCTTTTGACAGAATCGATGGAGTTGTAAGGGAAGAGGGCATAAAAATGTTTGATAGTTTGGTTTGGCAGAGTTGGCATGAAGATGGAAATATTCCAAAAGCAGCTAAAAAGTGGTTTGAAGCAAGAGTGAAAGAGTTTAAAGCTGGAACAGATATTGATCTTGTTTGTAATTGTCGAAGATTTAGAGGTCAAGATGATGCTGTAGGTCTACAAGCTAAATACCCTTGCGATTGTCATGGCTATACATTGAAAAAATATATTGAATTTTTCGCTAACAATTAGGAAGATATTTTTTCCCTATTCTTCAAGCCATAATTCAGAGCCTGACAGTTAAAGGTCTATAAAGCTCTCTTACAGAAAAGAGGGATCTAAAAGCGATGGTCGATAAGAAAGCACAAATGGACGATGCTCGCTTTTAACTGCCACAATCACATCTTCTCCCGTATGCCAAATCCATTGTTGTTGAGGAGAGCCACCTTCGACATCAACACTTGTACCAACTGGAGGACCAAAACGATACCTTAATCCTGCCAAAACTTCAGTCATGTTTTCATTGTCTATTTCATAAGCAAGTTGCTTTAATCCATCCTCATTTTCAATTCGAACTCGAAGAACATCGACAGGTAATCCACTGATCTGAATATCTTTAACCTCAAAAAGATTCTGGGTAGTTTCTTCTTTGATGGGACTGAAAGATATACCAAGATGGCTCTCTACATTTTGAAGGTCCATCCCCCACGTCAAACCCTCAACACATGCAAATACTGGCTGAGAGATCAGTTGGGTAAGAAAAAGAAAAACAATTAAAACTAGGGATCTATATAGTTTTTGCATTTATATCTAAAGAAAACTGTCTAATAATTAAAGGTTAATCCACTTGGAATGAATTAAAAGTCTTGTGTTAATTAAGCCATAGACCACCGCCTAGCAGTAGTAGGACTTACACCGTAAATATCAGCAATCTTTTTCCAGCTCCATCCATAGGAGCGATAGCGATTAATTCTTGTTCTCTTAGTTTCTAATGCCCAGAGAAAGAGCATTACAGGAAGGAACAGTGCGACACAAAGCCACACCATTACGCAGGTAAAAGATGTCATTAGTTTTTAAAAATGCTTTAATGCCGAGTGAGAACCAACAAGCCCTGCGACTTCGACTCTCGGATTCTATTAATGAAAATAAAAACAATCCTAAAAGCTGTTGGATCTCTTCACTTGTTATTGGGTGTACTGCTAATAAACCTGTTGATTTTTTCTATTGATACCATTGCCCCATCAGTCTCAGCAGAAACATTGTTATTTATTAGAGGGACAGCAGATGTTGTTGCAGCAACAAATATAGGTATTGGCTTCTTATTAATAATTGCTAGTTCCATCAGAGATCACGAATCTGCCAAGAAAGTTTTACTAGGTGAATTGGTATTGATGCTTTGCCTCTTAATAGTTGCAGTATTCAATACTCTTAATGCAGGAGTCATTGTTGATGCTGGTCCACCTCCACCGTTTTGGATTGTTCTAATTGCAAACCCAGTTTTGTGTACTTATGGATTACAAAAAGGGAAATAAATGAACCGTTTAAATGATTTAAGAGTTTTATTTCATAGCTTTTTTAATAGGCAAGCACCTCAAAAAAGACAAATGAAAAGGGTTTTTCAATGGAGAAGGTATCTTGAATGGAAAGATTTAACTCCTGAAGAAAAGCTCTCAGCTAAACGATTTTTATTAGTACCAATATTTGCCTATCTAATAATTGGGATCTTTAATCAGAACTTTTTATTGATTGTTCTACTCTTGATTGGATATGTACTTTATAAGAAACTTGAAAAAGGAGGCATTGTAAAAAAATAAAAATGAAACGCTTTTTACTACCTGCCCTGATCTACTACAACAAAACTATTTTGATCGGCCAGAAAGTAAATATTGAATTTGATCTTGACCCAGTTACTTCAGAAGAGGTGGATATGAGATTAGTCCCGTGGGAAGAGCAAGAAACTCATATTAGAGAAACTATCTACGGGCTATTTTTCTAGGCAATGTCTGAGCTGTACTTCACTAAGGAAAAAAGTGATGCATTTAGAAAAGAATTTGAGAGATTCAGACGTAAGAGGCTTAAAGAAAGGAATCAGCTGCTGCGTTCCTCAGAGGTAAAGAAAACAGATCAAAGCTTTGTAGAGGAAACAGCAAATAAAATCAAAAGGAAAACCATGGAAAGAAATAGGAAAATGCTAGAGAGGATATTTAGATACAGATCAACCTAGGTAGCTACACTTTTTCGGCGATATAGGAGAAGCCTTGTTTCGATAAGGTAAGAAATTTTATCAAGAACTCTTAACCCCTTGCATATCAATCAATTTTTTTAAATCAAATTAATTAGCGCATTAAAGAACTACTTGACAACACCCTCATACCGTTGCTAGTACATGTGTACTGCTACAAGCGTATGGCTCCAACGTCCTCACCCTATGCCGTTTTTCGTGCATCAGATTGGAATTCAGTGGTAGCAGAACCTATTGGATTAAGGCAATGTCTTCGTATCGAACCCAAAAAGTTTTACCCCAGAAGCGTTACAACCCAGCTGAGGAGTGGGACTATCTCGAAGAAGACACTCTTAAACACACACGTTCAGCTAGCGTTTGCATGACATGTCAACATTTCAATTATTGCTGCGACAGGCATTGCAGAACAATTCTTACCTGTCATCTCCATCAACGTCTTATACCTCATGGAGATCATCTAACATCAAAATGTCAGTGTTGGATGCAGCGACTCGAGAGAAAGATTGGATGGTGTCCCGAGGCTGCTTAGACTTCTGAGATGTAAGGAGTAAAGAATGCAGGAGAAGTCTTTCCCGCGATCTTTTTATTGTTTTCAGTAATCTATTTTGGATTGTCTGCTCTTCTTTAGTTCACCTCTTTTCTTCTTTGACTCAACCCTTTTCCTCTTAGATGAGCGTGTTGGTGTTGTCTCCCTTCTCTTCTTTGGAGGTGGCTTTAATATCTCTCGTAAGATTGAAGCAAGCCTGATTAAAGCCAGTTGTCTGTTCTGATATTGAGTTCTCTTATCCTGAACAGCTATACAAATACATCCATTGGTTAACTTAACTTCATCCTGAATTGAGATCCTATGCTTCTGATATGGAGTTAATGTTCTTGATTCAGATACGTTAAATACAATTTCAACTCGACTGTCTGTCTTGTTTGCGTTCTGTCCACCTGCTCCTGATGATCTAGAGAATCTCCACTGTATTTCGTTGACTGGTATTTCAAGCTTAGAATTAATCGTTAGATTCATTTGTCTTTTTAATTTTTCTCGTCATAACTTTTAGAGACTTCAACATTATTTATGAGTAATAACGATCAGCCATCTCTTTGAGCATTTTTCTGATGTGCTCATCTTTGGCATTAGTTTCTTCTTTTAATTTCTCACATGCACCTTTAACTTGCATCCAAACTGCTTCCATCACTTCCCGTTCTTCTTCTGTAGGTTTCCACTTAGATGATTCCATGCAAGAGATAATAATAGAAATTGAACTCTTAAAACTCAATGAAAAGTAGATCAGAAATATTAGATGAGATCATGTTCTATATCCTTGAACGTGCCAAGTGCGAAGAATACACTGACAAGTACCTTGAGCATGTGCTCGATTACTGCAAGAAGGATTACCAAAAAGTTTACGACAAGAAGAAGGAAGATTAGTCATCTCTTACCTTCTTCAGCCAATAGGGAATAAAAGTCTTTTCCTTCTTCGCTGAATCATATAGATAATCAGATGTACTTTCTAATAAAGCTGCAAGAGTTATTCGCACGCTAGGGAAAGTAAGACCAAAAAGAATAGCAATCAAAAAGATTATTTTCACTTGTTCATTTCTGTGAATCTAATTGGTTCATCACCAAAATTTTCTTTTACCAGTCCAGTTATACAACAACCAAATCACAAATCCAACCATAAACAACGGCATAAAACTATCGAGCAGTAAATAGGCTGAATAAACAATTAAAGGAAAAAACATTACACGTTTAATATTTAGACGTCTACCTCTTGATGTTCTTCTCCATAGTTTTATAAAAGGCATATATTCTATTCCTGTTTAGTAGGGGATAATCTATCGATTTTAGCTTGTTGATTTTTTAGTTTTTCTTTTTCTATTTTTGCAGCTCCATAAGTACTCCTAACGCTAAAAGTTATAAAGATTGCATTAATGGCTCCAACGATAATAATCCCTACAATAATTTTATTAATCCCCTCAGGAGAACTTAGATATTCCAATAGGACTTCTTGATTAAACATTTAGTGAACAATCAATCTTTCTAGTAATAGAGCTACAAATACTCCTTTAAAAAAGACAAGCCAAAGTAATCCATAATCAGTCAGACCAAGCTTCTTTTTATACCAAGCAATTAGTTGCTTATGCTTGTCTATAAGTTTCATTCTTTTATCTCAATAATTTCATAATAGGGACGGTCCCCATAATCAGCATCAGAACAACAAACATCGGAATAAATTTCTTCTAATAGATCGTATGCCTCGTCATAGCTGTTGAAAGATTGCTGAGTAATTTCGTCAGATTCTTTATCTTGTCTAACGATTTTATAAATCATGGCGAGATTGATTAGCTTGATAAAAGAGTTCCGAACAATCCCGCAAAGGCAGAAAGGACAAAAATTGCAACGATACCGATTGCAATAACTTTAGATATGTTTTTCATCTGATTTGATAGTGCTTACCTAGTTTAACCACCGAATTGATAATGCTTACGGACTGCCTTATGAACATCCCATCTACAGTCCATTCCAGCTGGGAAGACAACTAAGTCTCCTGCACCAAACTTTACGGCTTCTCCCCCCTCAGGAGTGACTGTGACTTCACCCTCAAGCAACAAACAAGTCTCTTTATCGTCATAAGTCCAATCAAAAGAGCTTGCTTCACAAGTCCAGATTGGCCAGCTTTTAATCCCTAGTTCCTCAATAGTGATCTCAGGACAAGGAGAAGTTACTGATATAGACAAGAGGTGAAAATCTAGTGAACTTCTTTTTAGCTTCTCTTGGAAACAGTTGTCTATAGCTAATTAAATTTTTAGCAAAAATGTCTGAAACCTAATTACGTATAAATCGAGGACACAACGCCCCCATAGAGGGAGGTGATATAGAGAGAACCAATGAAGTTTCAATGCTTCCCTTACATTAGTCACCAGTTAAATCTCTAAATTTCACTGCTCTTTCCATAGAACTTTCCAGCATGGATTCAGTGCTCAACTGAGCATAGGTGGAGTTATGAACTGGGACGCTATGGCCCATGAAAGCTGCAACTTCTGTATCACTTAATTTATAAGTTTGATGAGCTCGCTTGCTGTAGGAATGACGGAATGAGTATGGCACTGCTCCATGTTTAGTTTTGAGTTGTTTCCAAACATCGTTGAATCTCAAATAATTACTACTCGGATTAATTTAAGCCATGAAACCATTAAAAAGTATTAGATTAAATTCACAAAATAAACGTCTATCGTTTCAGGAAATCACTTGAGATCGATAGTCCAACGACGTTTACCCATGCGATCTGATTCGGAATAACAATTAGCAATCAAAGCTCCATTTTTTTTTCTTACTGAACACTCAATACCATCCTCAGTTCGATAGAAACTAGATGTCGCAGCTGAAGCTTCAGTTGATAAGTTGGAGGTCAAATTATTTAAAATCAATGACCAAATAACTTTTTCACTTGAATCTTCATTAGTTGTGAACTGCATTTTCAGTTGAATCTTTTGTGGTTTGGAACTTGCCTGTATCTAAGATATCACTTCCAGGAATGCCTTTAGCTACTGATCCAATCAAAGTCGTATGTGCTTCTGGATCTTTCTTTAAAGTTGTGACGCCAAGATCATTTTTTGAAATTAATATGAAAATAATTATCCCAATAAATGTCAAGATAATTGCTAGAGCTAATGAGGATTCCATAAGCAATTTTTATTAGTCTTATTAAAATAGGATAAAAATTAAAATCTATATGCAAAAAGGAACTAACTAAGATCACTATTTTTTCAAAGAACTTTATAAATTTATACTATTTTGAAGAAAAAAAAACACATGGAGGTTTGAAGTATAAAAGGAACTTCAATCTCGTAAAATAAATCGATATGCAATACAACAATTAATAGATAATTTAAAACCCTTCTACTCGAACAAATGCCTGAAGATAGTTTAAATGCAAGCAACCCTGAGAATGCAAATCATCATTGGTTTCCCTTCCTAAGATTTAAGAAAGAATGCGAAGCTGCAGGTAAGGGAGTCAGTGTGAATGAATGGATGAGAGCAACAGGACAACTAGAGGAAAAGATAGCTCATGAAGAATCAGTTGCATTAGCAGCAAAAATAGCTTCTGAAAAAGAAGCAGATGCAAAAAAAGAAATCGAAAAAGAAGCTCTAAAGAAAAAGAAAGAAATACAAAGTGAACTCAATACAAAACCATAAATCAGAATATTGACAACTAAATCAAAAAGTAGAGAATAATTGCTACAACCTTGTACAAGAAAAAAATAAAATAAAATAAAATCTAATTAAATCTAAACCTCTAAATTACTTCTATATCATATCGAAGATTTATTCAACCATTCTTCAACTTTATTTTTAGAGCCATACCAATCCTTACCAAAAGCTTTTCCGTGTGCTGTTTCTTTTATCACTACCTGTTTTGAGCCAATTAGTAATGCTGAATCTCTAGGAACTAGTCCATCTCCAATAACATCTCCATTCCCATTCAATGCTCTATAAGATGACCTACTTAACCTCAATGAGGTTTTTGTCGCAATAGGTCCGTTCAAGTCTAATTCGCCAGCAACAGATATATAACTAACGTCTGCGCTATAGAAACTACCTGGCAATTTAGAGCTTACAAAATTACGTAGATATGTGGCTCTTTTTGCTTGATTGGGACTTCCTAGGGTAATTAGGCAATTAGCATAATCCTTCCCATTGTATATCTTCCGACTAAATAAAAGATCTGATAAATACAATCTGAGGATCATACCTCCAGAGCTATGACCTATCAAAGTGACTTTATTTGTAGACGATTCGTTCGATAATTCATTCACTATTTTATCAACTTTATCAAGAATGATCTTCCAACCAAATGACCAATTAGTACATAGCCACTCTATTTTATTTACTGGAACTATTACTACTTTGTTATTTGTTCTACTTTTAATATATTCTGTCATTTCCTTATATGCACTACCGTCAATCAAGAAACCACCAAGGATAACAATTGGCTGATCAAAATATTTATTCATGCTTTAGTACAAGACCTCAAACGAATTTACTCTTAGAAGCCATTCTAATCATTAACTTATTGAAATTATTAAAATGCATAATTTAATAAACTAACTAATTTAAATAAAAGCTTTTAGAGGATTCTCTGATAGGAATAGCGACTACATATCGATGTATGAAATGACATTCTCTAAAGTTCTCTCTAAAAAAGCATTTAAAGTAAAAAAGAAAGCAAGGAAAGTAGATGAAGGATGTTGCAATACAATTTTTTAACGGTATCGATGAAAAAGTTGTCCCTCAAATAAGACTTACCAAAAGCAAAGACGGGCAAGCAGGTCAAGCTTATTTTAGATTTGAGAATCCAGAAGCATTGTTATCAGATAATTTTAAAGAAATACAGGGAATGTATTTACTAGATGAGGAAGGACAAATTACTACTAGAGAAATACATATAGCTGTATCGAGAAAAAATGGGACCTATACAGCTATTGAGGCTATTTACAGCTGGAGAACAGAAAGAGATTTTAATAGATTCATGCGTTTTGCAAATCGATATGCCAAAAAAGTTGGTCTTGCTTATGAAGCGAATAATGACAAGTAATTAAAATGAAACTCTTTTTACTCCTCGCCCTAACTGCTGATCTTCTCTCCCCCAATCTATTAACTACAAACGCATGTGTCTAATAATACTTTTAAAAATATCTTTTTTTATTCTCTTGCTATAAATTGTCTCAGTTTTTTAGATTAGGTTTATTTATTGAGGATAAATACAAAAATAAGATTATTTTATTCAAATGATTTTAGCTTTAACGTCTTCTGAGCTAGGAGTCAGTAGCTTCACCATTAATCTCATTCTTCTTACGGCTATTGTTGTTTTATTAGCTTTGCCAACTTTCTTCCTTTTCAAGTCAAGTCAGGGCAAATCAGCTGTTTCGAAAAAAACAGAGGTTGAAAACATAGAACCTGAAAAAAAATAGAATCTAAATAAATCTTGTGTAAGAACTAAGTAAACAGACTATCGCCTAACAGTTAATGTGAAAGCTCGGTTGACAGTCGATTTATGTGAGGGGGCTAAATGCCCCCTCTTTTATTTATAGTTTTCCTTCTGTTAGTCGGAAATTCCAATTGGTATGAGGTGCTCGAATTGCCTTTAGCCTTTGATATTCATCAGATTCGTAGCATTTAATTACTGCATCCTTACCCTTTGGATGTCTTGCAATAACAGTTAGAGGACCACCATCTCCTCTCTTATTTCCTTCTCGTATATCTGTATTTCTATCTAATACCAAGGTTGTAAAACCACATTCTTTAGTGAATTGATTAACGTTTTGAAAATACTCTTTAGCTGCTTCTCTATCTTTTGTGGTTCCTGTAATTACGGCATATCCCGCAGTACCAGATTTAGGTAGTTGAGAACCAACAGCAAGTCCTATTGCCGCTGCAACAACACCCACAATCGCAGTTTTCTTCATTTGAATTTTTAAAGATCATTGGCAGAATATCGGCTTTTTACTGAACTGACCACCGCCTAGCAGTACTAGGACTCACTCCATAAATTTCGGCAATCTTTTTTCAACTCCAGCCGTAACTTCTATATCTGTTATTTCTTATCTTTCCAGCCAAACATCTCAGCCATTTTTCCAGTTGCTGCAAAATATCCAATTACTCCGAGGAACAAACCAAAAGCAATCAGATTTGGAACAATTCCACCGATGATCTGAGTTTCTCCAAAAGTCAGAAACGTAATCACAACAAAAACCCTTGCCCAGTTATCAGCGAAACTCATTAGGAGGATCGAAATAAATTAAAAATGATTGTAAGAAGCAGGCTGATGGCAATACAGCTAACTACTGGAAAATAGAAAGATGAGTTTTCACTTCGAATAATGATGTCCCCAGGCAATCGTCCTAATCCTATTCGTTTTAAGTAAGGATATAGAGCACCGATCGAAGTGATTATTAGGCCAAGAGTAATTAGTAGTCTTTGCATTAAGAGTTATCCGCAGCTTGGCCTAATAGTAAGAAGCTGATCAATTTGTGCAGATTAGAGACTTTAAAAGTAATTGCTTAGTCTCGCTCTTTTTCTTCTTTGTTGAATTTGAACCAACCGTTTTCTTTTATTCCTCTTCTGATAGCTGTAACAAGTGCCCCAAGGAAAAAAGAGCCTACTCCAGCAAAAATTGCCAGAGTTAATAAAGGCTTAACTCCTGTTAAAGCTGTACTTTGAAGGGCAGGATCGAACGGCTCCATTAAATCTTTGATTTATTAATCGTCATAAACTTTGCATGTTGACGAAGTTGGGTGGATTTCACATTCTTCTTTCCTAAACTCCTCTCTGGTTTCAGCAGGAACTTCATAATTGAAATCATGCATGACTCGAATATCGCTCAACGCATTTTTGATTACAGAAAATGGTGTTCTTAGCCTCATAAACCACCTATTTGGATAACTATGTTCTACTTGATTCCTTGTGATTTCAACACCTCGGCTTTTACTCAACTACTACTTCCTGGTTATTCGATAGGGAACAAAAAAAGGGCTGATCTGAGTCAGCCCGAATGTTTTCGATAGCAATCGGCTGTCAACCTTTTTTATTTTGACAGGTTTAGGAATAAACTCTTGGGTATGGAGTTTGTCCGTTCATTAATGAGGTGTCTATTGGCTTGCAGATATTGATTAATGCACTCAGTCCAAAACCAGGACCTGTAGGACCATCAATGAATTCCTGGAATTCTTCTATAGAAATCCCTTCTTTTGTTTCCCAAATACAGTAGATAGGACCATTTGCAGTAACAGCATTAGCTGAATGTTTTGCCCCCCCTTTTTCTTTGGTTGGCTGCTACAGCTTCATCACATCCTCCAACAGGAGCCATTGCTGCATAAGCAGTTTTCCACCACTTAGAGGAAGTACCAGCTCTGAATTCATGATGAAAGATATAAAAGTTAGAGGCCATTGAGGATTTATTTTGCAGGATATTTTTAACTTAAAAAATGATTGTTGAGTTAATTGATCCTGTTTTTATGACTTTGATTTTGATAAAGATAAAAATTAATATAAGCATTAACTATTGCCAAGGTATAGCTATAAAAAAAAGAGCAAATGATTGATACGCATGCCAAAAAGAACATGGATGAGTGGTTTTAAATTAAATATTCATGCACCAGGAACGGGATTTGCACTGATGTTATTAGCTCTAACTCAAGTTCCAGTAGCAATTAAAACCACAGCGGAAATTTATTGCATGGAAAAGCTAGGTCAGAAATATAATTCTGCAGTCGTAGCGATTATCCAATGTAATGGTGGCAAATGAATTCATCTCAATTCTCAATCGCTTTACTATTTGTTTTGATTTTAGTGATATTTATCTGGTGGATCTCTAGAACACTTAAAGAAGGTAGAAAAGCCTTAGAAGAAATGAAACAGGAAAAGTTAAATGATCATTCAATTTGATATACAGAGCATTTATCGGTATACCCCATAAAGAAGTAGTAGCAACCGACCTTAGTCGTAAAGGCCGTATCTAATCCTTCGGTTCGCAACATTATAAATTTTAATAAGTCGAGTCAAAGTAGATATATTCTTTGAAATAATCGTAATGTATTCATCTTTATTTGACGCAGTATTCGCTGATTCTTTCTTCTCTCCTATGAGGACTGTTTATGTTGTCTCTGCTAGTCAGCTAGAAAAAATTAAGCGTAGCCAAAGAGAAGAAGAACTCGAAGATATCGAGGCTTCTCGTAAGAGGTTGGAAGAGAGTTATCAAGCTCGAGTCAAGGTTCTTGATGAACGTGAGCATGAACTTCAAGAGGAAATCAAAGCTCTTGCTCCAGAAACGAAGGAGAAGGAGCAAGTCACTGCATAATTATCAACTTGAGGATGTTGAGTAAGCATAAATTTTCGGTAGTCTCTTCTCTTCCATATAGGGAAGAGGCTTTTTCTTTGTCTGACTGATCTGTTCAGATTTCAACAACTCTACCTCCCTCACGTGCATTCAATTATTCTTTGATTTATTTTATATGCTCAGTATTGTCTCTATCTGTAATACCTCTATCAATAATCCTAAATATACTCTCAACTCCTTAAACGACTACTTAACCTCTATTGCTCTCGTCATTAATAACATCGATTAATCGTTGAGGGACTAGAGGTGCTGCAGCAATAAGTTTGCTATGGCTTTGATTTACGATTTGTTTTTTAAAGACATGAAGATGAAACAAACTACGTCTACTTTTTATGGAAACTGCAAAAAGGTAATTGTCAATCTCATTTTAATTGGACTGCGAATTGATAATATTGACTATTTTTCAGTTTCGAATATCAGAAGGATGAGACGGCAAAACATTGCAAATAGGTGAGCAAATCTCAAAAAGACCATGCGTAACAGTCGTACAAACAGTTATATAGACCTAAACAATCCACTTCTCAAAGGAAACTAAAAGTATGGAGTTATGAATTAGACCCTGCTATAACCAAGTTTACTTTCAAAAATTTTTAATGGTAATCCAGTCGCTTCCATAGCGGCTTTACATTTATCTCCAATAGAACCATAAACTTCGACAGTGAAATTATCGCCAAGTTCTGCATGCCCTTGTAAATATTCTTCTACAGGTGGATTTGCTAGATGAGCAAGGAAAGCCTCATCATTTTTATAAAGTTCGGACCAAACAAAACAAAGGGGATTCTCAGGATCTTGATCAAAAGTGTGGTGTAACATTCCTGGTTCAGAATCCTCCACTGCTTTATCAGTTTTGGCGGCTAGCAATAGATATTCCTGAACTTTATTTGGCTTAATTTGAATACGAGCAAGAAGAATGAATGGCGTCTCAGCTCCGAATGACATTTAATTTATTCCAATTAAACAAACATTAGTTATTTTTTATGAAGTTTTTGTTTCTAAAGGGCGTGTGTTAGCAAGAACAATTATTAGATAGGCAGTTAATTAGAAATTAGATATTGTCTCAACGATTTTGAAAATTAAAATGAAAACAACTGCGATTGTTGGAGTTACTGCTGCAACGATAGGTCTTGTGGTCGGGTCACAACTTCCTAAATCTTGAACTGCCGGCTATGCAGTCATTAAAGGAACAACAATAAATAGAGAGGCCGCTAAAGAGTATTTCCAAAACATTAATCAATTCTCGAAAGAATGTGGATTTACTACCCTGGTGCTTGACCGAAATACAGATATTCGAGAAGGGAATAAGAAAGGAGATGGTGGCCCTCTAACTGTTATTGCATGACATCCAAAGGGGAAGGATGCCGCAATCAAATGCTATGAATATCAAAGGCTAAAAGCAATTCGAGCTCCATATACAGATTGGAACTTCCGTATCACAGAGGGAAAGCAATAGAAATAAAAAGGGAGCAATTTGCCCCCTCATGATGTTTCTAATCCACTTACAGTAAAAAAATAATCATCAACTTTCTCTTTTTTTTCGGCTAGAGCAAGAGCTTTAATATAGTTATGTAGCTTAAGTGAGGATTGCAAACATAAGCAAAGAAAATATTTAATTAGAAGTCAGATATTTGATAACTGATAGGAGTGTAATTGTGATTATTCCGTAGGTCCAAATAGAACTGCTGTTTCTCGACAAGTTATCCATCCACATTGGAAGACCTTTGTTCTTCGTAATAAACACGAACAGAAATCCGATAATCAGTATTGGAAGACTGAAAGCAAGAATTAGATTCATTTATCAATTTTCATTTAGATAGAGTTAAAAAGTTATCCACAGAAAACAATAAAAAATATTGCTTAAATTGAGCCAATACAAGCTTTTTCAATATAAAGACCCTGGTTATGGTGTCCTACGGGCCTAGGTGATAGGGGTTTTATCTCTAGCAACATTTCTTCAAAGAAGCAACCCCCTCTATATCTGGTGCTTAAGTGTGAAGTTTTGTTAGGTGAATCTTTATATGGTGTTATAAGAACTTGAATCCCTCTGAGTTGTTATTAATGTTTTATTTGACTGGGTGATGGGTCTCAGTCTTTTCGTTCATAAAGGTTAAGCATCGTTAATCCAATTGAGACTTGACCTTTAATTCTTAGGCATAAATTTTATGAATCTTGGATTACTTTTTCTCGAATCTGTTTCGACTGGAGTGATTACTTCAGAAGAGATGAATTGGGTCACATCTAATCAGCCTAATTTTTCTCGAGTTGAAGAAGCGACTGCTTTGAAACTAGGTCGTCTACTGGATCAAGGCTTAATTCAAATTGGTTGTCGTATTGCTTACAATTAAACATTCAATCGATTACCAAAAATCGAATTAAATCCTCTGAAGCTTTTGAAACAGCTTTGATTGATTGACGGGCTTTATATTGATGTCTATCATTTTTTCATCGCTGGGTGATGCTACTAGCTCTTTGTATAGGGGCTTTTTTTATTGAGGAAATATTTTTAGAGACACATAAGTTCCTGAACTTCATTAAGTAATTCCATAAGGAAGAGATCTTTTCTGTCGCTGTTTATAATCCGATGACCTATAAATGCTTAGCACCATAATCGGCAATATCTACAGAGATAGGATCATTAACACCAAGTTCCTGCGATAGCTCCTTCATAAATCCTCTTGCCTCATCCAAGTGTTCAATCGTTTTTGGTCTTGCACTAACGAGTGCAGCTTTACTTTCCCAAAGTTCTACAAAACAAAAAACTATCTTCTCCTGTTTGTGCAATCTATTTGTCTGACAATTCTTCGCAAATAGAATTCCCTATGGATTTCAGAAAATTAATCTACGCATTGAGGCTTCAACTTTAAACGAACAACGTTCATGAATTATGGTGCTGTCATTTCTATCAACCTGCCAGGTAACTGCTAATAGCGATTGAATTATATGTAACCAGTAGGTTGATTGGTTTCTCTACTTGCTTCAAAAAAAGCTTTTCAATACCCTTTTCTGCTTACTGGATCAAAACACAAGAATTGAACACTATCTCTCCTATGACTGGAACTGAAGAAAATAGCAAATATTTACTCTCAGCCAACTACTCTGAAGAAGTGTAGGGGAATAATTGTCCCTTTAGTTCGCCTCGAAGTTGGTGGTTAACCTTAATCATGCTGCCTCTATCTTTTCAGATTCTATTTTTTTTAACCTCTATTTTTTTCAACCTCTGTTTTTATTGAATTGGTTTTTTTATAAAAAGCTGATTTATCCTGTCCGGACTTAAAAAGGAAAAAAGTTGGTAAAGCTAATAAAACAGCTATAGCTGTTAGAAGAATAAGATTAATGGTGAAGCTACTGACTCCTAGCGCGGAAGACATTAAAGCTAAAATCATTCAGATAGAATTAAATCAATTTATTATCAAATTAAATCCAAAAAAATTCTAATCTAAAAAAACGAGACAATTTACAGCAAGAAAATAAAAAAAACTATTTCCAGTAGTGCTATTAAGCACATAGGTTTGTAGCCAATAGATGTTAAAAACCAGCGCTTAGGGCGAGTAACCCAAAGCGGTTCACTTATTCACCTAATTTTAAAAAATAAAAAATAATCTATAAAGGTCCTTCAAGCTTATAAACAATATCTTTGCAGTTGTTTGCTTTGTCCCATTCTCTAGCGAAAGGATTATCAAGGATTTTTGAAAAAGCTTCTAAGCTTGTGACGTTATAGAAAGAGTGTGATTTATGGTCATTGATTTTGTTTAAGTCATAGTCAATCACAACTCCATCTCCATATCCCTTGACAAACTTTTCAATCGTTTCTTCGTAGTACTCAAAGGAGCAGTCAAAAGTACATACAATAAAGAGATTTTCCATTTCTTTTAACCTGCTAAGTAACTGGTAATAACGGTTGAATCATATATATGACCTGTAGCTTCAACAGCTTCTCTACTTTGTTCAAAAAACGCTTTTGCAACACCCTCTTCTGCTTGATGGATCACGACAACTGATTCAGGATCATCTTTTCTAACCCCTCTGTATAAAGGTTTTATTGCGTTAGCCTCGTGCATTGCAACAACCTCTGCACTATCAAAACCCTTAGCCCAATCTATAAAAGGAACAGAAATCTTGAAAGTAAATACTGTGGTCTCCAGTGCCATCCAAAATGAATACAAGTCATCAGATCATCGCATATATCTTCTAGTTTTCTAGACTGAAGGCCACCTCTTCAGGCTTTTCAAACAAAAGCATTTCTGAAGCTATGACTTTTACATGCGCTTTCGCATTGCTTTGTCCCGTGCTTATGATTTTTACTAATGCTTTTTATCTGGACATAAGATATTAAGAAAACAACAATTAATAGGTACAGAAGTTATTGCTGGGCCAGGTGCAAGATTACAAAAATCTATGGGGTTAGCCTTACTGCTGTTAGTCGATTATCTATGACCTAGAAAGTTTATGTATAGCCTTATCAGATTTTTTTAAAATTTTTAGAGCCTCTTTTCATGATTTACAAGGATCCGCTTTAGCTTGAAGTTTTAAAAGTTTGGCGTGTTGTTTCTCTAAGTTCATCCAACATTGGATAAAAACGAAGGTAGAAAACTAATAGCTTTAGGTCCTAACCGAGGAAATCTGATTCGTAGGGTCATCTAATTCGTATATTTTGAGTTATGCAATAGATAACCCCGTATTTTAAGAGGAGTCTGTCTAACTTTAATAGTTACTTAATGCTCCAAATTGAAGTCTCGAAGTGAATGGTTAAGTCCTGTATGAAGTAGAAAATGCAGAGCTTAGCTTTGTTTATCAAGAAGGACTACCTTTAATAAATTTGTGAGTAAAGGGACAGGATTTCGACGACTGTCACCTTCTCTAATTTGAGCTTGAACGCAACCTTTTTTAATAGGAGTTACTCGCTATAGCGTGAAAATCTAAAAAGAATTCTTAAAAACTGATGTTCGGTTGTGGTTGGGTTTTCCTACTCCCTTCTTACTAGTGAGAGGAGTAGACCAAAGGTGTAGCAAGGAGGGCTTATGAAACTCTTTACTCCTTTCACCATTCCTCAAAAAGACAATTGCGATCTTTGCAGGATCAAAACTAATATAAGAAAAGAAGTTGAAAATCCATTATTAGATCAACTATTTAAATTCATTTACAGGGATAATTTTGATTTCGTTTTCGACTGATCTTGGTCTATAAAAATGAAGATTATCCAAGGCAAGATAAACATTGATGTTCTATGGCCAAAATAGTAACGGAGGATTTGAAATGCTTTTAAATTTCGTTCCTACTCACATTTTCCGTGAAACACCTCAAGTATCGTTCTTCGATGCAGGAGTAAAAGGATCCAATGGCTCTGATGTAGTCATTCATCACGGCAATGCAATTTCACCCCCAAACGATGGTGATTTTGAGCAGTATTACGTACATCGACACCAAATTGATCACAATTTAGTCATCCAAGGTAGTCGTATTTTTACTTTGATCAATCCTGAATGGGATGAACCTCATCACATCATTTATTTAAATCGTGCCATGGGTGCACTTCAAATTCCTGTCGGAACATTTCATCGATCAATCTCTAATCATGAAGGAAGTATTGTTCTAAACCAAGCTATAAGAGATGAAAAATTTAATCCTAAAAATGAATTTACACCTGTTAGCTTAAGAGACAGAAAAGATTTACAAGAAACTCAAAAGAAAAATCCTGTTTACTGGGTTTGGGAAAAAGATCAAATCAAAAGGATTAAGCTAAATCCAATTCAATCTAAGGAAAAAGTTTTAAATAAATTTTAGGGAAATCTAAGAGCAAATTTAAAATCCAATATAAGCTCAACTCCTATGAATGAAAGTAATATTAGTTGATAGCTAATTACCCATCTAACCAACTGGGGCTGACTTAGGTCAGCTTTTTTTATTTTTTGTTCTTCCTGCTTTCTCTAGCATTTGAATCGTTTTCTAATGTTGTATTAATCAAACCTTGGAAGTCGCCAAAGGCAGAAGCAATACCAAACATCACGACAAAACTTAAACCAGCAACAATCGTTACAATCCAAGTACCTGTTCCCATATTGAGTGGTATTGCAAATAAAGGACTAGGCATAAAAAATCAATTACTAATAAAACACCTTAAAGAGTTTTGGATATTTAACGGTTCCTTCTGTAAATAAAGAAATAAACAATCCAAAATACAGCTAGGTAAATCAAGAAAACTGCTATTAGGTTTAAACCGCCACCGATACAAATTTTAGTCCTAAAGGAATTGCAGCAAAAATTATCCCATATCCAATAATCCGATTGAAAACTCCCCAGCTTCGGAAGTACCAAGACAGGGCAAATCCAATGAAAATTAAAACTGCGAATATTGCCTTCTATCTTTTTTCCTTTTTCATATCGTAGTTAAATTTGGTAGAAGCTTTGTTGCCTTGCCAACTAAGATTGCCTTGATAAATGTCCTCACCCAATAAATAATTAAGTGCCTCTTCAGACATCGGATCAAGTGGAGATGCTTCAGCTATTTCCTCTTGGGGCATTAGCTCAACATATTGCGCTTGAACTTCAAAAGGATAGAAAAATAAAAGAAGACCAAGAACAAAAGAAAAGAGATTTTTCATTGCTTTTCTGAGAGTTCCATATTGATGAGAAATTTTATGTTTTTTCGATTGGTGCCATTGTTAATCCTTTGCTTATGATATAGCTCTGCCTGTTCAAGGTGGCCTCTCCATACTTGCGCCGAACTTTACCTATCTACTTCCACGACAAGTTCCCATGATCTTTTTCACTCATCCCTGGGATGATTGCCACAAGATAATTGGCAACATTTTCATATGTATAAAATTATCATCAAGAACTATGATCCTTGCTTCTTGATATTTTCTTTTTGTTGTCTTTGGATTTAAGACTGTGGTAGTTGAATCAGTAATTCGATTCATGAAAATTAGGGCCAATGCTCCCAAGATAAATCAACTTTTAACCTAGTTTTCCCCTTACCTGCTAGGGCGTTGACGACAAGGCAAATTGATTACCTTCTCAACATCTTCTCCTTAAAAAAACATCCTTATTTAAAAAACTGTGGTCTAATAAATTTTTATAATTTTATTGATGCAAACTTACGTAATTCATTGGCAGTTCCCTAATCAAGAAGCACATATAAAAGGCTGTGATGCATTTGCTGAATATCTTGAAGGCGGTGCTGAGTATGACAAATTTGAAGGTTTTGAGGTCGTTCTTAGAGTCGTAAATCCTGAGGGGGCGAACGGATGGGAAATCGTTAAAGCATCAGACCATAAAGCTGTTTGGAAATCTTGTCATCCTTGGTGTGCTGGATTTGGCGTTGATATTGAAGTTGTTCCAGTACTTACAGATAGTGAGTTCTTAGAGGTTCACAACGAAATTAAGTCGTAAAACTTACTGAGCGAATAGGAAGGGGGCATTAAGCCCCCTAATAAATCAACTGTAAATCGAGCTTTCACATTAACTGTCAGACGGTGGTCTATTTCTTAAACAAGTGTTTGTATAAGCGGAAAGGCTTCGACAATTTTGTGTAATTTATTTTTTCTTTCTTTAGTTGCATTTCTAACTGGATGCACCAATGGTGTGCTGTGACTCTACACCCGACGGATTCTCGATGCCAGTAAAAGCAATGGATTCTACCTGTGAAGGAATAATGCCATAAGCACATCAAATTTATTGTGATACGGGTGAACACCCTGATCTCTGTTACTGCTATGAGGTGATCGAGCTAAGTAATTTTCTTTATGGACAAATGGTTATCGTTTTCGCTTGAGTGGCTTATATATCCTCACTTCGACTATGGATTCTTTTTCCAAAGAGACTCATAGGTATGCTTTCGCAATGGTTAAGGCAGCAAGGACAATGCCTGTTGATATGGCTGAAAAACTACACCATATAAAGCAATTAAGGTTCAATGTTCAATTAAAGGAATTAAGAAAAAGAATCAATAGAAGGATTACATAGAAATTAACTTTTTGTTCAACTTTTTTAGTGTTCTCCTCCTCCTAATAATCAAAAAGAAAGGTTACCCCAAAGCTGCAGCAAGGAGGGTTTTTGAAAATATTTACTCCATTCAGTATCCCCAAAAAGGGTAATTGCGACCTTTGCAGGGTTATGAAAACTACTACGAAGAGCGGCAAATAACCTCTCTTTTTTATTGCTGTTCTGCTGCGAAAATGTATTGGATGAAGCGACAGCCTAAAAATATCTGCGATAAAAACCAAGAGTTACCACTCCACAATGACTATTGAACTTAAGGTTTCTTCGTCCTTGATAACTTTTGGTGTGAGTGTGCTTATCTTTTTGGAATAGCTACAATTTTTAACTATCTAAGCAGCAACTCTTTAACTAGTAGTGAGGTCTCATTAGATGCACTAGTTAGATCTTTCGTTTTGAATCTGTAATAGCTCAAAAGATGAGTATCTTATTTATGTTCCATCAGTCAGATAATGCTTTCCCAGCTTGTTTTTTTATTGAAAACTTTTGTTGACCCCAAAGCAGAATTCAAAAGTTTTGGGATAAGATAAATTAAAGGGTTCTCTAAAATTCATATATAAACCAGATTGAATGTGTAAAATTTTCTGAATTATTTTTTGTTTAATGGCTAAGGGGCTTTGGCTTGTTACCACCACGGTTACGAATCCAGCTTTTTCTGAATATGTTGAAGCCTTTCAGCCTTGGGTGGAATCGGTAGGTGGTTCAGTTTTCGCAAAAGATATGGAAGCAGAAACTGTTGAAGGAAAGGGTGGACAATTAGGAGTAATTATTGAGTTCCCCTCAAAGCAAGATGCAATTGATGCCTTTAATAGTACGGAATATCAAGAACTAAGCAAATTACGTTGGGCTAATTCAATAGATACGAATATTACCATTATTGATGGCGGAGTACATTAATGAATTTTGAGGTTCTTTTCTAGTTAAAAAAACTCTGTTGACTGACGATTTATGGTGGGGGGGGAGTAAGCCCCCCTTTTTTCTCTAGATACGAATGAAAAAGAAAAAGAAAAAGAAAAAGAAAAAGGAAATGGAAAAGAGTTAGGAAAGTACTACTAAACCGAATATCAATTTTAGAAAACTTCCTTTTTTATTACTTCAAGATTGGTGACGAGTTTCGATTCGATACGTTTCGAGCTCCAAGTAGAACAGGGGACAGGTGTAGCAATTATTTCCCTTAGTTCTCACAAATTCGAAGGGCTGGTATTTCCCATCTCGTTTTTTCGCAAACTTCCTCACACAATTTTTTATTTAGTCCTCAACAACAAGAGGGTTTTCTTTTGCCTAATATCTTTCTTAATTAGATGGCTGTAATGATTGATTTTATCGGGAATTTAATAATTGCTGCTGATGCATGGACTGGGAATATTCAAAACGAGATGGATGCAAGATATGTAGAGCAGTCATCTCTTACAAATCTTTTTACCGAGCACAAGTTTTGGGGTTGGGCTGGACTACTTTCAATCTTCGTAGCCTTAGCCGCAATATTTTATTTTCAATTTCAGGCATGGGAGCAAGAAGACCAAGAAAAAAATAATTAGCTAAGCAATTGATCACCTCCTCACTGTTTAATGGCTTATTTTATTTACAACTGCGATTTTTCTATTATTACGTAATCCTATACTGCTCTGCCAGCTATCACGCTATGAATAGTAGGGTTGAATTTATATAAAAAGAATATCAGTAAGAAAAGGATGTTTAAACCAGTAAAGACACCAAACTGAATCCACAAGAATTTTCTGCTTACGTTAGGGTTGTCAAATCCTGCATCAACACGAAATGCTTTCGCCATTTTAGATAGGATATTTATTTAGGTATAGACGATATTTTAACTATTGTCGGGGAGCCATCATATATAGTTGCAATATTTTTTTAGATCCATCCATAAGAGCGATAGCAATCAATTCTTTTTCAAATCATTATGCGATTATTTGCCATCTTTATCTCG
>QCIQ01000010.1 GCA_003216595.1 Prochlorococcus sp. AG-402-M18
TTACACCAATAATCAGTCAGGTGGTGGCGATTTCCAAAACCAAAGACAAAATGGTCGTAATAATTTCAGAGGTGGCCGAGGTCCTAACAATAGAGAGGGAGGCTTTCGTATTCGCTTAAGTGATAATGAAATGCGAGCAGCCAGATCATTACAAGAAGCCTTTAATCTTCGTTCTACTGTTGCTGTTTTAGGTTTCGCAGTAAGAACCCTTGCCGAAATGCTTGAAGATGGAAGTCTTGAAAATTTAGTCAACGAATATAGGTCTAAAGCGCCCGCCAATGACCAAAGAAGAGGCAGGGGTAACAGGGGAAACTATAACGGTGAAAATAACAACTCACCCAACACAAAGCCCAACCCTTTTGCAAGACCAGAAAAGCCAGTTAAAGAACAAGAGGTGGCTGATACTGATCAGGCAAACAACGTTGCTCAAGATCCTGCAGAAAAAGATAATGATCAAGCAACAGAAGCAAGTTCAAATGAAGATGATTCCACAAATACAAGCGAGCAAGGATAAGTGAATCAGAAGAGAGTCTTATCTGGTGTTCAACCCACTGGAGATGTTCATATTGGTAATTGGCTTGGAGCAATAAGAAATTGGGTTGAATTACAAGAAAATTATGAAACATTTGTATGCGTTGTTGATCTTCATGCGATAACGACTCCGCATGACCCAAAATCTCTTCATCAAAATTCTTTATCTACAGCGGCTTTGTATATCGCTTGTGGGATGAATCCTGATAAATGCTCAATATTCATTCAAAGTCAGATAAGCGCCCATAGCGAGCTTTGCTGGATATTAAATTGCTTAACTCCTTTAAACTGGATGGAGAGAATGATTCAGTTCAAGGAAAAGTCAATTAAACAAGGCGACAATGTATCTATTGGATTATTAGATTATCCAGTCCTTATGGCAGCGGATATTCTTCTCTATGACGCTGATTTGGTTCCTGTCGGAGAGGATCAAAAGCAGCATCTAGAGCTCGCAAGAGATATTGCTTCTCAAAGAGTTAATTCAAAATTTGGAACAAAAGAGAATCCAATACTAAAAGTCCCAAATCCCTTAATTTTGAAAGAGTGTTCCAAAGTCATGAGCTTGACAGACGGAACAAAGAAAATGAGTAAAAGCGACCCAAACGAAAATAGTAGGATTACTTTATTAGACAGTCCAGATATCATTACTAAAAAAATAAAACGTGCAAAAACCGACTCAGAATTAGGATTAGAATTCGGGAATACTGCAAGACCTGAAGCTGATAATCTTTTAACAATTTATTCTATAATTTCCGGTCTAGGCAGAGAAAAAGCAGCTGAGTATTGCGCAGAAATGGGATGGGGTAAATTCAAACCAGAATTTACAGAGGCACTGATTAACGTTCTCAAACCTATTCAAGAAAAATATAAAGAACTAATGAATGATCCAGAAGAGTTAAAAAGAATACTAAACAAAGGAAAACTTACTGCCGAGGAGGTTTCTAAGTTAACATTAAATAGAGTCAAAGAAGCTCTAGGATTTTATTCAAATTTGTAGAAAATTATGCCCATAATTACATTACCTGATGGAACTGAAAAAAAATATGATTCCGCTGTCACAATTGACCAAATAGCATCAGAAATTGGTCCTGGTTTAGCAAAAGCAGCGCTAGCGGGGAGAGTGAATGGGGAATTAATTGATACTTGTATTCCTATAACTCAAAATTCTGATATACAGATTATTACATCAAAAGATGATGAAGGACTAGAAATTATTAGACATTCATTCGCTCATCTTCTTGGACATGCTGTAAAGCAATTATACCCCGAAGCAAAAATGGCAATAGGGCCGGTAATTGAAGATGGTTTTTATTATGATATTTCTTATAAAGATACCTTTACTCCTGATGATCTTCTCAAAATTGAGAAAAGGATGAAAGAGTTAGTTAACAGAGATTATAATGTAGGTGTTGAAATAGTTAGTCCAAAGAAAGCAACGGAAGTTTTTACTGATAGAGGTGAAATTTTCAAGCTAGATATAGTTAAAAATATCCCTGCAAATGAAATCATAAAGTTATATAAACATCAAGAATATATTGATATGTGCAGAGGTCCTCATGTGCCAAATACAAGGCATCTAAGAGTATTTAAGCTAATGAAAGTATCCGGGGCTTATTGGCGCGGAGACTCTAACAATGAAATGCTACAAAGAATATATGGAACAGCTTGGAAAAGCTCTAAAGAATTAAAAGAATATATCTCTAGAATTGAAGAAGCTGAGAAAAGAGATCATAGAAAATTAGGGAAAAAGTATTCACTTTTTCACTCACAAGAAGAAGCACCCGGTATGGTTTTTTGGCACCCTAAAGGGTGGACTATTTATAGAATTTTAGAAGATTTTATTCGGGAAACGATTACAAAATATGATTATCAAGAAGTTAAATCTCCGCAAGTAGTAGATAGAAGTCTTTGGGAGAAATCAGGCCATTGGGATAAATTTAAAGAAGATATGTTTACAACAACTTCAGAGAACAGGGAATATGCAATAAAACCTATGAATTGTCCATGCCACATACAAATATTCAATCAAGGTTTAAAAAGCTATCGAGATCTTCCTATTAGACTTTCTGAATTTGGTTCTTGTCATCGCAATGAGCCTTCTGGTGCACTGCATGGCTTAATGAGGGTAAGAAATTTTGTTCAAGATGATGCACACATATTTTGTACCGATGAACAAATCCAAGAAGAAGTCCAAAATTTTATTGATTTGGTATTTGAGGTTTATAAAACCTTTGGCTTTGATTCAATTCTTATTAAGCTCTCAACAAGACCAGAGAAAAGGGTTGGGAGTGATGATATCTGGGACAAATCAGAAAAAGCCTTATCTGAGGCACTTGATTCAAAAGGATTAGACTGGTCGCTACTCCCTGGAGAAGGCGCCTTCTATGGTCCAAAAATTGAATTCTCCTTAAAAGATTGTCTCAACAGAGTATGGCAGTGCGGAACAATTCAAGTAGATTTCTCCATGCCTCAAAGGCTCAATGCAAGTTATATCGATATTACAGGAAGGAAACAAACACCTGTAATGCTTCACAGAGCTATTTTAGGTTCATTTGAGAGATTTATTGGGATATTAATTGAGAATTATTCAGGAAATTTTCCTACATGGTTATCACCTGTTCAAATAATGATTATGGGCATAACTGATAGAAATAATGAAGCATGTTTTAGTGCTAAAAACAAATTAGTTGACTTTGGCTTCAGAACTGAAATTGATATTAGAAATGAAAAAGTTGGTTTTAAAATACGAGAACATACTATGCAAAGAATACCTTTCTTGATAATTATTGGAGATAAGGAAGAAGAGAATAATGAAATCTCAGTAAGGACAAGAGAAGGGAAAGATCTTGGAAATATGAGTATAGACAAGTTTAAATTAATAATTGACGAATCAATTAGCAAAAAAGGTATACAAGTTAATCAATCCTAAATCAAAAACAATTTTAATAACTAATGAATTTACTTGCTGGAGACCTTGGAGGTACTAAGACAATATTAGCTATTTATTCAAACGAAAACTATCCAAAAAAATTATTTCATAAGTACTATATTTCCTCAGAATGGAAATCTTTTTACTCAATATTTGAAGATTTTATTATACATTTACCAGACCATATATCACTCCCTGAATATGGTTGTATTGGCGTAGCAGGACAATTAAGCAACCATAAAGTTAAGATTACAAATCTAGGATGGAATATAGAAACAGAAGAATTATCTCAGCTTTCAAAAATAAATAATATTGAATTAATAAATGACTTCTCAGTTTTAATATATGGAATACCATTTTTCAAGAAATCCCAATATGAAGTAATCCAAGGAACATTAAATTCGGAGTACAAAACTAATCAAAAATTAGTTGCCATTATCGGAGCTGGTACTGGCTTAGGAATGTCCAGAGGATTAATTACACCTGAAAGCATATTTATATTTCCAAGTGAAGGTGGTCATAGGGAATTTTCCCCAAGAACAGAAAAAGAATGGGAATTAGTCAAATGGTTAAAAAAGAAGTTAAATATTCAAAGAGTATCCATTGAAAGAATAATTAGTGGAACTGGCCTTGGATTAATTGCTAGATGGAAATTGGATGATCCAATAAATGAAAACCATCCACTTCAGAGAACTTTAAAAAAAATGGATAGTGACAAATCAGACTTCACAGATTTACCCGCACTTGTTTGGGCAAAAGCAAATAACGGAGACAAACTAATGTCTGAAGCATGGCATTTATGGCTAAATGCTTATGGATCTGCAGCTGGAGATCTTGCTTTACAAGAACTTTGCTCTTCAGGGTTATGGATTTCAGGCGGCACCGCAGCAAAAAACCTCGATGGAATAAACTCTTCTAACTTCCTTAATGCATTTAGTAATAAGGGTCGCTTTCAATCTTATTTAAAGGAAATCCCATTGATTGTTCTTAAAGATCCAGAAGCGACATTATTCAGTTCAGCTTGCAGAGCACGCTTAAGTGCCGAATCAAATGGGAGACTTAGCTAAAGGATAAAAACATGGGGCCGCCAAAAATAGGACAAACAGTCGTAGTAGAAGTTCCTTCTACTACAGCCAATATTGGTCCAGGGTTTGATTGCCTTGGAGCCGCACTGGATCTTTCCAATCAGTTCACTATTAAAAGAATTGAGGGTAATGCTGAAAGGTTTGAATTAATAATGGAAAGTACTGAAGGCAATCATTTAAGAGGCGGCCCTGAAAACCTTTTCTATCGAGCTGCTCAGAGAGTTTGGAGAACTGCGGGTGTAGAGCCTTTCGCTCTTGAGGCAAGAGTAAAATTAGCTGTGCCTCCTGCAAGAGGACTTGGAAGCAGTGCTACAGCAATAGTGGCAGGATTAGTTGGAGCAAATGCACTTGCTGGATATCCGTTGCCTAAGGAAAAATTATTGGAGCTAGCAATAGATATAGAAGGTCATCCAGACAATGTTGTTCCATCATTAATAGGAGGTCTTTGTGTAACGGCTAAAACTGCAAACGACAGATGGCGCGTCGTCCGCTGTGACTGGGATCAATCAATAAAAGCAGTAGTTGCAATACCATCTATTCGCCTTAGCACCAGCGAAGCAAGGCGTGTCATGCCAGAGAACATTCCAGTAAATGATGCAGTAATCAATTTAGGTGCTCTCACGCTTCTACTCCAAGGGCTAAGGACTGGAAATGAGGATCTAATTGCAGATGGAATGCATGACAAGCTTCATGAACCCTATAGATGGGGATTGATCAAAGGTGGCTTAGAGGTAAGAGAAGCAGCAAAGGCTGCCGGAGCTTTAGGATGTGCAATTAGTGGAGCAGGACCAAGCATTCTTGCCTTGTGCAAAGCGACTAAAGGCCGAGAAGTCAGTGTCGCAATGGTCAAAGCCTGGGAAGCTGCTGGTGTAGCAAGTCGTGCTCCTTTAATGAGCCTCCAACTCAGAGGAAGCGAATGTATTTCAAACACCTTTGGGTAGTTCTACTCATGAAAACGAACAAAAACTGATAGCTTTATGGCTGACTTGCCCCAAATTATGGATGCCAATATGCCTATGAGTATTGATTCTCAGACAGTATTTCCATGGCTTTCACTCATTGTTCTCCTCCCTATGGTTGGAGCATTGATAATGCCTTTCCTCCCAACCCAAGAAAGTAAAAACTCTAATCTGCCAAGAAATATAGCCCTAGTTATTTTATTAGCCGATTTTTTAATAATTGTATTGGCTTTTGCCAATTTGTTTAATCCAAGTAGCGAAAGTCTGCAGTTGGTTGAAAGACTTAATTGGCTTCCTTCCATAGGACTCGAATGGTCATTAGGTGTAGATGGTATTTCTGCACCGCTAGTAGTTCTAAGCGGGCTAATAACTTTTTTGTCAGCAGCAGCAAGTTGGAAAGTAAAACAAAAAACAAGGCTTTACTTTGCTTTATTACTGATTCAAGCTTCAGCCCAAGCTTTAGTTTTCCTATCACAAGATTTCTTACTATTCTTTTTGGCTTGGGAGCTTGAGCTTGTTCCTGTCTATCTATTGATTGCTATTTGGGGGGGGAAAAGAAAACTATATGCAGCAACAAAATTCATCCTTTATACAGCTCTAGCTTCCCTTTTAATATTAATTAGTGGGCTTGCTTTAGCTCTTTCTGGAGATCAATTTACCTTTAATTTAAGTGAAATCGCAGCCAAATCTTTTACTGGTAATTTTGGGATATTTTGTTATTTAGGTTTTTTAATTGGTTTTGGAGTAAAGCTTCCTATCTTTCCACTTCATACTTGGCTTCCAGATGCTCATGGGGAGGCAAATGCACCGGTTTCTATGCTATTAGCTGGTGTTTTATTAAAAATGGGAGGTTACGCTCTAATAAGATTTAACGTCCAAATTTTACCGGATACCCATTTAATACTCGCCCCAGCTTTAATCATCATAGGAATAGTAAATATTATTTATGGAGCTCTAAATGCTTTTGCTCAAGATAATGTAAAAAGGCGCATAGCCTGCAGTTCTGTAAGTCATATGGGTTTTGTTCTTGTTGGAATTGGTGCAGTTAATGCACTTGGAATTAGTGGGGCGATGCTCCAAATGATTAGCCATGGACTGATTGCTGCCGCAATGTTTTTTGTTACTGGAAGTTTTTATGAAAGAACCAATACTCTTTCAATACCGAACATGGGTGGTCTTGCAAAAGCTTTGCCAATTACTTTTGCATTCTTCTTGGCCAGTTCCTTAGCTTCACTTGCCTTACCAGGGATGAGTGGATTTATAAGTGAAATTACGGTTTTTCTTGGCATAACAAGTCAAGAAGGATTCACTTCGTTATTTAGAGCAATAACCATCCTTTTAGCTGCTATTGGACTTGTCTTAACTCCTATCTACCTTCTTTCAATGTGTAGAAGAGTATTCTTTGGCCCTAGGATACCTGCTTTATCGATAGTAAAAGAAATGGATGCGAGAGAGCTTTCTATAGGTTTAAGCCTCTTAGTTCCTACATTAGTAATAGGTTTCTGGCCAAGGATAGCTATTGATTTATATGAGGTATCAACAAATGCTCTCGCACAATCATTAATTACCAATAACCTTGTACCAATTAGTTAGTTTTTGAACCCAAAAAATGACTTCAATTAAGCCAACAGCACTATTAAAAGGTGAAGGCCTTCCTGATTACAATAAAATCACACCTAATGAGATTACTGAAAATATACCCAAATTGATAATAGAACTAAATAAAGAATTAAAAAAACTAGAAGAACAACTCGAAAAACAATTACAAACCCCAAGCTCTCTAAGTTGGGAAGATGTAATGCCTCAGCTTTATGATATAGGTGAAAAGCTTAGGTGGAGCTGGGGAGTTGTAAGTCATCTGAATGCTGTATGCAATTCCACTGAACTACGTGAGGTTCACTCAAATCATCAACCTACAATAGTTAGATTTAGTAATCAGCTTGCTCAAAACGAAGTCATTTTCAAGGCGCTCTCAAATTTGAAAGAGCATGGGAATACAAAGGATGAAACACAAATCAGAATAATTGAGACAGAACTAATAACGATGAAAAATAAAGGGATTGGTCTAGAAGCTAATGAACAAGCACTATTTAACTCTCGCAGTGAGCGGTTAGCTGAATTATCAACTACTTTTAGTAATAATGTATTAGATGCGACTAAGAATTGGAGTCTTTTATTAAAAAACAAGTCAGAAGTCGAGGGTCTTCCTGAAAGAGCACTTGAAACATTGGCTCTTGCGGCAAAGGAGTCTGGTGACAAAGATGAAGATGGCAATGACCCATCAGCATCAAATGGTCCATGGAGAGTTGGCTTAGATATGCCTAGGTATATTCCTTTTCAAACTTATGCAAAAGATAGACGTCTCAGAGAAAAAGTTTATAGAGCCTTTGTAAGTAGAGCTAGCGATGGAAAGATTAGTAACAAAAAAATAATTGAAGAAATTTTAGATCTCAGAAACAAACAGGCAAAACTATTGGGATATAAAAACTGGTGTGAAATAAGTTTAGCCACAAAGATGGCGGACAATGAAAATGCTGTTGAGATGTTACTCGAAGAATTACGATTGGCCGCAATGCCCCATGCTGAAAAAGAAGTTATACATCTTCGTGAGTGTGCTAAAAGAAATGGAGAGAACGAAGATTTTGAACTATCTCCATGGGATGTAAGTTTTTGGGCTGAAGTTCTACGCAAAGAGAAATACGATCTTGACCAAGAGAAACTCAGGCCATGGTTTCCTTTAGATCAAGTTCTTAATGGTCTATTCAATTTGTGCAAAAGACTTTTTGAAATTGATATTGAAGAAGCAAGTGATACAGCTCCTTTATGGCATAAAGATGTTCGTTTCTTCAATGTTAAAAATTTAGATGGCCAAAAAATTGCATCTTTCTATCTAGATCCCTTCAGTCGTCCAGCCACAAAAAGGGGAGGTGCCTGGATGGATGAATGTTTGTGCCGAAACCAAAAAGCGAAAGATGATATTGTTCTCCCAGTAGCCTATTTAGTCTGTAATCAAACGCCTCCAATTGCGGACAAACCCAGCCTGATGAGTTTTGAAGAAGTAGAAACTCTCTTCCATGAATTTGGTCATGGACTACAACATATGCTGACAACTGTAAATTACCCTCAAGCTGCAGGTATTAATAACGTTGAATGGGATGCTGTCGAATTAGCAAGCCAATTCATGGAAAATTGGTGCTTAGAGGATCAAACAATCTCTGAAATAGCAATACATTGGAAGACAAAAGAGAAATTACCAGAGTCAGAAATCAATAAATTGAGGCTAAGCAGAACATTTAATTCTGGTCTTGCGACTTTAAGGCAAATACATTTTGCTCTTACTGATCTAAAACTCCATAGTCAATGGGATAAAGATTTAGAAATTTCCCCAGATGGGTTACGACGAGAAATCGCAAAAAATACAACTGTGATGGATCCCATTCCAGAAGATCAATTTCTCTGTGCCTTCAGTCATATTTTTGCTGGTGGCTATGCAGCTGGATACTACTCTTATAAATGGGCTGAGGTACTCAGTGCCGATGCCTTTGCAGCATTTGAAGAAGCAGGACTTGCTAATCAAGATGAAGTCCGAAAGATTGGTCGAAAATATCGGGATTCAATTCTTAGTCTTGGTGGTAGTCGTTCACCCAATAAGGTTTTCAAACAATTTAGAGGAAGACTTCCCTCTACTGAAGCTTTAATAAGACATAGTGGTCTTAGTTAGCTATTATTAAAAATCTTTTTGGCTAAAACATCTAAAGCACTAGAATTTGTTATCAACTCTTTATGTGTCAATACAGGTAAGCGATAAGAATCACCAATAGAAAGTTTTGCTTGCCAGCCTGGGAACGACATCAAGTCCCATGTTGTAAAAAAGCTAGTACATTCAACCTTTTCTAAGGAAGTTAAGTCATTATTTAATTGAGATAATAGACTACTTCCTCTTTTCATCTCTGCAATACCTGGCATAAAAAATGAAGGGATCATTTGAGCTGTGTAAGTACCAAAATGAGGAGTACCGATACTAAAAAAACGTTTAGTTCTTAAAAAACCATCATGATTTTGCAACCAACACCTACTAATTAACCCACCCATTGAGAAACCAACAATATCAATTTCGATTTCAGGACCCACTAATTCCTCAATTTTAGAATCAAGATCTCGAGCTAAATGCCTTAGAGATGTTTTCCCATATTTGTGTGGCAAATGTGGTCTGAACAATTCAAAATCATCTTTTTTTATTTTTTTAATTAATTTTTCAAATAATTTAGGATTGTTCCACAATCCATGAACAAGAAAAATTGGTCTTTTATTTGTATTCAATTAATTAAGAGGAAATAAGAAATTCCTTTTTTTATCGATCAGAACACTTCCAGTAAATCCATGTATTGGTGGAGAACATTTTTTCAGCAGAATATGAATTGGAACTGGACCATATAGAGACTCAAGAAGATTAAGAATTTGATCACTAAAATATTCAATCGTTAAGCACTTAATTTCAAATGAAAGTTTTTGAACTGCTTTAATTACTTCGCTATAGTCTATTGATTTATCTAATTGATCAAGCTTGGATGCCTCATCCAAATCCAACCAGAAACTAATATCAAGAAGAAAGCTTTGACCATTTATTAGCTCACTTTCTAAAACCCCTACATGGGCCCATAAATTTATATCTTTTATATGAATTGCGCTTAAATTATGAAATCGACTCATAACGGTAAATCCTTATGTAAAAAACTTCTATCTCCAGAAGCAAAATCCTTAACGAGATCACCATCACCTCTGAGATAATAGCGATAGGTAACTAAGCCTTCCAGTCCAACTGGTCCTCTTGGTGGAAGAGTCTGAGTACTTATCCCAACTTCAGCTCCAAACCCATATCGGAAACCATCAGCAAAACGAGTAGAACAATTATGATAAACACCTGCACTATCAACCGAAGATAAAAATTTTTCAGCAACTTCCTTGTCTTCAGTAACTATCGCCTCTGTATGACGAGAGCTATATTTACGAATATGTTCAATAGCTTCGTCTACATTACGAACAATTTTTATTGAAAGAATTAAATCAAGATATTCTATAGACCAGTCTTCTTCATCAGCCTTGTTTTTTACACCGAAAGATTGACTCTTTTCATCTCCCTTAAGAGTAACTCCTGCACTAGAAAAAATTGGCAAGCCTTTTTTCAAAAACATCTCGGCGACATCTTCATGAATTAATAATGTCTCAATTGCGTTACATGCAGCAGGATATTGAATCTTACTATCTAAAGCGATGCTTATAGCTTTATCAATATCTACAGAATTATCTACATATAGATGACAAATCCCATCAGCGTGCCCCAAGACAGGGATACGTGTATTTTCTTGAATAAATTGGACTAGTTCATTACTACCTCTAGGTATTATCAAATTCACAAATCGATCTAAACGAAGTAAACCTAAACTTTCTTGACGTGTAGTGAGCAAAGACAACGATCCTGAACCTATACTTGATTTACTTAACCCCTTATCAAGAGAATCTATTATTGCTTGATTTGTGGCTTTTGCTTCACTTCCTCCTTTTAATAAAGCTCCATTAGCAGAGCGAACAGCAAGAGATGCTATTTGTATTAATGCATCTGGTCTCGATTCAAATATCACTCCTAATACTCCTAATGGAACTGTCACTCTCTCAAGAATAAGGTTTTCATCCAATTTTCTATGAAGTTGTCTTTTCCCTATTGGATCTGCAAGTTTTGAAACTTTAAGAACGCCGTCAATACATCCTTTGAGTTTAGTTTTTGTTAACTGCAGTCTTGATAAAAGTGATTTATTCAACCCTTCTTTTTCTGATCTTTCAAGATCTTGAATATTTGCTTTTAAAATCTCATCGGCATTGTCATTCAAAGCATTAGCCATTTCAGTCAAAGCCTCACACCTTTGTTCATTAGTGGTTTGACCAAGCAAAATAGAAGCCTTTTTTGCACTCTCTGCTACTTTTACTAGCTGGGGGGTGGGATCAGGAACTGAAAAGTTAGTACTCATTTGATTTAGATCAAGTATTTAATCAAAGATAATTTTTTAATATCTTTAAAATATTCCTTCAATGGCGAATCAAGCAATAAAATAAGATAAAAATCTATCGAACCTATCAAACTGAGTATTTTTTAATTAGGTAATTTTTATTCAACTATTAATTTATTTAATATCTAAAATAGAGTTGGAGCTGACTTTGCCAATTTCCATTCTTATCAAACGAGCCTAGTAGACCTACGTTGGGATTCATTTGAAAAGTAATATTTCCTTTCGGTGGAATCTCTTGTCGATTAGGAGCAGCCTGAACTGAGATATTAATTTTATCGTTAAGGTCAACTCCAATTTCTGTCACCCATGCCTGTTGACCTTGCAGATTAGCATCTTCCTGATCAGTACTTGAAGCACTACTATCACTAGTATCATCCTCTGAATCTGATCCATTTATATATGCAGGATACAATGATATTTGGAGCCTATCACTTAAAAAACCATTGATATTGCCTTGAAGATACGAAGCAAAAGATCTATTCAAAAAGCTCGCAAGCACATCACCATTTCCCCCACTACTTATTAGATTTGCAAGAGAATTACCTCCTAGAAGTCCTATCAACTCACTTCTTCCCAAAGATGGAGTACTTCTCAATTGAAAATTTTCACTAATGCGATCTGCAGGTCCAGAAGCCGTTACTTCGACATTCACGAAACGAGATCCTCCAATACCAAATGATGCCATGCCATTAGAGGAAAAATTACTTACGTCTCTAATATTATCTGGGACACGGCTTTTCAAGGTCACGTCAACATATGGAACCAAGCCCATAGATGGTACAAATACGGCTACATTAGGTTGACTTTGATCAAGATTAAAAGTAGTCGTAAAGAGATTAACGTAGCCACTATCAAGTTTAATAACTCCACTAACATCAAGAGTCTTGTCAAAAGCACCATTCAAGAGAAGGAATCCATTTGTTTCGAAGCTTGCCAAGGGTTGAGAAACCAATCTCAATGAAGGGCCAAGTGCGATTTTTAAATTGTCAAAGGTGAGTGATTCAAATCCATTAGGCAAACCAGCACTAACTATTCGACTTGCAGGTGCATCTTCATCTTGAATAAATAAAATCAGAGGTTCTCTCTGGTTCCAACTTTGTTCAGGTAATCTACGAGTTATTTTCACCTTAGAATCTTTGGAACTATCAGATTTCTGAGAGGTGGTCTTATCTGAATTATTAGCTCTTTTAGCAAAAATCGAACCTTCTGAAATAAAAACTTCACCTGCTAATTGAGGTTGCAAAATAGATCCCTTAACAGCAATGTTAGATGAAGCGTTGATGTCAGTAAATGCCGTTTTAATACGTGTTTTCTCTATAGAAATAGCCAATGGCTCTATTTCACTTAATTGAGAATCAAATAAGGAAATCCCACCTTGACTGTTAATGATACCGCTTGCTCCTATATTTGCTTTGAGATTACGGACTTCAAGTCGATCGAAATCAAAAACTATTGTGCTATTCAAATTATTAATTTCTTTATCTTGAAAAAGTAGCTCACTATTGTTTAAAACCAAAAAACCGTTCGCTAGCGGTTTTGCAGGGGTTCCTTTAATCAACAAGCTTAGATCAGCCGTCCCTGAGGTCCATGAGACATTCCCTTTCGTTATCCCAGTCAAAAACGCCAACCCATCTCCATGACTTTCGACCTTTAAGTCAATAGGGGAGGAACTAATTAATGGGTAGGTTCCACCTAACTTAACAGGATTTGCCGAAGATTTATCCCTTAGAGCAATATCAAACTCTAGATAATTATCTTTAAATAAAATTTTTCCATTATCTAAAATAATATTTCTATTATAAATTACTGTATCCTTAATAATTAAATCCGCTGTAACTCGTGGAGTTGAATTGGCTAAACTATATTTACCCTTTAAACCAAAATACCCATCAATTGCCGAAGGTATTGGTACTAATAAAGATAATAATGAAAAATTAAAATTAAGCAATGAAAAATCTCCCATACCTGAAGCGAGATTCCCATTAAGAGTTGCTTTAAAAGGTCTTATATCATTAGAATCTATAATCTTTAATTTGTTTGTCCAGACCTTACCAAAAGCTTTGCCTTCTAAATTTAAATCAGACAGATTTGGACCACTTAATTTAATATCAGCATTAATATTCCCATTAAGATCATAAGGATTAATGATGCTCTCATTATTAATCTTAGAAATCTCTTCTCTATATGAATCCTGAGACCTAGTTAAAGCTTTGAACTGACTATCTATAGAACTATTGGGATAACCAATTATAAATTTTTCTAAATCTTCAGCCTTACCAATTGCATCTGAATATTTCAATCCCAATTTAGGAATCTCTAAAGCTGTAGCAGTAATCCAACTAGAGCTTACATCATTCACTTGAGCTAACAAAGAAAATTCGGACCCATTGTTAATATCAAATTTAATCTTTCCATTTCCAGATGGTATTAATTCACCTTTTAAATTAATTTCTGAATTTTTAATTTGACCTTTAACACTTGCATTTTTTAATTTGAAGCCTAACAATCTAAAATAATCTAAATTCAAATCACCATTAAGAACTAATGGATCAAGAGAAAATATTCCATTCCCTGAAACTTCCCCAAAGATTCGTTTAAAACTTTTTTCTGGAGGGAAAGCCACCTCTACTCGATCTAATCTAAATTTATTAGCATCCCATTCAAAAAAATTTGATTTAGGATTTAGACTTATTTCACCTCCTAATCTATTTAGGTTTAAATCATTAAAATTACCATCCTTATTAAAGTTAATTTGAAGATTCCCAGGGATAGAAGCACCTTCTGATTCCATTATCAAACTCCCCCATTTCTTTTCTCTTGGAATTCGAGTAAAAGAACCTCTCCATTTTTCCCTTAATCGAATACCATTAATTTGTGGATTTTCTAAGGAAAGGTTAATAGTAGAGTTCAGAGAAGAAAGGGGTCCATTAAAGTCACCATTTGTATTTAATTTACCCGATAATGATGCATTTAGTATTGGATTTAAAGCACCTAAAGGAAAAGATTCTAAATTAAAATTAGCATTAAGTTCTCCAGGAATAAATTGCCTATCAACTACTGAAATTGGTAATTTTGAATTTATAGAAAGTGGTTTGTGATCAAAATCTTTAATTTTAATCGTAGTTAAAGAATTGATATAAGTTTTATCCTTTTTATAAAATGGTATTTGAGATGAATTAGATATATTCCAATATCCATAATTCCAGTTAGAATGGATCCAATTAAGCTTATTATTATCACATTTTATTTTTGAGTTATTTGTAGATAAAGTATCACTTAGAGGACCTCCTCTTAGAGTTAAATTATCAAGAGATAAATCACCCTTACACCTTATCAAACCTTTCTTAACTCTCAATTTTAGACTTCCATTTACATTTCCTCTAGCAATAATATTAGAGTTTTTTCCTAAAATGCCCTCAAAAACCCCAAGACTAAGTTTATTACTTTTTACTTTAGTTTGAAATTCGATTCCATCCCAATGCCCCTTTCCTGCAACATAGAGGCTTCCTTGTTTTTTGGAGTCTAAATTAATCGCACCATAAATCTTTTTCTTACCAAGATTTAGAGATAGACGACCTTTCGCTAATAATGTCGTATCACCAGAATTAAATGCAATTTTCGTTGGTTCTTTTAAATTAAATTTTAATTGAAGGTTAATTTGTTTAGAATTATCATTCTGGGGAACAACCCAAAAAGAACCAGTATCATTTTTGTTTAATTTAATTTCCGTTCCTTTTGGATTAAATATTGCAACTGGTTGCCAATTAAATAAACTCGCAAAAGGAGCAAATTTAATGGTTAAATTTGAAATATTAACCGAAGAAGAATCCTTAATACCAGGAAGTAGACTTGTTGGCCCCAACTCAACTCCCCATGGTCTCAGCCCCCTGTATGAACCTATTTTTAAAGGATGACCTAATGAATTAGATAATGTTTTTTCTATTTCTGGCGAAAAGCGGCTTATAGTCCTATCTACTAGTAGATCTGCGCCACTCCAAATCAAAACACCACCCAACGCCGCAAAGGTTCCAGCAAGTCCCCACCGCTTTAATCTTTTAGAACTCCACTCATCTCCCATGAAACAATAATCTCAAACTTGGGGGAGCCAACAAACTATAAAGAATCAATTCAGGAGAAACCAGCCTATGTCTATGAGTGAAGTTATCCAAGATGTTACGAAATGGCTAGCTTGGGGAGGCTCAGGACTTGGCGTCTTGACTATTTTGGCTTATTTATTTAACTGGGGAATTAAATTCCGACTCACTGGGACAACAATTTTTACACTTTTACTTTCTGCTAGTTGCTGGGCCTTTGAGCAAAGTTATACTCCTCCGTTTGCTGTCGAAGGTTACAAATATGCTCCTATAGTTTATGACAATGGATTTGATTTAGTTGTTGCTCAAGCATCAAATGATTTCCCTAAAGAAGCTATCAAACCAACATTGTTACAAATAGCTGGAAATTTGAAAGGAGGAGGAAGAAATGGCGCTCAGGTCAAAGTCAGGCTTAGAAAGATAGAATCCGCTGGTGATGGAATCAGTAAACCAATCATTCTAGGTGAATTAATAAATGATTTAAAAGAATCAACTATAATAGAATTACCTCAGAGGAATTATTCTACAAGTGAATATTTAACGAATGATGCTGATATTCAAGAAATTACCTCATTAGAAACTGATGAATAATAAGTCATTACTGAAAGATCTTCCTAAAAACTTTAATCAAGAAGAAAAAATACTCATATCAAATAATATAAAAACATGGGATTCTTTATTATCTATTAGTGATGAAGAAATAAATCATCTAATACATGGAAGCCTGGGTAGTGTTCTTAATCTAAAAAGACTTAAATGCATAGCATATTTTATATGTACTTTAGATATTCAAATTAATGAAGCTGCCTTGTTGATGCACTCAGGGTTAGCTTCTAACAAGGCCATTTCAAGACTTACTCCTCAAGAACTACTTCAAAGAACTGGTCGATTTGAAAGAATTCTTCGAACAGGAAGAATTCCAATAATAGATCTCAAAAAAGCTCACTTTTTAATAGAGAAAGCGAAAAGAAACATTATTTAATTTACTCAAGAACAATTAGCTAATAGAATATATATAATTCAAAAGAAAGTAGGTAAACTAAAAGAAATGAATGGTTTACTAATCAGTTTAATATTTACATCGTTTGGAATCAGTCAAGGTGCGATGGCTCAATCAAGACTTCTTGAGGGTGTAAAAAGGAATCCTGATGAAGCAAAATCGATATGTGAAAGTTTCAGAGCACTAAATAAAGAAAACATATCAGCTGGTTCAAAAAAATCTATTCAGGAAATCTCAATTCAAAAGAATATAAGCGAAGTTGATGCTGAGATCCTTTCTATGTATGTAAGAGGTCTTTATTGCCCAGACACTTTTTAAAGAGATAATGAGTTCAATAAGATACAGGGACGAAGACTTACAACTTAGAGACGGAACATTACTAAAATCTCGAATCTGGTCGCCTCAAGGGAACGGGCCATGGCCTGTCTTACTTATGCGCCAGCCATATGGAAGAGAAATTGCTTCTACGATTACATATGTCCATCCATCTTGGTGGGCTAGTAAGGGCTATCTAGTTGTCATTCAAGATGTACGAGGCCAAGGTGGGTCTGAAGGGGAATTTTCAGGTTTCAGTCAAGAAGCTTCAGACACTAGTCAAACTCATAATTGGGTACGATCCTTGCCTGAATGCAATGGACTACTAGGCACATACGGTTTTTCATATCAAGGATTAACACAACTCATTGCTGAGGAAGGTACTACTCCACCTGATTGCATTATTCCTGCAATGACAGGTCTTTCAGAGGATGAACATTGGAGTTGTGAGGGGGGAGCGTTTTGGTGGCACTTGGGAATCGGATGGGGTCTGCAATTAGCCGCCCAAAAAGCACAAAGAGAGAAGAATTGGACAGCTTGGCATGAAATACGTGAAAATCTTGAATCGAAAAAATATTTACATAACGGTCATGATTTACTTCAAAAGAATGACCCAGAGGGGATGGCATATAAATGGCTAAATCTTTCGTCTAGCAAAAATCCTAAATGGAAAATTCATGAGCCATTAGATAGCTGGTTAAAAAAACCTTTGCTTCTAATCGGGGGTTGGTGGGATCCTCATTTGAAAGGGATTTTAAATATTTTTGAGAAATCTAAAAACGCAGGAGGCAATCCTAAATTACTAATTGGTCCTGCTACTCATCTTCAATGGTGGGAGGGTGCACAACGCACACAGTTAGATTTTTTTGATTCTCATTTAAAAGAAACAAACAAAGAGATTCATTTTCCTCAAATCAATCTTTGGAATCTAACTACTAAGAGTTGGGAGCTTTCGATTCAAAATAAAACTCCTACATGGAATCTTCATAGCGAAGGTTTAGCCTCAATAAGTCATCTTGAAGGATGCCTAGTTCCGAATTCTGATTTAGAAGCAGATAGTGAAGTGATTTTGGTTCACGACCCATGGAGACCAATACCAGCAATCGGAGGACATCTCAGTGATACAGCCGGTGAAGCGAACAGATTTAAGCTTGATATTCGACCTGATGTCGCAGTATTTACATCAGACCCTTTCTTGAAGGAAATTAGACTAGAAGGTATCCCAACTCTTTTTTTAGAGACAAAGTGCGATAGGGAAAGTTTTGATCTGTTCGTTGCATTATCAATAATTCCTATTGGAGTTGAGAATACTGTCACTCAACTTTCAACTGGTGTACTAAGAATTGCCAATTACGATCAAGGTATAAAAAGCTCTAGACAAATCAAACTTCAACCAGTTCTCGCAACATTTAAAGAAGGAGATCGTTTAAGAATTTCAATCTCAGGATCTGGATGGCCAGCGATTGGGATAAATCCTGGACAGAGTCAATATTTATGCGAGGGACCCAGCCCTCACTGCTTAGTGACTACAATTTCACTCTTACTTTCAAATTCAAAACTTAAATTTGAGTCACTTATTTCCTCTTAGGGGTTCAATATTTACTTGCATAGGATTAAGCTAACTAGCTATTTCAGAAATAAGTCATGTCCGTGTCTATTCTTCTAGATTCTTTGAGAGATGAAGGACAAAGACTTTCTGAATGCAGGCATGAAAGTCCTTTTTCTATTCTTGGTCCTCAACCGTTTAAAGATAAATGGATAATTCGAATATGGATGCCTGAGGCAAATGCAGTTGAATTTTTAACACAAGAAAAGAAAATTCAGCTACAAAATCCCAACCATGAATGGATTTTTGAGGGAGTTTTAGAAAAAGATCCTGGTACTGACTATCAAATAAAAGTAAATAGAGGAGGGATCGAACATATTCAACATGATCCTTGGAGTTTCAGAAAAGAGTGGATGGGTGAAATTGATAGACATCTTTTCGCGGAGGGAAATCACCATCACATATGGCGAAAAATGGGTGCTCACCTCACTGAAATAGATAAAAAGCAAGGAGTTATGTTTTGCTTATGGGCGCCTCATGCAAAAAGCGTTTCCGTTATTGGTAATCTCAATTCATGGGATGGTCGGCATCACCCTATGCAAAAACGTCTAGGAGGCATTTGGGAACTATTTATACCTGGTCTAAGTGAGGGAGATTTATACAAATACGAGATCAGGACTGAGAAAGGACATTGCTACGAGAAAGCCGACCCTTATGGTTTTCAACATGAAGTAAGACCTGCAAAAAGCTCAGTCATAGCAAAAATCGATTCATTTCAATGGAATGATAATTCTTGGATATCCAAGCGTGACAATAGAGACCCTTTAGAGCAACCGATATCGGTTTATGAAATGCATTTAGGGAGCTGGATGCATGCATCCTCAGACGATCCCTTTATCGACTCAAATGGAGAGCATAGAGCCCCCGTTCCAGCAGCAGATATGAAGCCTGGCTCAAGACTGCTTACATACAAAGAGCTGGCAAATAAGGTCATTCCGTATGTCAAAGAGAGAGGCTTCACTCATATCGAGCTTATGCCAATTTCAGAGCACCCTTTTGATGGTTCATGGGGGTATCAAGTTACTGGTTGGTATGCGCCAACAAGTAGATATGGATCACCAGATGAGTTTCGTGCCTTCGTTGATGAATGCCATAAAGAGGGAATAGGAATCATTCTCGATTGGGTCCCAGGCCACTTCCCTAAAGATCAGCATGGTCTTGCTTATTTTGATGGCAGCCATCTCTACGAGCATTCAGATCCCCGAATTGGGGAGCACAAAGAATGGGGCACATTAATTTTCAATTACAGTCGAAATGAAGTTCGTAATTTTCTAGTTGCAAATCTAATTTTCTGGTTTGATCAATTTCATATAGATGGAATACGTGTTGATGCTGTCGCCTCAATGCTTTACAAAGACTATCTTCGTCCTGAGGGTGAATGGATACCCAATGAAGATGGAGGAAATCAAAATTTTGAAGCAGTCAGATTTCTACAACAGGCTAATCACGTTCTTTTTCAACATTTTCCAGGTGCACTTTCTATTGCCGAAGAATCAACCACATGGACTGGTGTAACCAAACCAACTGACATAGATGGACTTGGTTTCAACCTCAAATGGAACATGGGTTGGATGCACGATATGCTCGATTATTTTGAAATTGACCCATGGTTTAGACAATTCAATCAAAATAACATTACTTTCTCCATTTGTTATAACTTTACCGAAAACTTTATGCTTGCATTAAGCCACGATGAAGTCGTTCATGGGAAAAGTCATCTCTTACACAAAATGCCAGGTGACGACTGGCAGAAGTATGCTAATACACGAGCCTTGCTTGCATATATGTGGACACATCCAGGTAAAAAAACAATATTTATGGGAATGGAATTTGGGCAGCGCCAAGAATGGAATGTTTGGGATGATTTGCAATGGGATCTTCTAAATTATGAACCTCACAAAGGAATACAGAAATTAGTAGATGATTTGAATACCTTATACAAAAAAGAACCTGCTTTATGGAGAAATGATTTTGACGAATACGGATTCCAGTGGATTGATTGCGATGATAATAAAAATTCAGTAATCAGTTTTATGAGAAGAGAAAAAACTGATGGCGAATGGTTAGTAATAGTGGCAAACTTTACCCCTCAAAACCACTCTAATTACCGAATAGGTGTTCCTATCGATGGATTCTATGAAGAAATTTTTAACACAGATGCGAATCAATATGGAGGCTCAAATCTAGGTAATATGGGAGGGAAATCAACAGATCTATTCAAAATACATGGCTATGAAAATTCTATAGATCTTTGCCTTCCTCCTCTTAGCGTTTTGGTTCTTAAGCATAAATCCAAGAAGAATTAACCTTCCTCGAATAGAAATGTTTCAACCTTGCCTCATAACCTAATTTCAACTGTCGTCTGGATGTAAAAATTTAAAAGGTATGACGAACTTTTGCAGAGAACCTATTTCATGATTTTCAAGTTACTGATTCATGTAAGTTTTTCGATTAAAAGGACAAAATAATGAACGAAACTAATCCTTTACTACTTCGTGCCGCTCGCGGCGAAAATGTTGAGAGGCCCCCGGTTTGGATGATGCGCCAAGCGGGGAGATACATGAAGGTATACCGAGACCTGCGTGATAACCATCCAAGTTTCAGGGAAAGATCCGAAAACCCCGATCTTTCTTATGAAATTTCAATGCAACCTTTTAAAGCTTTTCAACCAGATGGAGTAATACTTTTTTCAGATATCTTGACTCCTCTTCCTGGAATGGGAATCAACTTTGACATCGTTGAAAGTAAAGGACCCTTGATAAACGACCCAATAAGAAGCCTCGAACAGATTAAAGACCTAAAGCCTCTTCAACCAGAAGAAAGCATGTCTTTTGTTGGTGAAGTCCTTGGAAGGCTAAGAGAAAGCGTTGGGAACAAGGCTGCAGTTCTTGGGTTTGTAGGTGCTCCATGGACGCTTGCTGCATATGTTGTAGAAGGGAAAAGCAGCAAAAATTATGCAGTTATAAAGGCGATGGCATTCCAAGAGCCAGAACTGCTGCATCAACTTTTAAATCACTTTGCAAAATCAATTGCGAACTATTTGTCCTATCAAATTGAATCTGGGGCCCAAGTAGTTCAAATGTTTGATTCATGGGCAGGACAATTAAGTCCACAAGATTATGACAAGTTTGCTGCACCTTATCAACAAAAAGTAGTCAATTTAGTAAAAGAGAAGCATCCAGATACACCCATGATTTTATATATCTCTGGAAGTGCTGGAGTCCTTGAAAGGATGGGACAAACCGGAGTAGATATAGTCTCTTTAGATTGGACTGTTGACATGGCGGATGGACTAAAAAGGCTGCCTCAAGCAATAGGAGTACAAGGAAATGTTGATCCAGGGCTTTTGTTTGGTACTCCTGATGCGATCAGATCAAGAATTGTTGATGTCGTCAAAAAAGCCAAAGGTAGAAAACATATTCTTAACCTTGGTCATGGAATACTTCCTGGGACGCCAGAGGAAAATGCAAGAGTATTTTTCGAAGCTGGCAAAAACGTCAATGAACTTATAAAAGTTTCATCTTGAAAAACGAAATAATTCTGATTACTGGTGCAAGTGGATGTGTTGGACAATATATCGCAAATTGGCTAATCGAAAACTCAAGTTCAGAATTATTTTTATGGGTTAGAGATCCAAAAAAAATAACTTCAATAAATTTAGACAATCCAAGGATTAAAATTTTAGTCGGAGATTTGAGACAATCAAATAAGTTCAAGAAAGAAATTTCAGCAGTCAACAGGGTTATTCATACTGCAACTGCTTGGGGTGATCCTAAAAGAGCGAAAGAAGTAAATATTGATGCCGTAAAAAATTTGCTCAATTTACTAAATCCTTCCAATATCAAGCAAATTATTTATTTCTCAACTGCAAGTGTTCTTGATAGAAACTTAAATTTGTTACCGGAAGCTTTTACCTATGGAACAGAGTATATACAAACGAAAGCACAATGCCTCAGAGAGCTCGAATCTCATGAGCTTGCAACTAAGATCATAGCTGTATTCCCAACACTGGTTTTTGGTGGTCGTTTAGACGGAAAAAGTAATTTTCCAACTAGTTATCTGACCAAAGGTCTTAGAGATGCATTGAAATGGATCTGGCTGGCAAGATGGATAAAATTATTCTCAAGGTTTCATTTTATTCACGCGGCAGATATTGCTTATATTTGCGGGCATCTAGCCACCTCTAATTTCAAACCTGCACAAGCTGTTACGGGCACTAAAATAAAAAAATTGGTTTTAGGGCAACCCTATATAAGTATTGATGTTGTAATTCAGACGCTTCTAAAATGGAAAGGAATGAGTAAAGTCCCTCAAATCCCTCTTTGGACTTGGCTTATTGAACTTTTAACGATTTTACTTCCAATACAAATTACAAATTGGGATAGATTCAGTCTTAGACAAAAACACTTTATACATGAGCCCGTAACCTCTCCTGAAACCTTTGGGGGTATCAGCTATGCCAAAACTCTAAGTCAAGTTTTACATAATTCTGGCTTAACTAAACACTAAAATGTCAAACAGAAGCTAAAGTAGTAAAATTAAAAAAAGAAAAGAATTAATTTCATGATTCGTTCTATTTCAACAGCTTTATTTGCTTTTTTTGCATTTCTAGTAATTGGCGTATCCAATGTAAATGCTTCAACTGTTGAAGTTAAGCTTGGCACCGATGCTGGAATGCTTGCTTTTGAACCAAGCACCCTAAACATAAGCGCTGGTGACACCGTAAAGTTTGTAAACAACAAACTTGCTCCTCATAATGCAGTTTTTGACGGAAATGATGATCTAAGTCATCCAGATTTAGCTTTTGCTCCAGGAGAGTCTTGGGAGAGAACTTTTAGCACAGCGGGAACATACGACTTTTACTGCGAGCCTCATAGGGGTGCAGGCATGGTTGGTAAAATCGTAGTCAACTAAATCTCCAAAAGAATTTATTAAAGATGGGGTTTCCCCCATCTTTTTTTTTTGAAAAAATATATTTTGAAATTCAATAAAAAGCATGAAGCATAATTTTCTTCAGACGAGAAACTATTGCGAATTAAGACATCAAATGATTTATTTTTAGTTGAGAAAAAGTGTTAATTCGCCATCAAATGGGAGAGTTTTAGTTCCGTTAAAAATTCGAATGAATATAAATCATATGTCTAAAGTAGATAAAATCAATATTTTAAAAATTCAACTAATTAGTTACAAAAACTAAAGTGATCTCACAAATTTATTTATCCAGATTAAGAAAGGTCGGTTTTCTTATATTTATCCAATCAATAGACTTGAATAGTATCTAACTGAAAAAATTAATTTGTAGGATGAAGGTAAATCCTGATGATTTTACTAACAGTGCTTGGCAAGGGATCATTGATGCAAAAGATTTAGCATTGACTGAAAAACATCAGACTTTAGAAACAGAACATCTTCTTTGGTCTCTTCTAAAGAAAAATGAAATCGCAATAAAAGCAATAGAAAGATCGGGAGGGACAATAAGAAAGCTACTTACAGAAATAGAAGATTTTATAAAGAACCAACCAAAAATGCTGAAGGCTCAAGAATCAATTTTCTTTGGCAAAAATATATCTTTTTCAATTTCAAGAGCAAAAAATATTAAACAATCATTCAAAGATGATTTTATTTCAAGCGAACATTTAGTGATTTCCCTATTTGATGACGAGAGAGTTTGTCATAGGTTGTTTGAACAAAATCAAATCAACAAAAACAGCCTTATTGAGGCTATAAATTCAATTAGAGGGGACAAAAAAGTGACCCAGAAAAATGCTGAAAATAGCTACGAAGCTCTGCAGAAGTACGGCCTAGACCTCACTTCTGCAGCTAGAGACGGAAAATTAGATCCTGTAATTGGAAGAGATGAGGAAATCCGAAGAACGATTCAAATACTTAGCCGTAGAACTAAAAATAATCCCGTATTGATTGGGGAAGCTGGCGTGGGTAAAACAGCAATCATTGAAGGTTTAGCACAAAGGATTATCAACGGAGATGTTCCTACATCCCTTGAAGACCGTCAATTAATTTCCTTAGACATGGGGGCTCTAATAGCAGGTGCAAAATTCCGTGGTGAATTTGAAGAAAGACTTAAGTCAGTTCTTAAAAACGTCACAGATTCAGAAGGAAAAATAATTTTGTTCATCGATGAAATACATACTGTCGTCGGAGCAGGTGCGAGTGGTGGAGCAATGGATGCCAGTAATCTCCTAAAACCAATGCTTGCTAGAGGTGAACTGAGATGTATTGGAGCAACAACCATCAATGAACATAGAGAACATTTTGAGAAAGACCCTGCGCTGGAAAGAAGATTTCAGCAAATACTTGTAAAACAACCCTCAGTCCAAGATACGATTTCTATCTTACGAGGACTAAAAGAAAGATATGAAGTCCATCATGGTGTTCGTATCTCTGATAACGCTCTAATAGCTGCGGCGATATTGAGTGATAGGTATATACCCGAGAGGTTTTTACCGGATAAAGCTATCGATCTAATAGATGAATCAGCCTCACGTTTAAAGATGGAAATAACATCAAAACCAGAAGAAATTGATGAGATTGATAGAAAAATCATACAACTTGAGATGGAGAAATTATCTTTGCAAGGTGAGTCAGATTCTTCTAGCAAAGAGAGACTCGAATTAATTAATACGGAACTAGCATTATTAACAAAAAGTCAAATTGAAGTAAACAAGAAATGGGAACAAGAGAAAGAGTCAATCGAAGAAATTTCAACACTTAAAGAAGAAATAGAGAAAGTACAACTAGACATAGAAAAAGCAAAAAGGAATTATGACCTAAACAAGGCAGCTGAACTTGAATACGGCACCCTTGTAAATTATCAACAAAATTTAAAATCTAAAGAACTTAATTTAAAAAAATCATCTCGCAATGCTGAGAAATCACTTTTGAGAGAGGAGGTTGTCGCTGATGATGTAGCTGAAATAATTGCAAAGTGGACATCTATCCCAGTTAAAAGACTTGCGCAAACTGAAATTGAAAAATTACTCAATCTTGAATCTGAGCTTCAAAAAAAAGTTATTGGTCAAAATAAAGCCGTCCAATCCATATCATCTGCCATACAAAGATCAAGGACAGGACTTAGTGATCCAAATAAACCAATAGCAAGTTTTTTATTTTTAGGACCGACAGGCGTCGGTAAAACTGAATTATCTAAGGCTTTGGCTTCTCAACTTTTTGATAGTGAAAATGCCCTAATTAGAATAGACATGTCTGAATATATGGAAAAACACTCTATAAGTCGCTTAATTGGTGCTCCTCCTGGTTACGTTGGGTACGAAGCAGGTGGACAATTAACAGAAGCAATCAGAAGAAAGCCTTATTGCGTTTTGCTCTTCGATGAAATTGAAAAAGCACATAAAGATGTTTTCAACGTATTACTACAGATACTTGACGAAGGCCGAGTAACTGATGGGCAAGGAAGAACAACAAATTTCACAAACACTATTATTATTCTCACCAGTAATTTAGGAAGTGAATTAATCTCTGAAAATGATGTAACTAATAATCCGTCGAAAAATATAGATGAACTTATTAATCAAGAACTCAAATCAAATTTCAGGCCTGAGTTCCTAAACAGGCTTGATGAAATAATTAATTTTGAACCACTTAAAAAAGAAACTCTACTTAAAGTAGTCGATTTACAATTAAACCGTTTAAGAGAAAGGTTAGAAGCCAAAGGAATCGAGCTTGAAATTGATGGTAATGTACTATCTTTGATTACTGAAATTGGATACAACCCAAGCTATGGTGCTAGGCCCTTAAAAAGAGTTATTCAAAAAGAATTAGAAAGTGAAATAGCAAAATATATTCTTAAAGGCAAATATAAAGAAGGAAGCACTATAAAGATAGAAAATAAAGAATCAAAATTAATTTTCAACTAATAAGCTGAAAACGTTAATTATATTTCAACAAGAAGTCTTACTGTATTAAGGCTTGAACCACTCAGGGAGGAAGGTATAACAAGCCGAATTAACATCATTTTCATGTGCTATTGCTTTCCAACAACAAGATCTACCTTTCTCTCTTGAAAATAATAAATCATTAGCCCATCCCCACACTAATTCAGCGGTTGATTCCATACCAACATTATTCATAACTCTAAGATCTAGTACTTCTTTAGAGTGAAGGTCTTTCCATGTTTCAAGAAGAGGATCATCAAAATTGACTAAAAAAGTATGATCAAAATGCTCTCTTAACTTCTCTTCCAAAGGCCTCAGACTTGAAAAATCAACAACGAAGCCATTCTCATCAAGTTCGTTTGAAGCAAAACAAAAGGTAAAGCTTCGACTGTATCCATGAACATAACGACAGTGACCTTTATGTTTCCATTGACGGTGCGAGCATGGATAGTCTTTAAAATGCTTTGAGCAATTAAATGGAATATCTTTAATCGTCATAAAAAGATGAATAAAAAACCAATAGAGGATTAAATTTAAATAGTTAGAGTTAAAAGCCGATTTGGCTTAATTAAAAATGCTTTTTATAGATAATCTACATTTTGATCAAAACGGGCTGATCCCGGCCATAGCTCAAGATTGGGTCGATGGCTCAATTTTAATGATGGCATGGATGAACAAAGAATCCATTACGAAAACATTAGAATCTGGTGAAGTTCACTATTGGAGTCGTTCAAGGAAAGAACTTTGGCACAAAGGAAAAACGAGCGGTCATTTTCAAAAATTGAAAGGTATTAGGACTGATTGCGATTCAGATACAATACTTCTATCAATTGAGCAAATTGGTTCAATCGCATGCCATACGGGAAAAAGAAGTTGTTTCTTTAAAGATTTAGAAACAAATGAAGACGTTCTTTACCCTCCATCTGATGCTTGTAGTGAATTGTTCAAAGTTATAGAGAGTCGTAAGAGTAATCCTGAGGAGGGAAGCTATACAAATAGTCTTCTAAAGGAAGGCGATAATAAAATCCTAAAAAAGATAGGAGAAGAAACAGCCGAATTTATTATGGCTTGTAAAGATAAAAATCCTATTTCAGTTGCTAATGAGGCCGCCGATCTAGTTTTCCATATGCAAGTTTCTTTAGCCCATCAAAACGTTTCCTGGGAAGATGTTCTGAAAGTTTTAGTTAAAAGGAGAGGCGCTCCAAGAAGAAATCAGTAGCAAAAACCAACTCTTATTTATTTTTTTACTTATAAATAAGATTCTTTGGTAGAAAGACAATGGATTAAATTCATAAGAAAGTCTTGAAAGAGAAAAAAAACAATCAACCGATTTTCTTAAATCTATCGTCAATTATCGTTTATCTAAAATTAGGGATAGCGCTTAAAAATAATTTTATTCGTGACTAAAAAATCTTTAAAGAGTTTTACAGATCAAAACTACTTTAAAAATATCATTGATATCAATGGGTTCTGAGATATTTTTTTTTTAAATTAATTTATTTAAACGCTTTTCAAAGAAGCTAAGTGAAAAATATACAAACCTTTTTTAGCTTAATTGACCTAGTGAAGGCATTCAGAATAGATAAAAGATAAATAATTAATTCCGAACACTTTATTACGCCTATTGAAAGTAAACAATTTCTCTCTAGGTTGTTAATACAAGGAGGAATAAATCGTGAGCTCATTAAGCGACTTTCTTGGAGAAATAGGAAGACACGAATTGCTTACACCAGAGCAAGAGCTCACAATGGGTAGAGAAGTACAAGAAATGGTTGCACTTAATGAACGCTGCCAACAAGCTGGAGGCAATGGGCCAGCGTGCGAATATTCAAGCGTAGAAAAGAAAAAGCTTAAAGCAGGTGAGCGTGCCAAGAATCAAATGATCACAGCAAATTTGAGGCTTGTTGTGAACCTGGCCAAACGCTACCAAGGTAAAGGTCTAGACCTTCTTGATTTGATTCAAGAAGGCACTCTAGGCCTAACAAGAGCTGTTGAGAAATACGATCCCAAGAGAGGTCATCGATTTTCAACTTACGCTTACTGGTGGATTAGGCAAGGATTAAATAGAGCACTGTCAACACAAAGTAGAACCATAAGAATTCCTGTAAACATAAATGAAAAGCTAACAAAACTTCGTGCTGCCAAGTCTCGACTAATGCAAGAACTTGGAGTTCATCCCTCAACTAACCAAATAGCAATACAAATGAAAATTCCTTTAGAGGAAGTAGAAGAATTGCTCGCATGCGAGTTGAGAAGCATCACAGTAAGTTTGCAAGGTGCAGTCAAATCAAAAGCAGATCCTTCAGAGCTTGTCGATATTCTGCCAAGTGAAGAAGTCCCTCCTATGGAACTAGCCGAATTAGCAGAAAGAAGTGCTTCTGCTTGGTCATTATTGGACAAATCAAATCTCACACCTAAGGAGAGAACGATACTAAGTCTTCGATTTGGCCTAGATGGATCAAATGAATGGAGGACGTTAGCTGAAGTAGCAAGACAAATGAATTGCAGCAGGGAATATTGCAGACAAGTTGTACAACGCGCATTAAGGAAATTGAGAAAGACAGGGGTTCAAAGTGGTCTTTTAGAATCAAGTATTTAATTGTGGTTAGTTCAAGAAACTCAAATAAAGAAGTATTTGAAGCAGAAGTACTTGAAAGTTCTGTTATCAATGAGGGTGTACTTAAAAAGATCTTATTAAGGGCAGGCAGAGTGATTGCACAGCCTGCTTTAGAAGGATTTGAACTCATCATTGATAACGCAACCCCCCCCCAAGTGAGAATATCCATAATGGGAGCACTTACTTATTTAATTGTTCCTGTTGATTTAATTCCAGACTTCATTCCTGCCTCAGGTTTTAGCGATGATCTTGTGGCTCTAACCGCTGTAATAAGCCTTTGGCAACATCACATCACTCCAGAAATAAAGTTCAGAGCAAAGTCTAAGTTAGATAAATGGTTTCCTCTATGAGCAAAGAGCGCTGGTCAAAAGATATGGAAGAAGATCTTATTCTTCTTATCAAAGATTGGTTGAAGCAGACTGGTAGAACACAATCAGAACTTTGCCAAACTCTGAATCTCCCTTCAGCAAGAATGCCAACTTTAATTGAATCTTTAAAAAAAGATTATAACTCTGGTGGAATCCCAAAAATTGCTAATCGACTTTGTGAAGTTGAAGAGTTATGGACAAACGGTGGAGAAGGGAAAACAAAAAAAAGCTTTGAATTAAATTCTTCTGGACAACTTGATCTTCTTGACGAAATTTGTGAGGATCTTTCAAAAATTAAATTCAATAAATAAGATTTACAAGACTATGAAAAAAATTTTGAATTTTTTTTTCAAAAAATTAAGAGGTTTTTTTCTAATCAGTTTTTGTTTCACATTTTTTTATTTAAGTTTGCCGAAAGAGCTCAATGCTATTGAGGCAGATTTAGGGGAAAATCTTTTTAAACATAACTGTGCTGGATGTCACATTAATGGCGGGAACATAATCAGAAGATCAAAGAATTTGAAGATTTCATCATTAAAGCGTAATGGAATTGACAATTCAGAAACTATAGCGAAGATAGCTAGACAAGGGATAGGAATAATGAGTGGATATGAAGATAAGCTAGGAGACAATGGTGATAAAATTGTAGCTAATTGGGTCTGGGAACAAGCTCAAAATGCTTGGGTCCAGGAGTAAATTTCGAAATCAGTCCATATTCCCTCTCTCCAGTACACGTCCTCTTTGATAAGACTTCTTATATGCTCAATATCATCAGATTTAAATATCCCAAAAACATATCTATTACATTTTGTCGGTCCTAATGTTATCAAAATACCTTCTTTCTTAAATAATGAGAGTCTGTGTAAATGCTCTTCCCTAAATGGTTTTCTCTTTATTAGAGCATCTTCACAGTAAGACCCCCAAAGTACAAATTGATCCATATTTTTCAAATTAAGTAAAGATAATCTTTCTCAAGATAAAACATAGAAAAGAATTCAATTTTCAGCTTGATCTGTTTCTATTTAAAAAAATATTAGTTAGTCGCAGCTCTTAGTTCCTTACAAAAAGAACCGGCTTCTTCGACTTTCATTCCGATAGAGGCATTAGCAATTCTTTTGACTAAGGCACTACCAACAATTGCGCCATCAGCTCCCCATTCTCTAACTTGTTGAATATGTTTTACCTCCGAGATTCCAAAGCCCACAGCAATTGGACTAGATGAAGCATGTTTTAGTTGTTTAACAAGAGTCTCAACATTATCTTCTAGTGAAGACCTTTCTCCTGTCACCCCAGTAACACTAACAAGATAAGTAAATCCATTAGAAGTTGCTGCGATTTTTTTCATACGGTCCTTAGGTGTTGTGGGGGCAACAAGTAAAACCAAATCAATTTCTTCAGATTCAGCTATCTTTGAGAGCTTTTCTGCTTCCTCTAAAGGAAGATCGGGAACGACAAGGCCTGAGACACCTACTTTTGAAGCTTGTAAGCAAAATTCTTCCAGACCTTTATTAATAAGTGGATTTGAGTAAGTAAATAAAATTATTGGTATTGTCAATTGATCTCTCAATTCAGACAACATTTTGAAAACCCTGTCAGGAGAAGTTCCCGCAGAGAGAGCTCGGGAAGCTGCTAATTGAATAATCGGTCCATCTGCTAAAGGATCACTATATGGAATGCCTAGCTCAATCATGTCAGCACCATTTGCCTGAAGTTTTAACAAAATCTTTGCTGTGGTTTCCAAATCAGGGTCACCTGCCATAAGGAAAGGCATTAATGCAATTCTTTTCTCCTTTTTTATTTTGGAAAAAGACCTACTAATATTTGTACTTTTCAATGTTTTAAGCCTTGGGTATCTATCTTTTTTATCATTTTTGTATCCCTAAAAGTAAGAAATTATTGAGATTTAGTAATTAAAACTTAAGTTTATTCAATACTTTCTTCCTCAACGGTTTTTAGCAATTCAATTTTTTCTTCTTCTGTCATGGCCTCAAACTTTTCTCTAATTTTTTCATCAGTCAATTTTTCATAAGCCTCTCTGTATCTTTTCCGTTGCTCCATAAAAGTCATATTCCCAGAAAAAACCCTGAATAGGTAAGAAGCGGTCCATGCAAAAATAATTAAAATTAATATTGACTGTGCTGCAATACCAGCTGATATTGATTCAAATCCAAGTAACTGAAACACTTCATATCCCAAGCCACCTAAAACAAAAACAAGCAAACCTATTTGAAAAACCTGTGCTCTTGTCAAAGTTCAAGACTCCTCTTTTCCATTCATTCTTAAATTAAGAAACGGTGCAAACAAAACCATTCCAGGAAAGAAAAGAAACACAAGTCCATATATAAAAAGGCGTTCTAACTTTCCCATAACATTCCAACGATTATTCATCCAATAAAAAAGAAATAAAGGAACTACCAATAAATACACCCCTCCCAATACCGCATAAGCAGATAATGTAATTATCGGATTAACCGCTCCCATTAAACCAAAAGGGACTAAACACACAATCGAGATAGAAAAGATCATGGGAGTGGGGGGACTTGAACCCCCACGGCCAAAAAGCGGCCAACAGATTTTAAGTCTGGTGCGTCTACCAATTCCGCCACACTCCCCAGTGATAGCAAGGGTTATCACAATGCTAGAGATTCAACTCTAAGCCATTCACATATTAGCGTAAACGTATGTGCTTAAATCAGTACTCTTAAGAATATCTAGAGTTAAATAATTATGGGAAGACTCATTCACCAATCTCACTAAAAATGCTCGATTGCCCAACGAAGAGTTTCTCCTGAATGAAATGGTTTTACAAAATCATTGGGATCACCGTCTAGTCCAACGTCAATCATTTGAGGTACGGAAATATTTTTTTTAACTAATTTTATTCTCTCTGTGTTTAAAGGTAATCCATAAAAAGTTGCTCCATTGATACTTGAAAAAGCTTCAAACCTATCTAGGGCATTTTCTTCTTCGAAAACTTTTAAATAGCTTTCCAAAGCGAAAGGGGCATTAAAGATTCCCGCACATCCACATGAGCTTTCCTTAAATCTACGGGTATGAGGTGCTGAATCAGTTCCAAGGAAAAAGCAAGGTTTACCGCTAGTAGCCGCTTGTCTTAGAGCAATACGATGAATTTCACGTTTGGCTGTGGGTAAGCAATAAAAATCACTCCTTAACCCACCATTGAACATTGCGTTTCGATTGATATGTAGATGATGAGGTGTGATTGTAGCGGCTATATCAAACTCACTGTTTTCTACAAAGTCAATTGCATCAATGGTCGTGATATGTTCTAAAACCACTTTAAGTGATGAAAATCTTCGTAATAATGGTTCAAGGTGACGCTCAATAAAAACAGCTTCTCTATCAAATACATCAACATTAAAATCGGTCACTTCTCCATGAATCAATAATGGCATACCAATTCTTTCCATCGTCTCAAATAGATTGTCGACTTTACTTATATCTGTAACCCCATACGAGGAATTAGTTGTCACATTAGCTGGATAGAGCTTTGCTCCATGGAAGACAGCTTCTCTAAAGCCTCTCTCTAAGACCTCCGCAGGCATATCATCTGTAAGATACGCTGTCATTAATGGGGTAAAAGAAACACCTTCAGGGATAGACTGGATAATTCTTTTTTTATACTCTTGTGCTTGGCTTAAAGTAGTGATTGGCGGATCAAGATTAGGCATGATGATTGCACGACAAAACACATCTGCTGTATGACTTAAAACACCTTTCAGAATCTTTCCATCTCTCAAATGCAGATGCCAATCATCCGGCTTTAATAATGAGATTTGATTAACAGAAGCAATCACAGGATTAAAGCTTTTTCAATGTATATCTTATGCAACCTTGATCTATTAGTCTTCAAGTATCAATAAAGGGCTAAGATATTACGATAATACCAAATGAAAATAATATAAATTAATTCACTAATTTAGTTTCTCCATAAATCACTCAATTATGCCATCAATATTATTGTCATTTTTAGAGCTTATTACTGGGATACTTTTACTTTTTAGCGGTGGGGAGTTCTTTATTCAAGGATCTGTCGCTTTAGCCTTAATCCTTGGGATCCCGCAACTAGTTATTGGTTTAACAATAGTATCTCTCGGGACAAGTGCACCAGAACTATTTGTGAGTGTTAACTCCTCCCTCGCTGGATCAGATAGTCTGGCTTTAAGCAACATTGTTGGCAGCAATATTTTCAATGTGATGGTAGTTCTTGGAGGAAGTGCTCTTTTACGACCTTTAAGAGTTGAAAGTCGTCTTGTAAGGAGAGACATTCCTCTTCTTTTAGCAGTCTCAACTGCCGTTTGGGGGATGGCCGCTTCAGAGCTGATAACTTGGCAATTTGGAGTAGCTTTGATAGTTGCGCTGATAATAAATACCACTTGGGAAATTCGCACAGCAAGAGAGGAGCCTCAAAAAACCCAAGAAGCAGAGCCAGAAATTAATATAGAAAAAGACTCAACAAGTTTATTAAATGCAGGCGTGAAATTATTAGGTGGTATTATCTTGCTAACTCTTGGATCAAGGCTGTTAATAGAAGGTGCATCTACAATTGCAGGATTATTAGGTGTAAGCGAAGCCATAATTGGGTTAACGATAGTTTCGCTGGGCACCTCTTTACCTGAGTTGATTACTTCATTAGTGGCTGCTATTCGTGGTCAAACTGATCTAGCAATAGGCAACGTAATTGGAAGTTGTTTATTAAATCAATTACTAGTTTTAGGTAGCTGTTCTGTATTATCTGGAGGCAGTGGTTTAGTGGTTGAGAATTTACTTATAACTAAGGATATTCCTATCATGGTAATTACTACATTTGCTTGCATGCCGATTTTTTGGACAAAAGGAATAATAAGTAGAGGAGAAGGTGGTGTTTTATTAGGATTATATATGCTTTACATTGCAGACAAAATAATACCTCTAACTCTACCAACTTTACATTCAGTATTTAAAGAATTAGTTTTTATAGCCATATCATTATCAATAATAATAATTATATATAAGACAATTGCTTACTGGTTAAGGCTAAGAAAAAGTTCTAATAACTAAAGCCTTTATATAAATTATCTCATTGTCACGAATTCCTCGGCTATTGTAGGATGCAATGCCATTGTATTATCAAAATCAGATTTTCTAGCTCCTAGCATTAGTGAGATCGATGCCATCTGAATAATCTCTGATGCATTGTCACCAATCATATGACATCCCAAAACTTTATTATTATTTTTATCAACTATTAGCTTTAAAATACATTTAGGACCAGTCTTTGGCAACGATTTAGATAAGGGTCTAAATATTGATCTATATACTTCAATTTTATCTTTTCCCAACGACTGGATAGCCTTCTCTTCAGTTATGCCCACAGAAGCTATTTCAGGCTGACTAAATACAGCATAAGGGACAAAATCATAGTTAACCTTTTGATCTGATTTGCCGTAATTTCTATCAGCAAACTTTCTACCCTCATCAATTGCTACAGGTGTCAAGTTGATCCTGTCAGTTACATCTCCAATAGCAAAGATATTAGAAATATTTGTTTTACTTTCACTATCAACTTTAATTTTATTTTCAAGAGTTTCTATACCCGCTTGTTCTAACTTCAACCCCTCTAAAAATGGCTTTCTACCAGTAGCGAAAAGCAATCCATTCGAATCAAACTCTTTACCTGTATTTGTTTTTATAATTAAAGATCCAGGAGTTCCTTTTAATGAAGAAATATTCTCACCAAAGTTTATGTTAACTCCTTTATTTTTCATTTCCTCGGTTAGTGCTGAAGAAAGTTCAAAGTCAAATCCTCTTAAAATCCGATCACCTCTAACTAATTGAGTAACCTCAACACCTAAACCGTGCAAAATGCATGCAAATTCGCAAGCAATATAGCCTGCACCAATAATTGTAATTTTTTTCGGAAAGCTTTTGAGAAGAAACATCTCATCACTTGTCCAACCTAAAGAGGCACCCTCGATATTTGGTCTTTGAGGTCTGCCTCCCACTGCAATCAAAATTCTTTCTCCATCAAGTTCATTCAAAGTCTCTCCATTTATTCGATTTTTAATTGCGATACAATTTGAATTTTTAAACTCACCCCAACCTTTAAAAAGCTCAACATTAGCCTTATTTAGAAAATTCTCGTGTAATTCATTCAGCCTTTGCACTTCCTTTCGAACATTAGCTAATAAAGTCTCTGACTTGATCTTTAAATTATCAAAATCAAAACCATAAGATGGTGCAGACAAAAAAACCTCTAATAGAGAAGAGCCACAAACTAATAATTTTTTAGGAACACAACCTCTTATTACACACGTCCCTCCGACAAGATCGCCCTCGACGATCGCTACAGATGCTCCATAACTGGCTGCTTTCTTTGCAGCAGCTAATCCACCGGATCCTGCACCAATGACAATCAAATCAAAAGACCTTTTCAATTTTGCAACCTAGTATTATTTCTCTATTCTCGTTGAAATAAATGAATCCAACCAGAAATGCAATGAGTTGGGAAGAATTAGCAATATATGCAGCCGATCCCATTGATCAAATCAATGGGATAAACAACCCATATTCCTCACTTCGTCTTTTTAATAAAGATGAGTCCGAGGCAATTGTTACTCTTTACAGAGACAATCATGCTTGGTGTCCTTATTGCCAAAAAGTTTGGATTTGGTTAGAGCTGAAAAAAATTCCTTACCGGATTAAAAAAGTAACCATGCGTTGCTACGGAGAAAAGGAAAGATGGTATTTAAAAAAAGTGCCCTCAGGAATGCTCCCTGCAATAGAAATTGAAAATCATGTATTCACAGAAAGTGATGAGATCCTATTTGTGTTAGAAGAGATTTATGGGCCTCTAGGTCAATCGCTTAACGAGAAGAAAGTCTTAGAGAATAGGAGACTTGAAAGAGAATTATTCTCATCTTGGTGTAATTGGTTGTGTCGCAACTCTCTTTTTCAAGCCCAAGAAGTACAAAAGAAAGAGAATTTCAGAAATATTGCAAAAAAATTTGAAAAAGAACTACAAAAAAATGCTTCAGGATGGCTAACACCAGTCTCAACAGTAAATGGTGAAAAGCCTGGATCAGCAGATGTGATTTTCATTCCATATGTTGAAAGAATGAATGCCTCATTGGCTTACTACAAAGGATATTCATTGAGAGAAGAGCACCCTTTTATAAATACATGGCTTAAAAATCTTGAAAAACTTGAGGAATATAGAGGGACTCAAGGAGATTTTCACACTCATGCTCATGATTTACCCCCTCAAATGGGAGGTTGCTTTACTAATTCAAATGCAAATCAACAATTGTTTTCCCAAGAAATTGATGTGGGTGCTGGATTAGGGCAATTAGAACTAGTAGATTTCAAAATTGATCAAAAACCTGAGCAGAAATTTGAGGCATTAGCTTTAGCAAGAGTTATCAAACACAAAGAAAGGATCATTGCTGTTAGCCCAATGAAAAATAAATTATTTGATCAGCCATTGAGAGCAGCCTTAACTTCTATGATTTCAAAAACAGATTGCCGTCCAGAGAAGTATTGTGCCTCTGCATTACGTTACCTCCGAGACAGAATTTCAGTTCCAAGAGATATGCCTTTATTATCTGGAAGATTATTTAGGCAAGCTCTTGAACGCACAGCAAATATTGATGGTAGTGATCAAGGTCCTGAAATACCTACAAGAAATAGGCTAGACCAAAATCCTATGCAGTTTAATTGAAAAATCTAAAACTCATCTCACTATTAGATCTTAAATTCAACGACGTTTTCGTGAATCGATCTGAAGAAGATCCTTCACTTTTTGAACTTGACTTGCTAATTGTGGCTCACTTGATAATTTTTTTTCTACTTGTTCAATGGCATACATAACTGTTGTATGATCCTTTCCCCCAAAAGATTCTCCAATACGAGGAAGGCTTAAATCTGTCCCATGGCGCATTAAATACATACCTACCTGCCTTGCCTGACTAACAGGCCTACGCCTACTTGGACTACGCATTTCCTCCTCAGTAACCCCAAAGACTTCAGCTACTTTTTCTAGTACTTGTTTAGGCTTAACTTCTACTCCTTGTCCAGTAGGATCAAGCATTGGTGCCACTGATTCCACTGTCATTGGCAACCCTGTTATGGAGGCAAATGCGACAGCACGAGTAAAAGCACCCTCTAATTCTCTTATATTAGAAGTGAATCGTCCAGCAATAAACTGAATCAAATCTCTTGGTAAGCGCATTCTTTCATGCTCAGCCTTTTTTTGTAATATTGCCATTCTCGTCTCCAAATCGGGCGCCTGGATATCTGCAATTAGTCCCATTGAGAATCTTGAAATCAATCTTTCTTGTAAACGAGGGATTTGGCTTGGAGGTCTGTCACTTGTAAGAACAATTTGCCTGCCTGCCTCGTGCAAAGCATTAAATGTATGAAAGAATTCTTCCTGAGTATATTCTTTACCTTCTATAAATTGAATATCGTCAACCAATATCAAATCAGCTTCTCTGTATCTATTTCTGAAAGCTTGCATTCCATCTTTTCTGATCGCAACTATTAAATCATTAGTAAAAGTCTCAGTAGAAACGTATGCAACCTTTGCTCCTGGATCGATTTCTAACCTGTAATGCCCAATAGATTGCATTAGATGAGTCTTACCTAGCCCAACTCCCCCACAAATAAATAATGGATTAAATTCTCGACCAGGGGCCTCAGCCACTGCCATTGCTGCAGCATGAGCCATCCGACTATTAGGACCAACAACAAATCTATTAAAAACATATCGAAGATTCAAACCCGGTAAAATTTTTTTTACTGGGGCTTGCTTAGATTTAACATCTAAATTTTCACGAGTGGCAATCGAGTTATTTTCAATACTTGAAAAAGTCTTTTTTTTATTGCTTTTATTTGATGGAAATTCTTCCTTAACTTTTATGTAAACTTTAACATCATGGCCATATATCTCTGATGCAATATCTTCAATTGTATGAGAGTAATTTTTCCTTAACCAATCGCTTGAAAAGCTATTTGGAGCAAGCAAAGTCAAGCAGCCATCCTTGAAATCAAAGAATTCAGCCGGACGTATCCATGTTTCATATGAAGGCTTACTTAAATTCTTTTGCAGTAATTGCTGCACCTTCGTCCATAGCTCATTGCGAGTTGGCACATGCACTACCTAATGGAATATGAGTGTAGCTAAAAACATTAATCAGTCATTATTAAATTTGGGAATCCAGTTGTAGATTTTTAATTGCATTATCCAAAATGCAACTCTCGCAATGGGTTAGAAAGATAAATGAAAATATATATTTGTTTTCTTAAGAACAAATATTAATCAGATGCAATGAATAGTAACTTAACTTAAGCTTCAAAAACATTGAATAAACTAAAATTAATAGCTATGGATCTTATTAAAAGTAAAGTAGCAAATATAAGAAAGATTAATAAAAATCATAAACCAACGATAGTGTTAATGACGAGATGGCACGCGACATTTAGATGTAAAAGTCGTTTATCAAAAGATATAGGGGCATTTAAAGCAGCAAAGATCCAAAAGAAACTCACCAATCACACAATTAACGTAGCCAAAGGAATTCAAAAAGAAGGCCTAGCAGATATAAAAGTTGCCATCGATGGCATTGGTATTAACGCCGCAAAAAAATGGGCCCTATCAAATAAAATAAAAAAAGTTGCAATTCAAGGTCCTGGGAATCTAGGAACAAAAATGAAAAGACAATTATTAAAGACTCTTTCTGAAAAAAATAATTCCCACCAATTTCAAAATCCCATACTATTTATTGGAACTGATTTACCATCAATCTCACATTTTGATTTAATTCAGGCGATGCAAATACTGAATCACAAAGAAATGGTCTTAGGTCCTTCAACTGATGGCGGATACTGGCTTATAGGATTATCAAATAAACTTTTAAATCCAATGTGTACATGGCCATTTTCTGGCATAAGTTGGGGTACAGATAAAGTACTAAAAGAAACAATTCGATTGGCTTCCTTACATCAAATAGATTATCAATTACTTCACACTAAAAATGATCTTGATAACATTATGGACCTATCACTATGGCTAGATTACAAAAATTTCCAAATCTCAGCATCATCATACCAACTTTAAATGAAGCAAATCACCTCCCTCTGCTATTAGCAGATTTACATTCATGGCCATATGATTTTGACTTAACGATAGTGGATGGAGGGAGTACAGATTTAACGATTTCAATTGCACAAATCCAAAGATTAAATATTATTAATAGTCTTAAGAGAAATAGAGGCTATCAATTAAGAACTGGTGCCTCAAAGGCAAATGGAGATTGGCTTTTATTTCTACATGCAGATAGTAGGTTAGGCCCAAGGTGGGTAAAAAGGTTATTTAAGATATTAGCAAATAAAACATCAGAGAATTTTGCATGGTATTTTGACTTTAAAATCAAAAAAGATAATATAGAATTCAGATTTTTAGAAATGGCTGTAGCACTAAGAAGTCATTTTCTACAAAAGCCTTATGGAGATCAAGGTTTACTAATACACAAAAATCTTTATAACAAGACAGGAGGATTTTCTTCCTTAAAAATAATGGAAGATATCGATCTAATAAAAAGAATTACTGAAATGACAAAAGTAAAGCGCATAAAAGAAAATATATATACAGATGATATAAAGTGGTCTAATTCAAATATAATTAAACGTGCAATTAAAAACGCAAAATTAAGAAGAAAATGGCGAATGGGTCATGACATAGATGACTTATCAAAAGAATATTATTCCTAATAAAAAAAATAGTTTAATCAATTAATTTGAATACCAAAAAGCACATTTATTACCTTTTGGCTCCAATTTCCAACCTTGCCTTTTATAAAAAGTAATCACATCAGAATCTGCAAATAAAGTTACTCTACTGATACCTTCTCTTTTTAAACTCCTGATTAAATATGACATGAGTTGTTTTCCTAATCCGTACCCTTGATAGACAGGATTAATAGCTACATCCCAAATTGTTGCATCAATAACTCCGTCACCAGTACATCTTGCAAATCCAATCAATCGTGGAAATTTAGGATCATGTTGCCATAGACCAATTTTTAGCAAGCTATTATCTAAAGCTCGTTTTACTCTTCTAAGTGGTCTTCTTCCCCAACCAACAGCTTGAAGAAGTTGCTCAAGTTCAATTAAATCAAATGATTTAGAATCGCTAAAAATGAAGAGAGAAGAATTATCTTGGTTAAAGTATTGAAAAGCTTGTTGTCCATATATATTTTTCAATGTTTCATCTGAAAGAATATTTTGATCTCTCCACCCTGACATACCAAGTCTTTTTGATCCTAAATTAATCATAAATTAATACTATTCAAATGGTAGTGAGACCTTTTTCCTGCAAATCAGAAAGTTGGGAATAAAGTCCGCCTAGAGCCCTCAACTCTTCATGATTACCTTGCTCAATTAGCCTTCCTTTCCTCATCACAAGGATTCGATCAGATGATTGTATTGTTGCTAATCTATGGGCAATTACAAGAGCTGTCCTTTTCTCTAACAATCTATCAAGATCTCTTTGCAAAGTTGCCTCAGTTGATGGGTCCATAAAAGCAGTAGCTTCATCCATGATTAATACTTTTGGATCTCTTATAGCAACTCGTGCAATAGATAAAAGCTGTCTCTCTCCAGAGGAAAGATTTCCTCCTCTTTCTCTAATATATGTATCTAATCCATTTGGAAGTTTTCTCAATAAATTATCAAGTCCTAATTCACTACATATATCTTTTAAGCGTTGATTATCGATTGAAGAATCTAAACGAAGATTATCTGCAACATTTCCACTAAAGAGGAAAGTATCTTGAAGAACAACTCCAAGCTGTTTCCTCAAGGAAACGATAGGTATACCTTTAATATTTTGTCCATCAATATAGATTTTTCCTTTTTGAGGTTCATAAAGTCTACATAATAATCTAATTAAAGTGGTTTTACCTGAACCAGTTGGGCCTACAAGAGCAACATGTTCACCGGATCTAATTTTGAAACTTAAATCATTTATTATGGGTTCGTCTTCTCTGTAAAAAAAACTTACATTTTCAAATATAACTTCACCCAAAGTATTTTTTTGGGAATTTGTTAATTGTTTATTTCCTGCTCCTCTCTGAGCAATTTGATCATAAATCTCTATTTTCATTTCAAGTAATTCATTTATTCTTTCGACAGCTGTTAATCCTCCCTGTATTTGTGTGAATCTCTCTGCTAACTGTCTTAAAGGTTCAAAAAGTCTTTGAGAATAAAGAATAAATGTAGTTAAAGTTCCTAACCCCATAGCTCCAGCTGTGACCATATACCCCCCTAGGGAAATAACCAAAGCAACTGCAGCCAATGAAACCCACTCAATAAATGCAGAAATACTACTGTCGTAAAAGATGGTGCCGTTTACAGCATTCTTATAATTAGTCCCAGTTTTAAAAAAATTCTGACCATTTAATTTTTGCCTTCTAAACATTTGAACAACTTCAAGACCTTGAAGATTTTCCTGGAAATTTGCATTCAATTGAGAAAGTTCTTCTCTAACTTTATAATTTTGTTTTCTATAGCGTTTTTGTAACCAAAGGATAAACAATGTAACAGGTATTTGAACAATCAAAAGGAGTACGCCTAGCCTCCATTCTATTAAAATCATAGTTATTGATATAACTATCAAACTTACAAAGTCAGCCAAAACGCCAACAGCACCACTACCAAAAACTTCTGACAAAGCATCAACATCGCTAGTTAATCTTGTTAGTAATTTACCAACAGGCATTTTGTCATGAAAACGCAATGATAAAGAGATGGAATGAGAAAACAAATCATTCCTAATTCGCGCAGTTAGCCTCTGCCCTACAGCCTGAATATTGTATGATTGAAAACCTTGTAACCCAAGCCTTAGTAATACTGTTATGAATAATATTCCTATTATTAACTTAATTGATACTTCATTAGACAAATTATCAAAAAAAGATATCGTATCTTCAGCTCTTAAAACAGAAATAGCTTGCCCTACGAGAAGGGGTTGAATTGCACCCGCCAAGGCAACAGGTATTAATATTAAAAGAATAAGAATTAAACGTTTCTTTTCTTTTTTTAAATATTTTCCAAGTTTCTTAACTCTACGAAAATCATTTTTTGCCATCAGATAAGAGGTTGGTCTGAGATTGGATTTGAATTGAATTAATAATTTCTTGAAGGGGCCCTTTATCAAGCCTTAGTGACAATGGGTGTCCAACAAGCCGTGCACTGGATTTAAAAAGTTCTTCAATTTCAATAAGACCATTATCTCTAAGAGTACGACCAGTTGCGACTAAATCAACGATTGCTTCAGCCATACCTGTTATGGGACCAAGCTCAACAGATCCACTCAAATGTACTAATTGAACTGGTAAATCAATTTGATCAAAAAAATTCTTTGCGCAATTAGTAAATTTACTTGCTACGCGGCAGTTTGCTGGTAAATCAGAGGCGCACGAATAACCACTGCTCGACTTAACTGCAACAGACATATGACACTTTCCAAATCCTAGGTCAACTAAATTTGATACTTGCAATTTTTGCTCTTGCAAAACATCAAAGCCCACTATTCCAAGTTGCGCCTGACCATAAGATACATAAACCGGAACATCACTGTTTCGCACCAAAAGTGCTTTAGCACGGCCACAAACTGACGGAACCATTAATTGCCGATTGCTATGTTCTAAAACAGCAGAGAAATCAAGTCCAACGTCAGAAAACATTGAGACTGATTCTTTCAACAAAGCACCTTTAGCTAATGCAACAGTAAACATGTCAAAAACTATTGGTGGGGAATCTAACTATTCCATTACCTAAATAAAAAATGTTAGAGAAAGAAAGCGAATTCACTATTTACCCAATTACTGTCTTACAGGACAATATCGTATGGGTATGGGTCCACAATTGCAATGCAGTGGTAATAGATCCCTCTGTATCGAGTCCAGTAGAAAAATGGCTTTTAAAAAAAGGCCTCTCATTAAAAGCAATCCTTCAAACTCATCATCATGATGACCATATTGGTGGGACACAAAAGTTAATCAAAAGATGGCCAAAAGCAAAAGTAGTTGCGTCAAAAAAAGAACTTAAAAGAATCCCATTTCAAACATTATCGGTTGGTGATAATGACATTTTTCATTTAATGGACAGTCAGATTAATGTTATTGAAGTGCATGGACACACTAACAATCATATAGCTTTTTATATACATAGAGAAAACGCTATAAGTAACATATTATTCCCTGGAGATACAATCTTTGGAGGGGGTTGTGGACGTCTCCTAGAAGGTACTCCTTTTCAAATGTTTGAAAGTTTAAATAAACTTAATTCACTTCCAGAAAATACTAAAATATACCCAGCTCATGAATATACAGAAAATAACTTAAAATGGGCCTTAACATTAGAGCCTAAAGATATTTCTATTATCGAAAGATTAAAGCTTGTTCAATCTAAACTTCAGAAGGGAATGTCTAGCCTCCCATCAACACTCTCAGAAGAAAGAAAAACAAATTTATTTTTAAGAGCAAAAAATGTCGAAGAATTTACAATGCTCAGAAGTCACAAAGATAATTGGAAATGTTAAATTCCACTTTGTGTATCAAATCTCTTAACTCAAACCTAATCATTCATGAAAAGTTCAGCGATAAAGCCAATCGAAACAAAATTCGCGCCTAAGCCTGTTGGTCCCTATAACCAAGCTGTTCTAGTAGAAAATTGGTTATATTGCTCAGGACAGATTGCTTTAGACCCCTCCACTGGCGTAATGATCGGGGATGGAAATATAGAAGAAGAAACCAGACAAGTTCTTAAAAATTTAATGGCCGTAGTCGAAGCCGCTGGAGGAAAAGGTTCAAACGTTATAAGAACAACCATTTATTTAACTGATTTAAATGATTTCGCAAAAGTAAATGCAATTTATGCAGAAACCTTTAGCGAATCAGTCAGCCCCGCGAGAGCATGCGTTGAAGTATCAAATCTTCCAAAAGGAGGAAAAATTGAGATAGATTGCATTGCCTGGTTAGGGGACATGAAGTAAAAACAACATTATGACTAAATAGAACCTTGCCACTTTGCTAAGTGGCCCCATTATTGTCTAAATTAATAAAGGATTAGCAATAAACAATGTCCACTGCCAAGTTGACAATTGGCGAACTTGAAGCGGGTTACCCTCTTTACTGCAAAGCCCTTCGCAGGCTCTTGCAACAAGGACGTACTACTGATCAAATCCAAAGGACTGTTTGCTGGAGTCACTTAGAGACTCTTAATCGGTGTTTGCCAGGAAGATATAAAACCCCTTCCTATCTACTGGCATTAATAAAAAGAGATCTAGAACAACCAAAAGATGAAGATTAATCTTCTGTCTATTTTGTTTGTTTAATTAAAAAATCTATTTTACTTGCGAAATCATGATCATCTTTAGATATTTCCTCTTTCTCATTATTTTCTAAAGGCCTGATAGTGATATTTGCATAAGTCTTCCCGAAACTTATATCGGGGAAGCGATTCACTTTCTCGCAAAAATCACCTAGAGCATCAAGAAAATCTCTATTTTTTTCATAAGATTGAAATTCAAATCTTTTTTCTAGACACTCAGGTCTTTTTTTTTGCCTCCACCCTTCCATGAAAAAAACTTATCTTTTGTAAAAGTTACTACATCGTGAATTAAATGAAGAAATAATTTATAAATTAAAAATTTCTCAGCTTCTCCTTTTCGCTCCACTTCCCTTCAAAGCTGGCTCGAGTTCAATATGAGGTCGAGCAATAATGTGAGCAGCAACTAATCCATCCCCGACTCGCTCGCAAGCATCAGCACCTGCTCTCACAGAAGCATTTACAGCACCAGTCTCACCACGAACCATAACTGTTACATAGCCTCCACCAACAAGCTCCTTAACGATCAGATTAACTTCCGCAGCCTTAGTCATCGCATCTGCTGCTTCTATTGCTGGAACTAAGCCACGAGTTTCAATCATGCCTAAAGCAATTCCAAAATTTGAATTATTTCCAAAACCTTTATTTTTTTCAATTGGGGATTTAGATGATCCACCAGTCCCAGAAGCATTGGATAAATTTTTAGAAGTAGTCGTTTCTAAAATATTTGAAGAATTATTCTTATTTGACGAAGACTTTACTTTAGAAGAAATTTTTGGTTGCTCTATTGAATTCAAAGGAGTAACATCAACCACCTGATCTTGAGCTTTAATACTCTTATTAATACTTTTTGATTGACGTTTTTGTGGTGTAGCCATGGATTTATGATTTTATCAAATTAAGCTTTTTTGAACAAAGGTCAAACTAATCATCAGGCGACCAATGATCAATAATTCCCCCAATAGTTAAATCAGTTTGAACATTGGGGTCTGGACACCCCCACCTCGCAGCGGTTCCTGTTGCGGTAAAGACCCAATTACCTTCTCGTGCACCGACAGGGTCAACAGCCACAAGTCTTTTACCTTTGTTATTACACAATATTCTTAAATGCATATGTCCTAATCCTTCCACTCTCTGCGTACAAACCAAGCGTCCCATAACTTGCATGATCTCCATTACTTTGCTCCTCCTGAGATCTGTTGTTGTGTCTCTGGATCCCAATGATCAATAATTCCAACAATAGTTAAATCACTTGGATAAGACTTACTTCCAGCAGCTTCGCGAGCGGCAGAACTTCCTACACATATAACCCAATCATCAGGTTTACATCCAACGGCATCAACAGCAACTTTTTTTGAGCTGCCGTCCAATACAACTTGTAAATGCTTATGTTCAAAGCCTGGAATACGATTGGTTGAGACAAGTGGTTTGAGAACTTTACAAATGAGCATTTAATGAGCCTCCTGAGTGACTGGATCGAGGGAAGAACCTACAACTTCTGCAGGAGCCTTTTTATCTCGATCTCGAATAGTAAGAAATGTGTGAAGTGAACCATCATCTATTAAATCTCGATAACGAGACTTAATAGCCTCATTAATTCTATGACAATCAGACAATGCTCTATTTCTTGCATGAGGGACACTCCCTGAGTAATCAAAGCGAATGACAATTGGGATTGGTAAACTTCTCGAGATATTGAGACCAGTAAAAATTTTCACACCTACATCGAGATCAGGAGCTCCTTGTTCAACAGTCTCCAAATGAGCAAAATAAGTAAGGTTCCTTAAATGAACTTCTTTAAAACCAATACCTACACCAATAAACCTCTCAGCATGACCTGCATCTTGGTAGCTTCCAGAATAAAAATTCTTCACATAGTCAATTTGAGAAATATTATTTGAAATAAGCTTTGTAATAAATTTGACCATATTCGGATCTGTTTCTCCAGGACAGACACTTTTGACATTTTCTTGAATTTTCTGAAGAGCCTCCTCAGCATTTAGAAATTGAGTCTCTTTGTATATTTCATTTGCACAAACCCATGATTTCAAATCAACTTCATTAGTTTTGGAAGGCGTATGAACTCTTATCGCGTCTGTATCTGTGTCAATACCAATTAAAAGCAAGTCAACAGATGCACCACAACAAAAACTATTTTCGACTGCTTCTCTAAAATCTAATAATCGCTGTAAACCTTCTGATGCTGCTAACTCATCATTACTACCATGAGCAGCACATCCTTGGTGCGTAGGGTCAACAGAACTAAAATGATATATTACTGATTTTAAATATCTTGTTGGCTCAGTTGCAGAATTTGGAGTTGACTCTCTATATCTACTATGTTCAGTTTTAATCCAACGATTAACTGTTTTTTCAATATCAAATAACGCACCAGCATGAGAACGCCTCCTAACAGAACTAAAAGGTATACGTAATGCATAAGAAATAGCATGAGCCAATCGTCCATCGGCACAAGGAGTTATATCTAAAAGATGAAAACCACATTGATAAAGGAAAGATTGAAAAGATTTGGCATATTGACTATCTTCAGATCCCTCTATTGGATCTGAGTTAAAAAATTCATTACTCGTTAATTGGTGTGATTGAAAAACACACCATGCAAACAAGGCACTTATATCAACGCTCCCAACCCACGCTTTTTCAAGTATATGCAGTGGTAATTCATAACCTAATTCTGAGCGACATAAACTTTGAGCCCTTTCTACAAAATTTAAATCATTTTGAAGACTAGAGACTCTTTTTAAAAGAGGAACAATATTATCAAATCGACCTTTAACCTTTTTTTCGTATTGATTTAACTTCTGATTTTCTTGAGAATTAGTTAATGGATGATCACTGGAGAAAGAACTAATAGTTTTTATTTCATCAGAGAAAGAAGTAGTAGTCTTAATTACTTCAGACTTCAAGCTTTGGCTGCCTAGGTCGACAAATCTCTTCATAGGAGCCGTAGGCCCACGAAGAGATTTCTTGGCCAAATTACGATAGGCCATCGACTATTTAACCTCTTGCTCCACCAGAAAAAGTAACCAGTTGACCATCCCTTGTATTACCACTAGAACCAGTGATTAGGAAATCTGGTTCGGGAACCTCTTGGTTTCTCTTTAATTCAGATGCTTTCATTGCACTCATTGGTCCTGGACGTGAGGGATTTCTACGCTTAGCAGAGGCACCTTCGGTTCCAGTGACATGTTCTCCTCTAGCCCAGTCATCACCAGTTATATTTAATCCAGCAGATTGTCCTTCTCCTGTGATTTGTGAGGTTGGGCGTTGCTTAGCTTCTTCATTGACAATTTCGTCAACTTTATTTCTCTGAGAATTTGATAGTTTTCTATCAAAGCGAAATTGTTCAGTTCCTGTCACTTTATTTGCAGCCATATCAAATGGACCAGTGATTCTTGAGCTGTCTTCGTAGCTCGTACCTGTGACACCTGAATTAATTTCATTTTGAATATGAGCCTGTCTAGCTGGAGATTTCACGCTGAAGCTTGACCATGCAGCTGCTATCTCAGGTTTTTCTTGATGCGCATAACCTTCAGGAATATTTGAAACGCCACAATTCTCTCTTAATTGATCTCCTCCTACATAAGGAGTTCCAGTTAAAGGCTCACAAGCACCCTTATGAGCACCTGTCATCTTTCCACCTATGCCAGGTTGCTGGCCAGTCAATCTTGCAGCAGGAGTACCAAGCTTCCTAGGGGTTCTAGCCTCTATCTCAGATGAGGCAGGAGTATCACACCATTCAGTTGCTTGATCTAATCCTGCATAAGGTGTACCTGTTACGGCTTTACAAGTGCCAGGTTCATCTCCTGTTACGAGTGGTGATCTACCTGTCATAGTTCCACTAACTGATTGAGTTTTATTTGTAATACTTAATCCTACTTTTGCTGGATCAGGAGCGGGCTTACTTCCACAAAAAGCATCAAATTGTCCAGCACCCACATACTCATCTCCTGTCACGTTTTTGCAACTACCAGCCTCATTACCAGTAACATTCTCTCTTCTAGAGACATCAGTACCAGTGACATCATTCCCGCGAATTGTTGTTAGTGAGCCAACCTTTTCTGCTGGTCTACCTGAAGGGAGTGGATCAGCACCTAAATATTGGTCGCCTGTTAGATCTTTGTTTGATCCTGCCTCATTACCTGTAACTAAGGCGGATCTACCAGTCATAGTTCCACTTACTTTCTTCCCCTCTAAAGTTTGGCTATACCCAATCTTTGAAGGGGAAGGATTAACACCACCGCAGTAGGCATTTGATTGATTAGCCGAAATATATTCAGTCCCAGTTAGGTTCTTACAAGTACCAGGCTCATCTCCAGTAACTTTCTCTGATCTGCCCACCTCGTTACCAGTAACTAAATTTCCATGCGTAGTACTTGTAATGCCTACTTTTGCTGGCTGACTTATAGAAGTATTTGAACCATTACAGAAAGAATCAATAACTTCTGAACCCAAGTATTGAGTACCTGTTATTGAACGGCATGTACTTGCTTCATTTCCTGTGGTTTTTAGAGATCTATTTGCTTGAGTTCCGGTAACAATTTGGCCAGTAGAGGTCTCACTCATTCCAACTTTCCAATGAGCATCAGGTGCACTAGCATTTTGCTTTGCACCATTTTTATTTGGGCCACAAGGTCGTGTTACTGATGTACGAGTTTTTCCAGTAGCACCTGTTTTACTTTTTAGCTCTCTCACGCGTTGAGCTATTTCTTTAGTGGTCAAATCTGGATTACCTTGCCGAGCTACTGAAGCAGCTGTAGTTGGCTGCTTCCCAGCAGATTTACCGTGTTTTGATAATGCTTCTCTTCGAGCTAGAACAAAAGCTCTACTTGAATTCGTAATTGCTTTTCTTTTAATAGTTGAGCGGTGATCAGTCTTTCTTTTATTTAATGTCAAACTAATTTCAGGCTTTGAAATAGTACTACTAGTCTCCTCTAAAGCTTTTTGTTCACATTCTGGACAACAATGTTCAGCCTTTTTTGCATCATAAGAAGGAGTGTTTTGAACCTTTTTCCTCTCAACATCAACTCGAGTTATATCTTTTGTATAATCAGCAGACTTGCCTCTACGAGATAATGCCTCTCGTCTAGCAATAACAAGTTTGCGACTAGAATGAGCTACTGAACTTTTATATGACCTTGCACCTGTTGAACTTCCAGAAGCGCCTGATTGATAACTACTAGCACTTAACTGAGAAGAAGAATTATTCGAATTAGCCAAAGTTTTTTGAGGCTTAACAAAAGCCGCATCAGTTCTCGTGGCCCTCGCATCGCTTGAGGAACGGACTCTATTAGGTGTTGAACCTTTAATAGAGGCATTTTTACCACCTTGACTCAATGCCTGTCGGCGATCAAGAACTAATTGTCTACTTGTTTGTTTTGCCATATCAATCCAATGGAGAGATCGTAAAAAATAATTTTTAATTCTCTAAGGAATTATTAGCCCCGAAAGCTTTTCAGGGCTAAATTTATCAAAGCCTAAAATCTAACGGCCTTGGAAAACTACAAAGCAAGTACCTTGACTTTGAGTGTATGCGTCATATCCAACGATACGAACGTGGTGGTCAGGATATGCTCTATGACAAGCTTCTAACTCACTTACTACAAGATTCAAATCCTTTTCACCGAAGAAAGGTAATTTCCAATAAGACCAATAGGTCTGCATTGAACCACTTGGATGAACATGCTCAATAACTGGGCTCCAACCCTGAGCAATGATATAAGCGATTTGATCGTAAATTTCGTCCTGGGTCATCGGCGGTAAGAAGCCGAATGTTTCCAGGGTGGCGACTGTCTGATAGTCACCTACTGTGCTCTGGAAAGGCATGGTGAACTTAGGTTAGTGAATGAATGAAAGTCGACTGAGTCATCGACTAGTGAATTTAAGAAAGTTAGAGGTAATTTTTAAATATCACCTCTATATCTTTTTACTGAACGTCGAGTTTATCGACTGTATCGAATTCGAACTTAATCTCCTTCCATGTCTCAAGAGCAATTGCAAGCTCAGGGCTATGCTTTGCAGCTTCAAGAAGGATATCGCGACTTTCTTTTTCGATTTCTCTACCTGCATTACGTGCCTTAACACATGCTTCTAGAGCTACACGGTTAGCAGCCGCACCAGCAGCTGATCCCCATGGGTGACCATGAGTACCACCACCAAACTGAAGACATGAATCATCTCCAAAGATTGCGAGCAATGCTGGCATATGCCACACATGGATACCACCAGATGCCACAGCAAACACACCAGGCATAGAACCCCAATCTTGATCGAAGAAGTTACCGCGAGTGCGGTCTTCAGGGACAAAGGATTCACGAAGGTTATCGATATAACCAAGAGTTGTTTGACGATCTCCTTCTAGTTTTCCAACAACTGTTCCTGTATGAAGTTGGTCTCCGCCTGATAGGCGTAAACACTTCGCAAGAACTCTGAAGTGAATACCATGCTGAGGATGACGGTCAATAACCGCATGCATAGCACGGTGGATATGAAGAAGCATGCCGTTCTTACGACACCAGTTAGCCAAACCTGTATTAGCTGTAAAACCACCAGTGATGTAGTCATGCATGATGATGGGCATATCGAGTTCTTTAGCAAACTCAGCACGCTCATACATCTCCTCAGGAGTAGTCGCTGTACAGTTAAGGTAATGACCTTTAACTTCACCAGTTTCCTGTTGAGCTAGCTTTACTGCTTCAGCCACGAATTCAAAACGCTCTCTCCAACGCTGGAATGGCTGAGAATTAATATTCTCATCATCTTTAGTTAGATCAAGACCGCCTCTTAGACATTCGTATACAACGCGACCGTAGTTTTTACCTGAGAGACCTAGTTTCGGCTTAATAGTACAACCTAGTAATGGACGACCATACTTATTAAGACGATCACGTTCAACTACGATTCCACTAGGAGGTCCGCCACAGGTTTTGATAAATGCCATTGGGAAGCGGATATCTTCAAGACGAAGATGGCGCAAGGCTTTAAAACCAAAGACGTTTCCAACAAGTGATGTTAAAACGTTAGTTATAGATCCTTCTTCAAAAAGATCTAATGGATAGGCAATAAATGCATAGAAGGCATCCTTGTCTCCAGGGACATCTTCGATGCGGTAACAGCGGCCTTTGTAGAACTCAAGATCTACTAGTAATTCAGACCAAACTGTTGACCATGTACCTGTAGACGACTCGGCCGCAACAGCTGCTGCAACCTCTTCCTTTGGTACACCTTCCTGACCTGTGCATTTAAAACATGCAAGTAGGTCAGTATCTAGGGGGACGTAGTCAGGAGTGAAGTAAGTATCTCTATACTCCTTAACTCCAGCATCATACTTTTTAGCCATTGATAGCTCCTGTTAATTAGTTTAGAAGGTTGAAAATTTGAAAAGTCCTCTCCTCTTAGGACTTAGTCAAAATCAGTCCTTCTGACCCAAGAAGTTACCGTTACCCAAAGCTGGCTCAACTTCACGATGAGGGCGAGCAATGATGTGAGCTGCAACGAGTCCGTCACCTACACGCTCACAAGCGTCTGCGCCTGCACGAACTGCAGCGTTTACAGCACCAGTTTCACCTCGAACTAAAACTGTTACGTA
>QCIQ01000011.1 GCA_003216595.1 Prochlorococcus sp. AG-402-M18
AAAATGATCGAAAAAGGTAAATGGATGCCAATAGGTGAAATTGTCGCTCCGCAGGGTTTAAGAGGAGATATTAGAGTTAAACCTAGCAGCGATTTTCCAGAAAGATTTACAAAACCAGGAAAACGATGGATTCAAAAAACTGACGAAGTTCCTACTGAAATCAAATTAAAAAAAGGAACGCTTATTCCAGGCAAATCAATCTATGTACTTTCTATTGAGGGAGTATCCAATAGGAATTCTGCAGAAGAAATTATTGGTTGGAAATTAGTCATACCAGTTAATAGCAGACCAATGTTGAGTAAAGATGAGTATCATTATTTTGATTTAATTGGTTTAGAAGCAAGGATAGGCCAGAACAAAGTTCTAATTGGTTATGTAACTGACTTAATAAAGGGAGGGAATGACCTTCTAGAGATAGAGTTAGTGGAAGGTAAAAAAGTTTTGGTACCTTTTGTTAAAGAAATTGTCCCAGAAATAGAAATCAAAGAAAAATGGCTGCTCATCAATCCACCCCCTGGCTTATTGGAACTCTAATAATTATTCAGGTTTTTAATCAGAGCAGCAAAAATGACTTACAAAGTTCTTCATGGAAATAACTGATAACTCAATAATTCCTGTAATTCTTAGTGGTGGATCAGGAACAAGACTGTGGCCACTTTCTAGAGAAAGTTATCCTAAACAATTCCTAGCATTAGATTCACGTACCAAGAAAACTCTTTTACAGAAAACGTATGAAAGACTTCTCGGATTAGAGGGACTTGAAAATCCTATTTTGATATGTAACGAAGATCATAGATTTATAGTTGCAGAGCAATTTAGAGAACTAAATACTGATCCTCAAGCAATTATTCTGGAGCCGGTAGGACGTAATACTGCTCCAGCTATAGCAGTTGCTGCTCTTCAAGCAATTTCTTCAGGTAAAGATCCTTTGCTTTTGATTTTGGCAGCTGATCACTTGATAGAAAATATCGGCGAGTTTCAAAGAGTAATTCAATCTGCAAAAACATATGCAAATCTTGGGAAGCTAGTGACTTTTGGTATTGTTCCAACTTGCGCAGAAACAGGATACGGTTACATCGAAGCAAAAGAATTTCCTACTAAAGAAGATCAAATAACTGGTTTAGAAATAAACAAATTTATCGAAAAGCCTAATAAAGATATTGCTGAGAAATTAATCAAAGATCCTCGCTTCACATGGAATAGTGGTATGTTTCTTTTTAAAGCAAGCTCAATAATAAGTGAATTAGAAAAATTCTCACCAGAAATAATAAATTATTGCAAAATTGCTATTGAGAAAGATGTAGAAGATCTTGATTTTCTAAGATTAGAAACAGAATCATTCAAGAAATGTCCAAAAATTTCTTTAGATATTGCAGTCATGGAAAAAACCAAGTTAGGCATAGTTCTTCCTTTAAATGTAGGATGGAATGACATCGGAAGTTGGAAATCTTTGTGGGATATTAGTCAAAAAAATAATGATGGAAACTATATCAATGGGAGAGTAATAGCAGAAAAAAGTAAAAACTGTTATTTAAAAAGTGAACAACGTTTAATTGTAGGAATAGGGATAGAAAATCTAATAGTTGTAGATACAAATGATGCTATATTAGTAGCAAATAGAGATCAATCTCAAAATATTGGAAATATAGTAAAAAGTCTAAGTGAATCTAGATTTCCAGAAGGTAAAATGCACAAAAAAATTTACCGACCTTGGGGAAACTACACTACAATAGTTGAAGGAAATAGATGGCTAGTGAAGCTTATAGAAGTAAAGCCAAATGCTTCTCTTTCTTTACAAATGCATCATCATCGAGCTGAACATTGGGTTGTAGTCAACGGAACAGCCTTAATAGAAAAAAATGGAGATAAACAACTCCTAAGTGAGAATGAAAGCACATTTATTCCTTTAGGTTGTAAGCATAGATTAAGTAATCCAGGAAAAATGAAACTTGAGCTAATTGAAGTTCAAAGTGGAACGTATTTAGATGAAGAAGATATCATTCGTTTTGAAGATTCTTATGGCAGAATAAAAAATCTTAAGTAAAAAGAATGTAGTTTATTAATTAAAATTACTGTAAGTTAATCAGATGGAATCATTGAAAATTAAAAATGTTTATTCCACAGTTACACTTTTTGCTAAATTCCTAGGCTGATCAACATCTAAACCTTTATGAGCTGCTATATGATAACTAAATAACTGTAAAGGTACAACGGTCAATAGAGGGCTAACCCATTCACTAACTTTTGGAATAGTAAATAAATCATCAAAGATTTCCGATTCAGGCCCATATGTAGACACCCCAATTAAACGGGCATCCCTAGCTTTAGCCTCTTGCGAATTGCTGAGAACCTTTTCATAAACTACTCCAGGAACAGCTAAAGAAACCACTGGAACATGTTGATCTAACAGTGCTATTGGTCCGTGCTTTAGCTCTCCAGCTGGATATCCTTGAGCATGAATGTAGCTTATTTCCTTGAGTTTAAGAGCACCTTCTAGTGCAATTGGATAATTTATCCCTCTACCCAAGAAGATTACATCCTTTGTTTCAACAAACAAATGTGCTATCTCCTGAGAGAGTGAATCATGTTGTTTTATAAGATCTGTTAGCTGTTTCGGAATTAATCTCAAATCATTAGAGAGATCTAAAATTTCTTGAGGGGTTCTTTTTTGTCTCTGAGAAGCAAATAAAAGTGTCAAACCATAAAAGGACAACATTTGACCAAGAAAGGTTTTGGTTGCTGCAACACCTATTTCAATGCCTGATCCAATATCAATAATATTCTCGAATTCACGACCTAATGAACTATCAACTCTATTAGTAATTCCCAATTGATGAAAAGAAAAATTAGCATCATTAGTAGAATCTCTTCTCTCCTTTTCCATCCTTAATGCAGCTAAAGTGTCTGCTGTTTCGCCCGATTGACTTACTCCTATTGTCAAAGTATTGGGAGAAAGTGGAGGTGGAGAATATCGAAATTCACTAGCGAAGTATACTTTTGTTGGAACTCCTGCAAACTGTTCCATTAAATAAGCACCAACCATTCCTGCATGTCTGCTCGTTCCACAGGCAAGTATTTGTATTTGTTCTATCTTCTCGAGAATAGATTTCGATATCGGCAATGCCACTGAATTTTCTGAGGGCAAATCCATTGGTAAAAATCTATCTATCCAAAGTTGTGCTGTCTCTGGCTGCTCATAAATTTCTTTAAGCATGTAATGACGGAAATTTCTTTTATCCACAAACAGTTCTGTGCCCTTTAAAAGCGATGGTGTTCTGTGCTGCCTATTCCCATCAGCATCATAAAGTTCAATTCCTAATGGAGTTAAAAGTGCAATTTCATGATCCCTTAAAGGCAAAAATGTACGAGTAAATCCAACCAATGCAGGAGTATCACTTGCACAAAAAAACTCACCTTCTCCAAAACCAAGAACTAATGGAGCTTGTCCCCTAGCTACCACTAGAGCATTAGGTGCCTTAGACCAAATCACTGCTATGGCATAAGTACCCTCTAACAAAGTCAAAACCTTTTGAACAGCTTTTAATAATGTTTGTTCATTAGGAGAAAGTCCATTGGCCAAAGAGTCTTCTATTTCTAGCGCAAGTAAATGTGGAATTATCTCAGTGTCAGTGTCGGAGGTAAGTTGAACTCCTTTAAGTTTTAGGCTGTTAGATAAATCTCTGTAATTTTCAATAATCCCATTTTGCACAACCGCAATTTGCCCTGAGGAATCAATATGAGGATGAGCATTTCTTTCGTTAGGTTTTCCATGAGTAGCCCATCTAGTATGTCCTATACCCACATGACCTTTTGGAGGGTTTTTTTTTATTAAATTTGAAAGATTAATCAGCTTTCCTTTTGACTTTTTAAGAATTAGTTGTCCAATTTGATCATTATTCAAATTTTCAATTGTCGCTATTCCTGCTGAGTCGTAGCCACGATATTCCAGCTTTCTTAACCCATCAATAAGTAAAGAGGAAACTTCTCTTGAACCAATAACAGCAAAGATGCCACACATATATTTAAATTAATATCACAAATTATTTATATATAAAATAAACCTTCGTTAAGAAGAATACGAATTTTTAGTAAGCCAAACCCATGCTTCTAGTTGTTTCATCCCCTAAATAGACCCTAATACTGAGGAAATCAGTTGGACAAGCAGTTTCACACCGCTTACATCCAACACAATCTTCGGTTCTTGGCGATGAGGCTATCTGAGAAGCTTTGCAGCCATCCCAGGGGACCATTTCAAGAACATCCAGTGGACAAGCCCTTACGCATTGGGTGCAGCCAATACAGGTGTCATAGATTTTGACGGCGTGTGACAAATTACCAACCCATATTTCCTTGATGTATAAAACTATACCTACGTTTCGCTACATAAAAAAAAATAGTTGCAATGCCGTCACTTTTGTTAACTCGACACTCTAACCCGTAGGATTGGAAGTCAGGTCTAAGAAGGTTATGTCCCAGGAAGCAATCCTTGAAAAAGTTCGTTCTATTGTCGCAGAACAACTTGGCAAAGAATCCGGTGAAGTAAAACCAGATTCAAATTTCCAAAACGATCTCGGTGCTGACTCACTCGACACTGTCGAATTAGTTATGGCTCTCGAAGAAGCATTTGACATAGAAATCCCTGATGAGGCTGCAGAAGGCATTGCCACAGTTGGGGATGCAGTCAAATACATCGAAGAAAAACAGTCTTGAGGTTCAAATGATGGAGAAACTCCATCGAGTTGTTATTACAGGTCTTGGTGCCATTACTCCCATTGGCAACAATCTCAAAAGCTACCTAAAAGGCCTTCAATCTGGTCAAAACGGGGTAGATCAAATAACACTCTTTGATGCCTCTTCCCATGCATGCAGATTTGCTGCAGAAGTAAAAAGTTTTGACCCAACAGGCATATTAGAGCCAAAAGAATCCAAAAGATGGGATCGTTTCTCAAAATTTGGAGTCATTGCAGCAAAAGAAGCGCTGAATCATTCAGGTCTAATCATTGACGATTCAAATTCCGCAAGGATTGGAGTGATTATTGGATCTGGAGTGGGCGGATTGCTGACTATGGAAACTCAAGCACATGTTTTAAACAACAAAGGAGCTAATCGAGTAAGTCCATTTACAGTACCCATGATGATTCCAAACATGGCTACTGGTCTTGCTGCAATTGCACTTGGTGCTAAAGGGCCAAGTTCAGCGGTTTCAACTGCTTGTGCCGCAGGATCAAATGCCATTGGTGATGCATTCAGACTCCTACAATTAGGTAAAGCAGATGCAATGGTTTGCGGGGGAGCAGAAGCAAGTATCACGCCTTTGGGTGTAGCAGGTTTTGCAAGTGCTAAGGCCCTATCTTTTAGGAATGATGATCCATCTACAGCAAGTAGACCTTTTGACTCTCAAAGAGATGGATTTGTAATCGGAGAAGGGGCTGGGGTATTAATTTTAGAAACTCTTGACCATGCATTAAAAAGAGACGCAACAATCCACGCTGAAATAATTGGTTATGGAACCACTTGTGATGCTCACCACATCACATCTCCTACGCCAGGTGGAGTAGGAGGAGCAGAAGCCATGAAACTTGCATTAAATGATGGAAAAATCAACCCTGAGCAAGTCGATTACATCAATGCTCATGGAACAAGTACTCCAGCAAATGACAGTAATGAAACTTCGGCAATTAAAACTGCTTTAGGGAGTCATGCATTTCAAGTGCCCACGAGCTCAACCAAATCAATGACGGGTCATTTGTTAGGAGGGTCAGGAGGAATTGAAGCCGTTGCTTGTGTTTTAGCAATAAAACATGAAATAATTCCGCCAACAATTAACTATTCCAATCCCGACCCAAATTGTGATCTTGATTATGTTCCCAACAAAGCAAGGGAAAAGAAATTAGGCGTCGTACTATCTAACTCTTTCGGGTTTGGCGGTCACAATGTCTGTCTAGCTTTTCGACAAATGATCTAATCAATCTCGTCTTCACTGTCCACTTAAAATTTTTTTCACTAATTACAAATGGTTGCCCTGACTAATTCTCTAGACACGCTATGCATCAATAGCATAAGAATGCTCGCAGTTGACGCAGTTAATAAATCAAATAGTGGTCACCCAGGACTCCCAATGGGTTGTGCGCCGATGGGTTACGCATTATGGGACAAACATCTTCGACATAATCCAAAAAATCCGAAATGGTTTAACCGAGACAGATTCGTTCTTTCTGCTGGACATGGATGCATGTTGTTGTATGCCCTTCTGCATCTAACTGGCTACGACTCCGTGACGATGGAAGACATAAAACAATTCCGACAATGGGGTGCAAAAACTCCTGGTCATCCAGAAACCTTCGAGACACCGGGGGTAGAAGTAACTGCTGGACCATTGGGAGCTGGGATTTCAAATGCAGTGGGACTTGCAATAGCAGAAGCGCATTTATCAGCCAAATTTAATAAGCCTGATACAACAGTTGTGGACCATTACACATACGTAATTATGGGTGATGGATGCAATCAAGAAGGCATAGCTTCAGAAGCTTGTTCTCTTGCTGGTCATCTAAAGCTTGGAAAATTAATCGCTTTATACGACGACAACAGCATCACAATTGATGGAAGAACAGATGTATCTTTTACAGAAGATGTACTAAAGAGATATGAAGCTTATGGTTGGCATGTTCAAGAAATACCTAATGGAAATACAGATGTAGAAGGCATCTCTAAAGCTATAGAAAAAGCAAAAGCAGTTACTGATAAGCCTTCAATTATAAAAATAACGACGACCATCGGATTCGGTTCTCCTAACAAGAGTGATACAGCTGGGATCCATGGAGCCGCACTAGGAGAAGAAGAAGCCGAACTTACAAGGAAAGAACTTGGTTGGTCTTATGAACCTTTTAAAATTCCTCAAGATGTATACGACCAATACCGTCAAGCTATTGAAAGAGGATCTCAACTAGAGGCCAACTGGAATCAAACACTTTCTGATTACAGAGAAAAGTATCCTGCTGAAGCATCTGAATTTGAAAGGATGCTTAGAGGGGAGCTCCCTCAAGGTTGGGACAAAGATTTGCCTACATATACTGCGGATGACAAGGGCCTTGCCACAAGAAAACATTCTCAAATATGTTTAGGTGCTCTGGGACCTAATGTTCCTGAATTAATAGGGGGTTCTGCGGATTTAACCCATTCAAATTATACGGATATCAAAGGTGAGACTGGATCTTTTCAATATGAAAGTCCTGAAAAACGTTATTTACATTTCGGAGTCAGAGAACATGCTATGGCTGCCATATTGAATGGTATTGCATACCACGACAGTGGTCTAATCCCATATGGTGGAACCTTTTTAGTATTCGCAGACTACATGCGAGGTTCGATGCGCCTTTCCGCGCTAAGTGAGCTAGGTGTTATTTATGTTTTAACTCACGATTCCATAGGTGTTGGAGAGGATGGGCCAACACATCAACCAATAGAAACCATTCCATCATTAAGAGCAATGCCAAATATGCTGGTTTTCCGTCCAGGAGATGGCAATGAAACCAGTGGAGCATATAAAGTTGCAATTAAAAACCGCAAAAGACCAAGTTCTTTATGCCTAAGTAGGCAGGGCATGGCTAATCAGCAAAATTCATCAGTAGAAAAAGTTGCTTTAGGTGGATATGTTCTTGAAGATTGCGATGGCAACCCTGACCTAATACTTATCGGAACTGGAACTGAACTTGATTTATGTGTGCAAGCAGGGAAACAACTAACTTCTGAAGGTAAAAAAGTGCGCGTTGTTTCTATGCCATGTGTAGAGCTTTTTGAAGAACAAAGCGAAAGTTATAAAGAAGAAGTTTTACCTTCTAACATCAGAAAACGATTAGTAGTTGAAGCTGCAGAGAGCTTCGGATGGCATAAATATATTGGTCTTGATGGAGACAGCGTTACTATGAATAGCTTTGGAGCCTCTGCTCCAGGTGGATTATGTATGGAAAAGTTTGGATTTACAGTTGAGAACGTAGTAGAGAAATCTAGAAATCTTTTGAACAAATAAAATAAATTATCATAATTAGTTAATCCAATTAAATATAAAGTTAAACAAAAACTAATTTTCTTTGTTTAACTTTATAGGGGTTAATTCAGCTGCACCTTTTGCCTTTATTTGATCATCTAATTTATCAAGATCTTCATCTGTAATCTTAGTATTCATTGGACAATGATTAGGACCACACATTGAACAAAACTCTGCTTTTTTGAAAATTTCTTCAGGTAAAGTTTCATCATGATATTGCTTAGCTCTCTCTGGATCTAAGGACAATTCAAATTGCTTGTTCCAGTCAAATTCTTTGCGAGCCTTACTTAATTCATCATCTCGATCACGAGCTCCTGCTCTATGTCTTGCAACATCTGCAGCATGAGCGGCAATTTTATAAGCAATCAAGCCCTCCCTGACATCCTCAGGATTGGGTAACCCAAGATGTTCCTTAGGTGTTACATAACAAAGCATCGCAGTCCCGTACCAACCTGCCATAGCTGCACCAATAGCACTAGAAATGTGGTCATAACCAGGAGATATATCTGTTACCAAAGGACCTAGAACATAGAAAGGAGCTTCTGAGCATTCCTCCATTTGCTTCCTAACATTGAATTCGATTTGATCCATAGGCACATGCCCAGGTCCTTCGACCATGACTTGGACATCGTGCTTCCACGCACGTCTCGTCAATTCACCCAGAGTTTTCAACTCAGCAAGTTGGGCTTCATCTGATGCATCATGCAGACATCCAGGTCTAAGTGAGTCTCCTAATGAAAAAGTGCAATCATAGCGTTTGAATATTTCGCAAATATCATCAAAACGAGTAAATAAAGGATTTTGCTTGTAGTGATAGAGCATCCATTGAGCAAGTATTCCTCCGCCACGACTAACTATTCCAGTAATACGACCCTTCACTTTGGGTAAATGTTCAATCAATAAGCCTGCATGAATAGTTTGATAATCAACTCCTTGCTGACAATGCTTTTCTATTATGTGTAAAAAATCATCCTCATTTAACCTTGAAATAGATCCATGAACACTTTCTAAAGCTTGATATACAGGAACTGTTCCAATCGGGATAGGAGAGGCATTAATAATTGCGGTTCGCACCTCATCTAAATTCACGCCTCCAGTAGACAGATCCATGAGAGTATCTGCGCCATATTTCACTGCCAGCTCAAGCTTCTTTAATTCTTCATTAACATCACTTGCATTTGGCGAAGCGCCAATATTTGCATTGACTTTACATTTAGAGGCAATACCTATTGCCATAGGCTCTAAATTCGTGTGGTTGATATTTGCCGGAATAATCATCCGACCTCTCGCAACTTCTTCCATCACTAAGGACTCAGGAAGATTCTCACGCTTTGCTACAAAAACCATTTCTTCAGTGATTTCGCCTTTGCGAGCAAAATGCATCTGAGAAACATTGGTTTTACCCTTTCTGGAAGCAACCCATGAATTCCGCATGAACTAAAAAGCTATTGAATAAAGAAAGGGCGCAATATGCAAAGATCACAAATTTTCACTTTCCCTACGCTGGTTCAAACCAGATCAGGTTCAGAGGGTGTGATCTCAGCCATATAGCGAAGCAATATGGCACCCCTAGCGATAAATACAAATTAGCTCGAAATCTTCAACTAAACCCTAAAGTTTTTATAGATAAAAGATTTGTATATTAAAAATTTTGATCATTCATATCTTTTTTTATCTCGAGGAACAACATTCGCCGTCGTCTAGATCTTCTAACTGCTCCAGTCAAAACTAATCCACTGCCAACTACTAGAGCAGGTATCGCTTGAATTTTATCTTTGCCATCTCTATGTAAAAAGCCAGTGATTGACAATAAAATCAACAATGGTGCTGAAATTGATATTAACGGGTTACCCAATCTATTCATGAGAAAGCGACTAAATTTCTTGAGTAGTTTTAGTAGACATGACTATAGTCTGAGACAAAATTTTTATTCCTAATTCAAGGCTTCTTTCATCCAAAGAAAAATATCCACTATGCAATGGAGCACATCCTTTATCTCCAGCTACTCCTAATCGAAACATTGTCCCTGGGACATCTTGCAAAAAGAAAGCAAAATCTTCAGCTCCTAATGAGGGATTTTCTAAATAAACAATATTTTTTTCATCAATAAAGTTCTTCGCACAGTTAGATAACAAATTGGTCAACTCTGGATCGTTACAAACTGGAGGTGCAATTGATTTGAAATTGATATTAGCCTGAGCTCCATAATTAGAAGCTATGTTTTGTACTATTTTTTCAATCCATGTGGGTAATTTTTCATAAAGGTTGGTATCAAGACATCTTACTGTGCCTAAAAGCTTAACTCTCTCAGCAATCACATTAAAAGCATTGCCTCCTGAAATTTTCCCAAAGCTAATAACTACTGGCTTCAGAGCATCTAGACGTCTACTGATAGCCTCTTGAAGTCCGCTAATAACTTTTGCAGCAATCCATATGGAATCTATGCATTCATGAGGTCTAGCTCCATGTCCTCCAATACCAATAATATCTATTTCTAATTCAGCAGCGGCTGCAGTGAAAGTACCACTTCTTATTCCAATTTTTCCAACTGGCAAATCTGGGTAAACATGAACACCAAATAGAGCTTCAATTCCTTCAAGAACCTTTTCAGCTCTCATCCAATTAGCACCTTGAGCAATCTCTTCAGCAGGTTGAAAAATAATTCGGATTCGAGAATTTGTAAATTTGTTTTTTGATAAAACTTTAGCCACTCCCAAACCAATACAAGTATGTAGATCATGACCACATGCATGCATCAAACCTTGAGTTGAAGAAGAATAATCTAAACCTGTCCTCTCCTCGATTGGCAAAGCATCCATATCAACTCGTAAGCCAACCACAGGTCCTCGTTTATTGCCCATTTCAGCAACTACTCCAGTTTTACCAACTGCTTCTTTTACTTCCCAACCTAATGATCTAAGCTCACCTGCAACAAGAGCAGCTGTTTGATATTCCTGACCGCTTAGCTCTGGATGAGCATGGAGATGACGACGAAATAGAATCAAATCAGGCAGTATTTCCTCTACTAGACCCTCAATTTTTCTTCCTAAATCTTTCATCTGTCCTCAAAAGAAAGAAATGCGAGCAAATCATTTGTTGGTTTTGGAGGCCATCGGCGAATATTCAATAGCCAATCTTTCTCTCGGTATCGAATATCTAGTCCAGCCGCTGCTGCCCAATTACTTTCAGCTTCACCAGTAAAGCCTTTCCGCCATAAAATCGCACTTAATGCCGCTCTAGCATCTGCAAATAAAGGATATTTACCAATTAATTTTCTTATTTTTTGTTCAGCGAGTTCAAGATCGCCTAATTGATAGATAGCAAGTGCCTCACTCGATCTAGCCATAGCAATAGCATTGTTTGAAGAAGCAGCTTGGGCAAACAATCTCTTCGCTTCAATCCAATTATCCATAGAGCCCATCACATTACCAAGGTTATATAAGGCTGAAACATCTTTCGGATTCTTCTTTAAAACGTAGTTATAGTCATTACTTGCGTCATCCCAAAGCTGCAAGGCTTCTTTAGCAATTCCTCTATTAAGGTAAGGGTCTAAATCTTCAGGAGAAATTTCAATTGCCTTAGTTTGATCTTTTATAGCGCCTTGAGGATCACCAAGAGCGAGACGAATATTACCCCTATTACTTAACGCTGCCGCATCATCTGGATTGTCATTTAAATAAAAACTCCAATCTTTCTCAGCTTGGATGAAATCTCCAGCCTTACTTTCTTGAAGCGCTTTCTCAAATAGAAGTTTAGGAAGCACTTGAGCTTGAGTCGATAATGGTAGTAATACAAAAAGAATAGAAATTAAAAGTAAAACTTTTGCAACTCTTGTAGTGATCATTAATCTATATCGTTTGTGGAAGTTAGCAAATGATGTTTATTAGCGGCTGGAGTAACAACCCTTCCTCTAGAAGTTCTCTGTAAAAAACCAATTTGCATTAAATACGGCTCAACTACAGTTTCAAGAGTGGTTGGATCTTCTCCAAGTGCAGCAGCCAAAGTTTCTAGTCCTACTGGTCCTCCTTGAAATTGATTAACTAACAAGCCTAAATAACTTCTATCTGTTGCATCTAAGCCTCTTTGATCTACACGATGTAAATCCAGTGCATCATTAACAACTTGGACATCAATCATTTTTGAAGAGGTATGCACTTCTGCATAATCTCTCACTCTTCGTATGAGCCTATTTGCAATTCGAGGTGTACCTCGACTCCTTTTCGCTAATTGGTGAGATGCTTCTTCTGAAATTAATAAATTAATAAGTTTTGCAGATCTTTTAATTATATTTTCAAGGTCCAAATGACTATAAAAATCTAGTCGCTGAGTTATGCCAAAACGATCTCGCATAGGGGAGCTCAACGCTGCCGGTTTTGTAGTAGCCCCTACTAGAGTAAAGGGCGGAATTTCGATTGATCGCATTCTCGAGGAAGTACCCTTACCTACGGTTAAATCCAACCTTCTATCTTCCATGGCTGGATACAAAAGTTCCTGTGATATGCGATTGAGTCTGTGAATCTCATCAACAAAAATCAATTCACGTGGCTTCATATTGATCAACAACCCAACAATATCCCTTGGACGTTCAAGAGCTGGAGCACTTGTAACTCTAGCTTTAACCCCTAATTCCTCAGCAATCACTAAAGCCATGGTAGTTTTGCCCAATCCAGGCGGCCCATAAAGCATTAAATGATCGAGTGCTTCACCTCTTTTCGATGATGCTTTAACCGAAATTTCAAGAACTTTCTTTAATTCAGATTGACCTACAAAATCATCAAAAGATTTAGGCCTAAGTGAATCATGCTGAGATAATTTACACTCCTCCTTTAAAAGACTGGGACCAACCAATCTTTCCTCTCCTTTATCATTGGGAAGAGACGAATGATTAGTAATTGAAGACACAATTGCCATAACTGAAGGGTAGTGGCATCTCAACAAAAATGGAGGTAAATAGAAAAATGAGCAAAAAAGGAAAGAAAAAATCCAAAAAAAATTCTTTAGTTGATGGAAATCGTCGCTTAGCTGAAAATCGACAAGCAAAGTATGAATATGAAATCTTAGAAACACTTGAAACTGGCTTAGAGCTTCTTGGAACAGAAGTTAAATCAATCAGAGCTGGAAAAGTAAACTTAAAAGATGGTTTTTGCTTAGTTAAAAAAGATCAAATTCTACTTCATAACGTTCATATATCACCTCATAATCATGCCGGTAAATTTTTCAATCACGATCCTCTAAGAATCAAAAAACTTCTTGCACATCGAAAAGAAATCGAAAAATTAAAAATGAATTTAGAAAGAAAAGGTTTAGCATTAATACCATTAAGTCTTTATCTCAAAGGCTCATGGATAAAGTTAAAAATTGGAATCGGGAAAGGAAGGAAGCTACATGACAAAAGAGATAGAGAGAAAGCTAATGACATGAAAAGAGATGTCGCTAATGCTCTAAAACGTTTTTAAAAGAAAAAAATTTATTACTTTTAACTAAAACAATTTTATACAAACAATACTTTAATTATCCATTATCAGGTGGGATCCAAACTAACATTTTCCGGAGGAGGTGTTGGATCAGGGTCGGCAATGAGCATATGTTGTAAAACGATTTCAGGACGCTCGCTATCTCTCCATCTAATGCGATAAGCAGGCATTTTTGTACCCCTGCTTGTCGTTTGCTCAACAGGTTCCATAACCCAACCGCGTCTTGAACGCCCCTGGGGATTCCTTTTCACAACAGCATCTGCGTGTTTGAAACGGAAACCAACTCTCTCGCCACTCATCTGAACAAAATCCTTACTCGCCTATTATCCACTCTGATGGGTCACTTTCCAGTTAGTTTTAAATTTGATTCTGGTCGCAAAAGTGGAAAAGCTATGACATCTCTTATTGAAGGACTATCTGTTAACAGCATTACAAACCTATCTATTCCTATCCCTAGGCCTCCTGTTGGAGGCATTCCCACTTCAAGAGCATTAATAAAATCTTCATCCAAGCTTTGAGCCTCAAGGTCACCTGCTTCTTTTTTCGCCTGCTGTAAAAGTAAACGTTCTTTTTGATCAATGGGATCAATTAGTTCACTAAACGCATTTGCAGTCTCTCTACCAACAATAAAAAGTTCAAATCTTTCAACTAAACCTTTCTTAGTTCTATGTTTTCTAGCTAAAGGAGAAATCTCAATTGGATAATCCAAAACAAATGTAGGTTGAACCAGCTTAGGCTCTACCACTTGTTCAAAGGCTTCATTTAATAGTCTTCCAATACTGTCAGCCTTATCGGGTACTTGAAGCCCCTCTCGAAGCATTTCGGCTTTAGCATCATTAACATTATTGCCAAATAATTCAAAATCAATTCCAGTAAATTCCTGAACTAGTTGATGCATAGTTGCCCTTCTCCAGGGTGGCGTCAAATCTATTTCTTGGTCTTGGTAATTAATTTTGGTCGATCCACAAATCTTTTCGCAAACTGAAGAAAGTAATTTTTCTGTTAATTCCATCATATCGAAATAGTCTGCAAAAGCCTCATAAATTTCAACAGAAGTAAATTCAGGATTATGCCTAGTGCTAATCCCTTCATTTCTAAAAATTCTTCCAAGTTCATAAACCCTTTGAAATCCACCCACCACTAGTCTTTTAAGATGCAATTCTGTTGCAATTCTCAAATACAAAGGCATATCAAGTGTGTTGTGATGAGTTATAAAAGGCCTTGCATCCGCTCCTCCAGCTTCTGATTGTAAAACTGGAGTTTCAATTTCAAGAAAGTCTTTTTCGTCTAACCATCTTCGAATTGAACTAACTAATAAAGCCCTTGTTCGGAAAGTTTTTCTTGACTGCGGATTCACAATTAAATCTAAATATCTTTGTCTATATCGCTTTTCTACATCTGCAAGTCCATGCCATTTATCCGGTAAAGGTTGTAAAGATTTTGACAACATTGACCAATCAAAAACCTTGATAGAAAGTTCACCTCTATCAGTCCTCCTTAATATTCCACTGACTCCTATCCAATCACCAGAATCAACAAGAGATGTAATGTTCTCGAAATTATTCTCTGAATTTTCACTATTTGCATTCTGATTTAAGGTCGCCTTTTCCAAAAAGAGTTGCACTGAGCCTGTCTCGTCTGCAAGAGTAAAAAAAGCAAGTTTGCCCATCACTCTTCTAGAAGTTACACGCCCTGCGATAGATACCTCTTCATTTTTTTCTTCGCCATTTGGCAAATCAGCATATTTTTTCTGCAAAACATCGGCAGAGTCAGTAGGTCGAAAATTCAAACCATAAGGACCTTTCCCAAGGCTTTTAAGTGCTTTTGCCTTTTCGAGGCGGGTATCTCTTAATTCAGACAAGGCAATTCATACATACGACAGGAAGACAAAATCAAATGAAAAACCTATCAATTTTGAGCTATTTGTCTTTAACTTGCAATAGCAGTAGGAAATTCTCCCATTCTTTGAGATGCATAGCCAATACCTCTAACAGTTAAAATCAATTCCGGATTCCTGGGGTCTGGTTCAAGCTTGCCTCTTAAACGAGCCACATAAACATCCACAACTCTTAAATCAGCAGCTCTTCTGGGAGGGTAACCCCAAAGCTGTTCCAAAATTTCTGCTCGAGGCACAACACGGCCAGGATCGCGAAATAATAATTCCAGCAAGCTAAATTCTGTATAAGTAAGGCCTATTCTTTCTCCTCCTCTACTGACTTGTCTTCTATTAGTGTCTACTACAAGATCACCAAGCTTCATTACACCCTGACCCGATGGAACCTCTCTTGGCTCATCAACAGTAGGAGCAGGTCCAACTCGTCTCAAAATCGTCGCAATTCTTGCTTCTAACTCCTTGGGACTAAATGGTTTCGCTAGGTAATCATCAGCACCTAAATCCAAACCTGCAACTCTTTCTGAAATCGCTTCGAGAGCAGTCAAAAATATTATTGGAACACAAGACTCTGCTCTTATTCTGCGACAAACTGCAAAACCATCCATTTTAGGGAGCATGACATCCAGAACTACTAAGTCTGGCGATTCTTTATGAAAAACCTCGAGTGCTTCCTCCCCGTCCTGTGCAGATAAAACTTGATAGCCAGCAAGATTAAGCCTTGTAACCAAGACCTTCAATACTGCTGGTTCATCATCTACAACCAAAATGCAGGTCATGAGATTAGCTGTTGCCTTAGTGACAGGACCATCGAGATTTTATGTCGAAATGGCTTCTTGTTATATGAAGATATCATCTTCAAGCCAGGTATTCAAAGCCCTTTGACTAATCTAAGAGACAAAGTCACTACTAATAAATAAGTATTTATTCTACTTTTAAAGCTTTGAAAAATTTTTTCATTAGTTTTTGTTAGAAGCAAAAAGAATCCAAGAAGAGAAAAATGGGGCAACTAATCCAGTAATTATGACCTCTGAAATTAATACATAAATTGACCAAGAATGAAACCAATTATTTCTTAAAACGTTATATAAAATAATTTTTTGAACCCAAATAGAAAGGCCAACCAAGGCAGTTCCAAAGATAGCCATCAAACCAATATTTAGATATAATTGGATTTTTTTATTATGTAATCCATATACACTCCAAATCAAAGACAAAAGGAACAAAGATGGAATATAAGATACATCACTAATTGTAAAAGCATCTATAAAAATTCCCAATAGAATTGAAGCTATAGCGGCCTTCCAAGGACGATTCTTAAGTGAAAATGGTAGCAATAAGATAACAGGCCAGCATGGAGATATTCCATTGATTTTAAGCCAGTTAGGAGATATAATTGTACAAGCTTGTAAAGAAATTATGATAAGCAAAATTAATAATTTATTTTTATTATTATTGGCCATTATTTTTCAAGATTTGAACCCAGTCTATTGCCTCAGGTGATGCAGTTAATTGGACTATTGCATATGGAGAAGGTAAAGCTTTTTCATTAACAAATTGAACAATTCCAATTGTTAAATTTGGAGGCAACAAAGTACTTGCTGGAGATGTAGTGACAGCGTCTCCAGTTTTAACCAAAATATTTTTATTTAAGAAAATTAGTTTTGGTCTATTGGTACCCATCCCAGTCAAAATCCCATGATGCTTCGTTCGATCAATCCAAGCTCCTATCTGATGACCAGGGTCAGTCAATAATCTAACTCTTGCAGTCAATGGAGTGGTGCTGTCAACAAGACCTATTAAGCCCCCTGGCCCAATAACTGTGTCTCCTTTCAAAACACCATCTTTTGAGCCCTTATTAATTTCTAGCTGTTGCCACCAATTCCTTGAAGATCGAGATATTACAGCAGCTGAAATCCTTTGATCAGAATTAAACTCTTTCAAGGAAAGAGCCCTTCTTAAACGCGAATTATCATCCTCAAGCAATTTTAATCTAATATTTCTCTCAATATTTTCTCCTTCCTTAATCCATTCTCTTTGAGCAGTACCAGGAAGTATAGGTTTTAGTAAAATAGAGTACAAATCTAAATATCCTGCACCTTTTGTCCAGCGAATCCCAAATAATAAAGCTCCAAATAAAAATATTACCCAAAACCTACTTTTTAAAAGTAAATAAAACCCTATTTTCCCTCGGGCTTTAATCATTGTTCAATCTCTAATTACATTTCTAGCAAAATCAGGAGTATCTAAGACTCTTCGCATTGATTTAAAATCGTCTAAAACCAGACCACATCCATTCACAACGCACAACAATGGATCCTCTGCTACATGAGTAAAAATTCCTGTTTCATGACTTAACAGATCACTAATTCCTCTAACTAATGCTCCACCGCCTGCAAGCATTATCCCCCTATCAACAATATCAGCCGCCAGTTCGGGTGGAGTTCTCTCAAGAGTCCTTTTTACAGCATCAACAATCTTATTTAGAGGCTCTGACATGGCTTCACGTAAATCGCCGGCTTTCAAATTAATTGATCGAGGTAAACCTGAAAGAAGATGCAATCCCCTCACATCTATTGATTGCAAATCAAATTCATCAGATGGGAAAGCTGATCCAATTTTAATTTTGATCTCTTCAGCTGTTCTCTCACCAACTACTAAATTATGTACTTTTTTCAAATAGATCGCTATAGAATCATTAATTTCATCACCCGCAACCCTTACAGATTCACTTAAGACTGTTCCGCCAAGGCTTAAAACAGCTACTTCAGTAGTACCCCCACCAATATCAACGATCATTGTTCCTATAGGCTCTGTCACAGGCAATGACGCTCCTATTGCAGCAGCTACAGGTTCATCAATTAAATGCACCTCTCTTGCGCCGGCAAGACCAGCCTCACGAACTGCTCGTCTCTCTACACCAGTCACACCACTAGGGATACCAACAACTAATCTGGGTGCAATTATTCCACGTCCCTCATTACATTTTTGAATAAATGTCTTGAGCATTTGCTCAGCCGCATCAAAATCAGCTATCACACCATCCCTAAGTGGCCTAACAGCCCGAATATTTCCTGGTGTTCGCCCTAACATTAATTTAGCTTCATCGCCTACAGCAAGAGGAATTCCCTCTTCTAAATCCATTGCCACAACTGAAGGTTCTTGCAAGACAATTCCCTTACCAGAAACATAAATCAAGGTATTTGCAGTACCTAAATCAATCCCAATATCTCGGGAGAATTTAAAACGGTTAAAAAACACGGATTGCAATCATTTGAGCCATCATAAAGAGACTTGAACTAAGATAAATATATTATTTAGTAACTAGTAAATAGAGGAGGTAATGATGTCAATAAATTCAGTCACTCTTGTGGGCAGAGCAGGAAGAGATCCTGAAGTTAGATATTTTGAATCTGGAACTGTAGTAGCAAATCTAACAATGGCTGTAAATAGAAGGAATCGAAACGATGAACCAGATTGGTTCAATCTAGAAATTTGGGGTAAACAAGCCCAAGTCGCAGCTGATTATGTGAAAAAAGGCTCTTTGATCGGTATAACTGGTAGCTTCAAATTGGATAGCTGGAAGGATCGTAATACTGGAGAGGATAGAAATAAGCCAGTTGTTAGAGTTGATCGTCTTGATTTATTAGGATCCAAACGAGATTCAGAAAATAACAATTCTTTCAGTCATCAGCAAAGTAATGACGACATTCCTTTTTGAAAATATTGTTTTTAGTTGTTAATTAGTTTACGGAGAGTTTTATAAATTAAAGTTATGAAAGCGCCAGTGATGATTAATAAAATTATTGTCTTGAAGATACTTGAGAAAGGAGTAATCCATGATTCAATGTTTGTATAATTATCTCCCAAATAGAACCCTGTAATTGTTAAAAACAATGTCCAAATTAGGCTTCCTGCAGTTGTCCAAATCAAAAAGGGGGTAATAGGCATCAACTCAACCCCTGCAGGCACCGAAATCAAAGTTCGAATTCCAGGTACTAATCTTCCCCAAAAGACTAAAGGCACCCCATACCTGTTGAACCATTTACGACTGCGAGCAAGTTCCTGAGGATTAATTCCAATCCAACGTCCATTTTTCCCAAGCCATTGCTCTATCCTTTCCTCATTCACTAATCTGCCAATTCCATACCAAGGCAAAGCCCCGATAACAGTTCCTATTAAACCTGCTAAAACCACTGGTAACAAATCTAATTGCCCTTGAGAGACGTAAAAGCCGCCAAGAGGCATTATTAATTCAGATGGAATTGGTGGTATTAGATTCTCCAAAAACATTGCGATTAAGATCGCTCCATAGCCAATCAACTGGTTAGTCTCAACCGCATTTCCTATGAATACTGGCAAAGAAGATATAAATTCAGATATTTCCATTTAGTTTGAATTGTTTAAATAAAATTAATAACGATATTGATCGTTCTTATAGGGCCCCTCAATTGGAACGTTAATATAATCTGCCTGTTCTTTAGTTAACTTAGTTAACTTTGCTCCTATCTTGTCTAAATGAAGAATAGCCACCATTTCATCTAGATGTTTTGGTAAAACATAAACTTTATTCAAATATTTAACACCATATTTGAATAATTCAATTTGAGCTAATACTTGATTGGTAAAAGAATTGCTCATCACAAAACTTGGATGTCCAGTAGCACATCCAAGATTTACCAATCTTCCTTCTGCCAAAAGAATTATTTTGTTACCGCTTGGTAATGTTATGTGATCAACTTGAGGTTTAATATTTTCCCATTTATAGGACTTTAAAGAAGAAACCTCTATTTCATTATCAAAATGACCGATATTACAAACTATCGATTCATTCTTCATCCTGATCAAATGCTCATGACGAATAACTTGGAAATTGCCAGTGGCAGTTACAAAAATATCTACGTCTTCAACCACCTCATCTAGTCTCACAACTCTAAAACCCTCCATTGCGGCTTGAAGAGCACATATTGGATCTATCTCAGAAATCATCACTGTCGCACCTAAGCCCCTCAAAGACTGAGCAGAACCTTTTCCAACATCTCCATATCCCATAACAAGAGCTACCTTGCCAGCCACCATTACATCTGTAGCTCTTTTAATTCCATCCACCAAGGATTCTCGACAGCCATAAAGATTATCAAACTTACTTTTAGTCACAGAATCGTTTACGTTAATTGCGGGGAATACCAGTTCTCCACTTTTTTCCATTTGGTAAAGACGAGCCACACCAGTTGTGGTTTCTTCAGTAACTCCTTTTATAAAAGATTTAGCTTTTGAATAAAAATTTGGATCATTAGAAAGTTTTTTCTTTATTGAAGCAAATAATGCAATTTCCTCTTCATTTGTAGGGTTTTCCAGAACTGTAATATCTTCTTCCGCTTTGCTACCCAAAATAATCAATCCAGTCGCATCACCACCATCATCAAGAATCATATTTGCAGATTCACCATCACTCCATTCAAATATTTTGTGGGTATATTCCCAGTATTCATCTAACGTTTCTCCTTTCTTAGCAAATACTGGGACTCCTGAATTTGCAATAGCTGCCGCAGCATGATCTTGCGTGGAAAAAATATTACATGAAGCCCATCTCACTTTTGCACCAAGTTCAACGAGAGTCTCAATGAGAACTCCTGTTTGGATAGTCATGTGGAGACTGCCTGCGATACAAGCTCCTTGTAATGGTTTTTCGGATCCATATTTTTTTCTAAGTGCCATTAAACCAGGCATTTCTGTTTCAGCGATCAAAAGTTCTTTTCGCCCGAAATCAGCTTCGGTTATATCTTTAACTACGTAATCAGTATTCTTCTCAATACTGTTGAGATTTGACTTGGTTGCTGCGAACATAAATTGAACTCTATGTGAGATTGTGGAAAAAGATACTGAAAAACAATTCGAGGTTTTTAATTCATTTGCTCAGCAAACTAATAATTTTTGCTGGACTCTAGACAAACCTGAATCAACGATGTCATTGGGTTCAACATTAACAAAAATTTTTCCAGATCTAAGCATTCTCCTTTTAAATGGGCCTCTTGGAGCGGGAAAAACCACATTAGTTAAAGGAATTGCAAAAAGTTTAAGAATTCAAGAACCCATTACTTCACCAACTTTTCCTTTATCACAACATTATCCCTTTGGATCCCCTCCATTGATACATCTCGATCTTTATAGAATTGAAGAAAAAGATGCGGCAAACGAATTTTTTTTACAAGAAGAAGAAGAATCCAAGGCCATGGGGGCATTGATGGTCGTTGAATGGCCAGAAAGATTATCTCTGCAAATGCCTGATGCCTGGAGAGGAAAATTAGAATATTCCTCAAAAAATCAATCCCGTTTTTTTCGGCTGATTCCTCCTTCTGATAAAGACAATAAATTATCAATATCTTCTAAATAAGGTTGTGGGTCAATAGCTCCTAGTCCCTTGCAAACATGCGAACCGCATGCAATTGCAAATTGAATAATATCTTCAGCAACTTGTTTACTTATTTGATCAAGCTCGACATCAATGAGTTGATAAATTAATCCTGCTGTGAATGCATCACCAGCTCCAGTTGTATCAACGACAGATGAGGGGGAAATCGCAAATGATTTGCCAATATGATTGTTGAGTTGCCATGAAATGGGCTTGGATCCATTAGTAACAACAACAGATGGTCTATGAGCAAGGGATGCAGAAATTTCTGTTGGGTCAGAGGTGTTAAAAAACCATTGAGCCTCCTCTTGTGCGAGTTTTATTAATGAAACATTTTGAAGAATTGAAAAAATTTGATTTTTTTCATTCATAGAGGGCTCTAAGACTGTTGAAACTTGATTTCGCCAAAAAGTTGGACGCCAATTAAGATCTAATGCAATCTTTATTCCTGCATTAATAGCATTTTCAATACACCAAAAAAAGGCTTTAGATGATATCTCTGAAGCCAAAGGAATTGTTCCAGCAACTAACCATTGAACATTTTCTGCAACCAATGACCAGTCTCGAATAATTTGTTCCCGCGATATTGCTTGATCCGCAAATCCCAAGCCTTTATCTCCCTTAAATCCTTCAAAAAATCTTTCTCCATCATATTCTCTGCGAACCAATACAACTCTTGTAGGACGAAGAGGATCCTGCTGTAATGCAGATATATTAATTCCTCTCTCAACTAATAGATTCTGAAAATTTTCCCCAAAAGTATCATTTCCTAAAGAGCCAATAAAAGAAACATTCGCTCCTAGACGACTTAAAGCACAAGCGACATTAGCTGGAGCTCCACCAAAACAATCTGTTACGGGCAAATCAACAGAGGGGTCCCCCCCTGGAGGGCCAAGACGATCTATTAACGCTTCTCCCATAGCAATTACATTTCCAGCATGCATGTTTAATGAATGATCAATAAAGCTATTATTGGTGGTTTACAGTTTTTTATTTCCAATAGAAAGATGTTTATATAATTCAGAAATAATTTTAGTGTTAGCAGCAGGGAAAGGAAAATCAAAAAGTTTGTCTGGAGACACCCAAAGTAATTTTTGACTAGCTAGAGGTTTCGGATCACCTGAAATCCATTCACAAATATGAGCAGTAAAATAAAGCTTCACGTGGGTATAAGAGTGTTCGAAAGATAAAAGCTTTTCTCCCACTTTGACAACAATTCCAAGTTCCTCTTTTAATTCTCGCTCAATAGTTTTTTCAATAGATTCGTTAGTGTTTTTCTTTCCTCCTGGGAATTCCCACATTCCAGCCATACTTGAACTTTCCAATCGCTGGTCTATTAACAATTCACCGTTTTTATTAAAAACAAGCCCAATGCCAATTTCTTGAAGAGGCTTTATTTTAGTCATTTCTTTTTTAGGAAAATCATCAGGATCGTACTTTGCATAGGCAACACAAAATTTTTGTAGTGGACAAAAAGAACAACTTGGTTTTGTGGGAGTACAAATAATTGCCCCTAAGTCCATCAAAGCCTGATTAAAATCCCTTGGACTGAGCGTTGAAATCAATAAAGAACTAAATTCCCATAATTTTTTTTCATCTTTCCTAGATGTTCTCTTAATAGCTAACAACCTGGAAAAAATTCTTTTTACATTCCCATCCAATATTGGGGTTGGAAGATCAAAGGCCGATGAGATAATACTACCTGCAGTACTTCTACCGATTCCAGGAAGAGACATCCACTGATCTATTTGATGTGGCCAAAAATGTGGATATTGCTCTTTATCTTTGCCAACAAATTCAACTAATATTTTAGAAGATTGATGTATGCGTTTCCCACGTGAATAATAGCCAAGACCTTGCCATATCATAAGAATATTCTCTAAATCAGTCTCTGCTAATGAAGTCAAAGTAGGAAATATTTTCATCCATTTTTCCCAGTAAGGAATAACGACCTTCAACTGAGTCTGCTGAAGCATTACCTCTGCAATCCAAATCCCGTAAGGAGATATACTTTCACCTAATTGAGGGATAGAACCATCTTTCTTTAATTTCCATGGTATCCAGTGTCTACCATTTCCCCTATACCATTTAAGAAGTAAATTTTGAAAATCTTGAGGAGAATCAATAATACCCATCAAAATAAATCAAAATTTTAAAAAACTATTTTTCAATAATATCATTATTTTATATTTTTATGTGCTCAAATTTATACTTTATAAATAGCCTATACATCTAATAATATGAATAAAAAAAATATTTACTTTACTAAAGATAAATCTTTAAGTAAAAATAATTTATATCCTTCTCTAAACTTATGAAGCAATTCTGGAATTGGAAGAATTATCAAATTGCATGGCAAGTAGAAGAGAAAAATCATAACTCTGAAATCGCAATAGTTTTAATTCATGGTTTTGGAGCATGCAAAGATCATTGGAGATTCAATCAAAAAAATATTAGCTCAATCGCACCATGTTACGCATTAGATTTAGTAGGGTTTGGAGATAGTAGTCAGCCAAATTCACAGATTTTATATGAAAAGAAAAATCCTGAAAGCTTCAATTATTGCTTTGATAATTGGAGTCAGCAAGTTTATGATTTCTGTAATGAAATAGTTAAAAAACCTGTTTTATTAATAGGCAATTCTATTGGAGGAGTTATTGCATTAAATACATCAAAACAGTTATCTAAGAAATGCTTAGGGGTAATATTAATTGATTGTGCTCAAAGAACAATGGATGATAAGCGCCTAGCGGAGCAATCATTATTAATGAGATTTCTAAGACCAGTGATTAAAACTTTAGTAAGACAAAGAATTTTAAGTTCCACCATTTTTAAGAATGCAGCAAATCCAACTTTCATTGCAAAAATTTTAAAAGTAGCTTATCCAAGTGGAAGTAATGTTAATGAAGAGCTAATAAATATACTCTTCAAACCAACTCAAGGCATAGGAGCTCCAGAGGCTTTTAGAGGATTTATTAACCTATTTGATGATTATCTCGCTCCAGATTTACTAAAGCAATTTGATAAACCAGTATATTTAATCTGGGGAGAAAAAGATCCATGGGAACCTGTAAAAGAGGCTCAAAAATGGTTTGAAACTTTTGAATGTATAAAATCTCTAGAAATTATTCCCAAAGCTGGGCATTGTCCCCATGATGAAATGCCTGAAAAAGTTAATCCTATTCTTAAAAAGATAATTCAAGAAGCCATGTAAGCTTCAACTGAATCCCCAGATTTTCTTAAACCGCGCAAACCATCTCTTTCTAAATTACGAACTCGATCTCTACTGATCCCCAAAACTCTTCCAATACCTGTAAGGCTCATAGGATCATCTCCGTCCATGCCGTATCTCATTCTTAAAACACGATTTTGTAATTCAGGTAATTGTTCAAGTAATGATTCTAAATCTCCTTTCATGCAATCACTTTCTATTTGCTCAGAAGGGATATCAATTTCGTTGGATAATAAGTCCAATAAAATAGTATCTTCACCATCACCAATCTTGGTCTCCAAGCTAACTGGCTGCCCAGCTCTACTCATTAAGTCTTTAACATCATTTTCAGGTAACTCAACATACTCAGATAATTCTTTCAAGGTTGGAGTCCTAGAAAGTTCTTGACTTAATTCTCGTTGACCTTTTTTCAATTTATTGAGCATTTCTGTTATGTGAATAGGAAGTCTTATAGATCTACTCTTTTCAGCAATTGCTCGGGTAATTCCCTGGCGGATCCACCAATAAGCATAAGTTGAAAACTTATATCCGCGAGTGGGATCAAATTTTTCAACTCCACGAACCAAACCTATAGTTCCTTCTTGGATTAAATCTAGTAATTCCATATTTCTTTTTGTGTATTTCTTAGCCACACTTACTACTAAACGAAGATTGGCTGCAACCATTCTCTCTTTAGCTCTTCTACCACTTTTCAACTTCTTTTTTAGTTGGGTCGGAGAGATCCCAGCCTTATCCGCAACAAAATTGATATTTGGCTTTTCCCCTAGGTCACTCTCAAGTTCCGTCTCAAGATTTTCAAGAACCATAAGCTCTTGAACTTGTCTACCTAATGTAATTTCCTGCTCGTGCGACAACAAAGGAACTCTTCCAATATCTCTTAAATAAGAACGAACTAAATCAATATCCGTTACGGATCTTGTAGCAGCAGCGGGAGATGAATTTTTAGCCTGGATAGCCTCTACTGCCGTTGTCATAAGTTTGTTGAGTTTTGTAAAGCTTACTACTAAGAATTGTAAAGATCAATTAAGAACAGCTCGGCTTCCCACACTTTGAGTAAAAACACTCAATCGGCTGCTACGTCAGCCTCCCTAAAAGCCAAGAAGCTGTTTTTAAATAAATAAGCACCCCCGCAACATCCGTAGCGGTAGTAATAAAGGGAGCAGACATTAAAGCAGGGTCTAAACCCATGCGATCAAAAAGCAAAGGCAATGAAGCTCCTGCTGTAGCAGCAAGCGTTGTAATAGCAATCAAGCTTATTCCTACAGCTGTTCCAACCAAAGGCCCCTGTCCTTGCCACCAAGCGAAAGGTACAACAAATACAGCCATCAAAACTCCCAGCAAAGCTCCTGCCAAGGCTTCTTTTGCAATAGCCCTAAAAAGGCCAAGTCGTTGTATTCGTTGAGTGCTCAAACCTCTAATGACAACCGTTGAACTTTGAGCTCCAACATTGCCTCCCGCGCCAATTAATAGAGGAATAAAAGCAGTCAATAAAACTACTTGCTTTAAAACCTCATCATTCATCGCTATAACTTGAGTCGTTAATCCATTTGCTAAAACCAGCACGGCAAGCCAAACAATGCGACGTCTGGCGACAACAAATAAATTACTCTGAAAGTAATCGTCTTCATCCCCCGCTTGTACCGCTCCAGCCGCATAAATATCTCTAGTTGCCTCTTGCTCAATAACATCAATCACATCATCAACAGTAACAATGCCAACAAGTCTTTCCTCAAGATCTACAACTGGTAAAGCTAAAAAATCATATCTTTGAATTGCTCTTGCAACCTCCTCTTGATCAGTATCTGTTCTGACATTTACAACATCTCTTGTCATCACCTCCCCAATCAATGATTCAGGATCAGCCACAACTAAATCCCTTAAAGATAAAATTCCGGTTAAATGACGCTCTTTATCAGTTACATAAAGGCTATAGATTGTCTCTGAAAAAGTAGCTCTTTGTCTAACTAGTTTTAAAGCTTGAGAGACGCTAAGAAATTCTTTAAGATCTACAAATTCCGTAGTCATTAGTCTGCCAGCTGTTTCAGACTCATACCCCAGCAGCTGAGCAGTTACTCGTCTTTCTTCAGGGCTTAGTTCTGCAAGTAAACGTCTGACAACTTTTGCAGGCAACTCATCAAATAACCGAACACGATCATCGGGTGACATCTCCTCCACTAAATCGAGTACTTCGTTTGATCTCAAACGATCTAAAAGATTTTGTTGAACTGAAGGGTCTAAGTATTCGTAAACCTCAATTGCTTCGTTTTTGTTCAAAAGCCTGAAAGCCAAGGCTTGCAAAATCATCGGCAATGTTCCAATAGCTTGAGCTATGTCGACAGGCTGAACAGGACTAAGAAGTAATTTGACTCCATCATAATTACCAGCAGAAAGCATTGCCTCTAATTGCTGTGCAACTGCCTCAGCAACCAAACTGCCATTAGCCAATGATTGAGTCTCAAGAGATGCCCCTGTCTTTTCGGTCATATTTGGAGCAGCAAGCCTTTATTATTTTATGGCTAACTTTAGTTTTTTATTACTTCGATATCCATGTCCGTAAATATCAGCAAAGTTGAGGTCTTCTCTTTTGAAAATCAGAAAATAACTTTTGATCATTACAAAGGAAATGTCCTATTGATTGTCAATGTGGCAAGCAAGTGCGGATTTACTAAACAATATCAAGCACTTCAAAATCTCCAAGACAAGTATGAATCAAAAGGCTTCAAAGTTTTAGGCTTTCCTTGTAATGACTTTGGTAACCAAGAACCTGGGGAATTGGAAGAAATAAAAAAATTCTGTTCAACAACTTATGGAGTAAATTTCCAACTTTTCCAAAAAGTTCATGCCAAAGGTACCACAACAGAACCATTTACAACATTGAATCAAGTCAGTCCAGCCGGAGACGTTGAATGGAACTTTGAAAAGTTTCTAATTAATCGCAAGGGAGATGCCATCGCAAGATTTAAAAGTTCAATAGAGCCAGGTAGCATTGAAATTACAAACGCAATAGAACAATTACTCGATTAAGAATTTATTTTCTTAGCTAAGATATTTCCTAAACCTATGGCAAAAATTCCCATTAGCACAATGAATATCGAGTTAAATAAAAACAATTGATATTGACCTTGATTTATTAACTTATATAGGTGAAAAGACCATCCACTGAAAGTAGTCATAGATCCACAAAGACCAACACCAAGAATTAATTTATATCTCTTGGAAATTTCTAACGAATTAAAAAATCCTAATAAAAAACAACCAATTAGATTTACAATGAAAATTTCATCAATTTGCCATCGAAATAAAGCTCCAGGAATTGCTCCTATGGATATTAGAAAAAATGTATTTTTTCTAATAAAATTACCCATCTATTGATTACCCAATAAAAATCCCAATGCAAAAGCAATGATTCCTAAAGACGAAGAAATTATAAATAACTTTAATGCTCTTACAAATTTTAATCGCAAACATAAATCAAAGAGATCATAAACAAATGAAGAAAAAGTACTCAAGCTTCCCAAAAAACCAATTGAAAAAAATAATATTATTTGGTAAGAGTCAATAAGAGAGCTAAACCGCTCCAGAAGTGGAATGAATAAACCAAAGCAAAAAGAGGCAAACGTGTTAATTATTAGAATAAGAAAATCCTTACTTATTGTTAGCTTTTCTAATTTCTTATAGATTTTAAATCTAGTATTAGCTCCTAAAATTGCTCCAAGAGAAACAAATAAAATCTCAACCACTTATGATATTTCTCTAATATTGACCCACCCTCTTCTATAAAATAACTGATGGAAATCCTGACATAAAACATTAACTAATAGCCATTGACCATTTTTATTATTATCCCAAACTTTCATAACATTAACAGGAGTTCCTGGCTTAATCCTAGTCAAAACAGAGGATTTTCTAGAGGCTGAAGACAGTAAATTAAATTCTTTTAATGCAATTATTGGTGATCCAATATTAGACCTTCTATGCTGAACAATTGATTCCTGAGCACCTCCAGCAGGCAATGCAGTAGGAGCTACTAAAGCAATGCTCAAAAGCCATGACCAAACTAAAAAAGTACTAATTAAATTCATCAAATATCTAAAGAAGCAAGATCAAGTTCAACACTATGAGTTTCAATAAATTCCCTTCTTGGTGCGACTTTATCACCCATTAAAATTGTAAATATCCTATCAGCTTCAAGAGCATCTTCTATCTCAACTCTTTTCATCATTCTAGTTGTTGGATCCATGGTGGTTTCCCATAGTTGTTTAGGCATCATTTCCCCTAAACCTTTAAATCTTTGAATTGTATAGTTAGCCTTTTCTCCAAAATTTGAGAGAGTTTTCTGCAAATCTGATTCGTTATAACAATAAGTATGGTTCTTTCCGCGTTCAACCTTGTATAAGGGTGGGCATGCAATATAAATATATCCACCTTCAACAAGAGCTTTTTGATATCGATAAAAGAAAGTCAAAAGCAAAGTTCTAATATGTGCACCATCAACGTCAGCATCAGTCATAATAACTACTCTGTGATACCTAAGATTCTTCACTTCAAAATCTTCTCCTTTGATACCTAAACCAAGAGCTGTAATTAAAGATTGAATCTCAGTGTTTTTATATATCTTCGCATCATCGGTTTTTTCAATATTTAAAATTTTTCCTCTCAAAGGTAGGATCGCTTGAAATTTTCTATCTCTTCCTTGCTTAGCCGAGCCACCAGCCGAATCGCCCTCCACTATATATATTTCTGATTCTGATGGATCTCTGGAACTGCAGTCTGCCAACTTACCCGGCAATGTTGAACTTTCTAAGACACTTTTTCTGCGGACAAGTTCTCTAGCTCTTCTAGCTGCCTCAGCAGCATTAAAAGCCTGAATAGCTTTTTCTAAAATTAAGTCAATAACACTGGGATTAAATTCTAAATATTGACTAAGAGACTCACCAACTAAACTATCAACAATTCCACGTACTTCAGTGTTACCTAATTTAGTTTTAGTTTGACCTTCAAATTCTGGGTCTGGAACTTTTACAGATAGAACAGCTGTTAATCCTTCCCTAATATTTTCGCCTGCTAAATTGGAGTCACCCTCTTTTCTTTTTCCCCTTTTTTTTGCGAAAGAATTCAAAGTCCTAGTCAAAACTGTTTTCAATCCCTCGATATGAGTTCCACCATCTATTGTGCGAATATTATTAGCAAAACCTAAAATACTGTCAGAATAAGCATCAACGCACCACTGCAATGCTGCTTCTACTTGGACACCATCTTTTTCAGAATTTACATAAATAATTTCTGGGTGTAATGAGTCTTTTTCTTTAGTCATATACTCAACGTATTCTTTAATACCACCCTCATAAAAATAGATTTCCTCATATGGTTTGTTATCAGAATCTAAAGACTGATTTCTTTCATCACGAAATACGATGCGTACTCCACCATTCAAATAAGCAAGTTCTCTGAGTCTCGAAGATAAAATTCCATATTCAAAGGATATTCCATCTGTAAAAATTTGATCATCAGGTTTAAAACAAACCGTTGTACCAGTTAAATTTTTCTCTGATTTGGAAAGATTCTCAGACTTTAGACTCCCAATTGATGAGCCTCTTTCGAACCTCTGAAAATGAACTTTTTCTTGCCTCTTAACTGTTACTTCTACCCATTCACTTAAAGCATTTACAACCGATATACCAACACCATGCAAACCTCCAGAAACTTTATAGCCACCGCTTCCAAATTTTCCACCTGCATGCAAAACAGTTAGAACTGTCTCAAGAGCACTTTTGCCAGTGCGAGGATGTATGTCAGTAGGAATTCCACGACCATTATCTGAAATTAATGCCGAACCATCCTCACACAGTGAAATTGTGATTTGATCACAGTGACCAGCTAGGGCCTCGTCTACAGCATTATCAACAACTTCATAAACAAGATGATGAAGCCCTTTAGACCCTGTTGAGCCTATATACATACCAGGCCGCTTTCTTACAGGTTCCAAGCCTTCAAGTACTTGGATCTGCTCAGCACCATAAGCCGCTTGGACTTTTGAATCTTTACTCATTCGGATAAAAGCAAACAGGCAAGGTTGTCTTTGAATACGAGCATTAGGCGAAACCTTTCCTGAAATTTCAATTTAACATCGGTATTAAGGAAAATCTTAGGAAAAATTTCAAAACCAAATCAAAAAATTTAATTTCATGCAATTACTGCCAATAAACCCCCTCAAAGACAATCATGCAACCCAATAAGCCACTTGTTATAGCCATTATGGGTCCAACTGCAAGTGGTAAAACTGAACTTGCAATTGATATTGCAAAAAAAATCAATTCGAATATTCATAATGTCGATTCTCGCCAAATATATATTGATATGGATATTGGCACTGCCAAGCCAACAGCAGCGCAGCAAAAACAAGTAAAGCATTTCTTAATTGATTTTTGTTTGCCATCTAATCCGATCAATCTTCATGATTTTCAATCCATAGCCCAAACATCCATTGAGAGTGACTTGAAAAGACAAGGTTTAACATTACTTGTTGGAGGAAGTGGCTTGTATCTTCAAGCCTTAATTAGAGGACTTAATCCTCCATCCGTACCTCCTCAGAAATTCTTAAGAGATCAACTTAAAAAAATCGATAAAACCGAACGACACAACTTATTAAAGTGTTGTGATCCTTTTGCAGCAGAAAAAATACATCCTGAAGATTCAATAAGAACAATTCGTGCTCTTGAAGTTTTTTATGCAACAGGAAGAATGTTTTCGAAGCAAAAAAACATTAAGCCTCATCCTTGGAGAGTTTTGGAACTTGGGTTAAATCCTGACAATTTAATCCCTAGAATCAAACGTAGAACTGAAGAAATGTATAAAAAAGGTTTAATAGAAGAAACAGAAGGTTTGATCAAAAAATACGGAAATGATTTACAGTTGCTTAAAACTATTGGATATGGTGAAGCAAGGTCTATTATTAATGGAAATATTACTTATGCGGAGGCTTTAGAAATAACAATAAAACGAACTTGCCAATTAGCCAAAAGACAAAAAACTTGGTTTAGAAATAAGCATAATTCTAAATGGCTAAATGATGAGAATGAATTACACGAAGCTTTATCTTTGATATATGAGTTTCTTAGTTGATTGCTTCAAATATGCTTAGAATTAGTTTCAAAGTACTCTCCACATAGATTAATCACTGAATGCCACCACGTCCCCGTTTTGATCGTCGCGCTCCAGAAAGAGAGCTTCCAAATATTAATGAAAGAATCAACTATTCAGACTTGAGAGTTGTTGATTCAGATGGTGCGCAGCTTGGTGTCATAAGCCGAGAGGAAGCGCTAGAGGTAGCTAGGGAAAGAGAATTAGACCTTGTTTTAGTAAGTGAAAAGGCAACTCCTCCAGTTTGCCGGATAATGAATTATGGGAAATTTAAGTTTGAGCAAGAAAAAAAAGCAAAAGAAGCTAAGAAAAAATCACATCAAACAGAAGTTAAAGAAGTAAAAATGAGGTATAAAATTGATCAGCATGATTATCAAGTCCGTATTAGCCAGGCCACTAGATTCTTAAAGGCTGGAGATAAAGTGAAATGCACAGTTATATTTAGAGGCCGCGAAATTCAACATACTGCCCTAGCTGAAACTCTTCTAAAAAGAATGGCAAAGGATTTGGAAGAAAAAGCAGAAGTACAACAATCGCCTAAAAGAGAAGGAAGAAATATGATCATGTTTCTAACTCCTCGTAAAACACCGCTTTTAAAGAAAGATACAGAAACAAAAGAGCCTAAAAAAGCTTTGAGAACGATTAATTAAATTAAACAAACTTGTCAATGGACAAACAATTAATTGTCACTGGTCATTCTATTTATTAGTGTAGCCGCATTCACACCTGTCATACATAAAGCGTGAGATTCCACATACAACAGGAAAGTGAGATACCTGCATCAAGTCAGTTATATAACCAAATTTGTTTTGCTATTGCAGCAAGGCATTACCCCCCTGGACATAGGTTGCCCAGTACAAGGCAACTTGCGATGCAAACGGGTTTACATCGAAACACAATAAGCAAAGTTTATAGACAGCTAGAGACCGATGGCGTTGTTGAAGCTATTGCAGGGTCAGGTATTTATGTTCGAGATCAGCAAAAACAAAAAGATTTAAAAAGTACCTCCAATTCAATTCGAAAAAAAGGTATTCAAGATGTGGACCATGAAGTTCGAAAAAGCATTGATGAACTTTTAAATGCTGGATGCACCTTACAGCAAACGAGAGAATTATTTACTCGAGAAATCGATTGGAGACTTAGATGTGGAGCCCGCTTACTTGTCAGCACTCCGAGAGAAGATATAGGCGCATCATTGCTAATTGCAGAAGAATTGGCACCGCATTTAGATGTTCCAGTAGAGGTTGTACCAATGGAAGAGTTAGAGAGTGTATTAGAAAGCTCAAGTAAAGGAACAGTCGTAACTAGTAGATATTTTTTACAACCTTTAGAGGAATTAGCCAAGCGCCATAAGGTAAGAGCCGTAGCAGTAGATTTAAGCGATTTTCAAAAAGAACTCAACATTTTAAAAAAGCTGCGCTCTGGGAGTTGTGTAGGGATAGTTAGTATCAGCCCAGGAATATTAAGGGCAGCAGAGGTGATTTTACACAGTATGCGAGGTAATGAATTACTTCTAATGACTGCAAATCCTGATGTAGGAAGTCGTCTCATTGCCTTATTAAGAGCAGCTAGTCACGTAATTTGTGATAGTCCTAGTTTGCCTGTTATTGAACATACTTTGCGACAAAACAGATCCCAATTAATGCGAATGCCACAAATTCATTGTGCGCAAAAGTATCTGAGCGACTCTACAATTGAAGAGTTGAGTAAGGAGATTGGACTTCTCGAGTAGACATTACATATTTAATCAATGTTTCGATCACTCAAAGCAGATTTCGCAATAATTAAAGAGAGAGATCCAGCCGCAAGGGGTGTTTGGGAAATTATCTTTTGTTATCCAGGCTTTCAAGCCCTAGTAATGCATCGAATCAGTCATAAACTTTGGAAATGCAACCTTCCTCTTTTCCCAAGGTTAATTAGCCACTTTACTAGATTTTTCACTGGTGTAGAGATTCATCCAGGCGCGAGGATTGGTAAAGGGGTATTTATAGATCATGGAATGGGTGTTGTAATTGGAGAAACAAGTGAAATTGGAGATCGATGCTTGTTATATCAAGGAGTTACTTTAGGTGGTACTGGGAAAGAAAGCGGAAAAAGACACCCTACTCTTGAATCTAATGTCGTTGTGGGGGCTGGAGCAAAAGTGCTTGGAGGAATTTCCGTCGGAACTAATACTAGGATTGGAGCAGGATCAGTTGTAGTCAAAAATGTTGCAGCAAACAGTACAGTTGTAGGCATCCCTGGACGAATAGTTCATCAAAGTGGCGTAAAAATAAATCCTTTAGCTCACTCTGCACTTCCAGATACAGAAGCCAACGTACTTAGAAATCTTATGGAAAGAATTGATCAATTAGAAAGTGATATTTTAGGCCTGCAAGATTTAGTAGTTAATATTCAAACTAATCGGAAAAAAGAAGATATAATCATTGGCGAATCACAAAATATAAGAGATAAAGAAATTATTGAATTTATCGGAGATGACATAAACGAATAAATTCGTCAAATTTATATATCTTATCTGGTATTTATAGCAAAAACGGTAATTTCTTACTCTCAAAGTTCAATAGTTTTATGGTAAAAAATAGCCCTAAAAAATTAAATAATAGTAGCAAAAATGAATGCTGATAATTTATATAGCCGTTGACTATGCTAATTCTTAGAGGATCTAAGATCTGATATATAAAGTTTATATTTGTAATCCATTCTAAAGAACCTAAGCTTTCTTTTCTATATAATATTGGTGAAGTTAAAAAAACTAACTGTAGAACTATAGGAACTAACTGTGCAATATCCGTAAAACGAACACTAATCAAACATATTATTACGGGAAACCAATAAATAAAGATAAATAAATTCAAGAAAGGTATCCATGAATAGATCAATAGATTATTAATTAAAGTGAATTTCAAAAACAGAAATACAAAAAATACCAATACGAATGATTGAATGAAAGTTTGTAATTGAAAAGACCACTCCTCTAAAGTATAAAAAATAGGCTTCAGATTCATATTCTTTATATTTGAAGAATTATGTGCAAAAAGATTAGGCGAATTAGAGATAGACGAGCTTATTGTATTCCAAATGACCAAGCCAAATCCCAAATATATAAAATAAGATCTAAAGTCTTCTACTGAAAAAACTGTACCATAAACAATTCCTAAAGTTGCTATAGACAGTAAATTAGAGAAACCTAACCAAAAACTTCCAAGAGTAGTTCTAGCAAATCTTGCTCTTGATCTTGAGGTAGCTGTATACCACCAAGCTCTCCTAGTTTTAAAAGCAAATTTAAAATTATTCAATAACATTTTGACGATAATAGTCATGTGTATGATAGTAATTCAAAGCAGCATCTAAAGGGCCATCATATGCAATTGATCCATGACTAAAGACAATACCTCGATTACAAAACTGTTTTAAAAGCTCTTCAGAATGACTTGCTAAAAGCAGGGTTGCTGCAGATTCCATAAATTGTTTCATTCTCTCTTCAGCTCTATCACAAAAGTCTGCATCACCAGTACCAAAACCTTCATCTATTGCTAAACAATCATGAGGACTTGAAGTTAGAATTGAAAAAATTAATCTTGCAGACATACCCTCACTATATGTTTTTATAGGTAAAGAAATATATGAACCAAGACCTGAAAATTCTATGATTTCATTTAAGAAAGATTCAAAGCCAATGAGGCTATGATTTTTGAGTAAATAATGTGCTTTACAAGCATCAACTCCAGAAAGTTCTGAACTAGTCAAAAAAGTTTTTTGAAGCATCGGATAAACTTCTACTAAAACATTAATGTTTCCAGTCGTAGGGACATAAATCCCTGAAATGAGCCTTAAAAAACTACTTTTACCAGAACCATTATGACCTATCAGACCAACTCTTTCTCCCTTCATAATAGTCAAACTAATATTATTTAGTGCAATAATATTAGTTCTATTTTTTGATTGATCTAATGCACCGCCTGTTATATTAATTACTTTCTTTGCAAATCTCTTTGTTAAAGATCTACTCTCTAAATGATAAATAGGTATAGATAAAGAGAGATCTTTAATTTCTATTGCTGGCTTAGTAAGCATATTTATTGACGTTTCTGACAATGAAAAAATACAATCATTTATCTTATCTATCGAAATTTCCTCAGAGGCTATTTGATTAAAGAACTTAGTGACTTTCATAAATGAATTCCCAGAGATCCAAGGAACTAGAGAGTCAGGCTTATATAAATTAATTAAACTAATACTCTTACCAATTTGCTCGGTAAATAATTTAGCTGCAAGAACTTTATTTTGGAGGATTTGAAGATCATTTTTAACTTGCTCACTATCAACTGAGTAAGGCTTAATAGTTGAGTAAACTAAATCATATAAAATATCTGAAATTTTGTATTCTTTACTATCAACCATTTCTATCCAATACTTCAAACCATCAAAATCGGCTTTTCTATTAAATAGATTTAAATACAACTTATTAATCCTAAAATCAACAGGTTTATCATGAGCAATATAATTTATATATTCATCTTGTCTTGATAATTCACTAGATATTTCTCTAATGCTAATTGCTTCCTTAGAACGTGAAAGCCAATAATTTATTCCTGATGGATCTCCTGGTCTCCCAAAATAAGCTATATATAATTTTTGCAACTCATTTGAATCAACCTTAATCATATGAATCAATTAAATAATTAATTTTATGCTTCTACTTTCTTTTGCGCTGGTTGAAACATAAACATAGAATAAATTACATTTCTTCTCATATTGATCATCATATCCAGAAACATATCATAGCCTTCATTTTTATATTCAATTAAAGGATCTTTTTGTCCATATCCTCTTAAGCCTACTGATTCTCTTAAAGAATCCATTGACTGTAAATGTTCCCTCCAAAGAGTATCTAATTGCTGAAGTATAAAGAATCTCTCAGCTTGCCTCATTATTCCTGGATGCGTTTGTTCTACTTGAGCTTCCTTTAAATCGTAAGCATTTCTAAGCTGCTCTTTCAAAAAATCTTTTAATTCATTTTTATTTAATCCAAGCAAATCTTCAGATTTAAGATCATCCAATAAATAGATAAATTCTTGAACCTTAGATACTAAATTAGTCAAGTCCCACTCTTCGGGTGGCAAGTCTTCATTAACATATGCTTCAACTATTTCCTCCATTGTTCTTTGACCATACCCAATAACTTGAAGCTTCAATTCTCTACCATCTAATACCCGTCTTCTCTCTGAATAAACAGCTTTTCTCTGGTTATTCATCACTTCATCATATTCAAATATTTGTTTTCTAATATCGTAATAATAAGTTTCAACTTTTTTTTGGGCACCTTCTAAAGAACGAGTAAGCATTCCAGATTCAATAGGCATATCTTCTTCAACCCGAAAAGCATTCATAAGTCCTGCTACTCTATCTCCTCCAAAAATACGAAGAAGATTATCCTCTAACGATAAAAAGAAACGAGTACTTCCTAAATCTCCTTGTCGCCCAGCTCTACCTCTTAATTGATTATCAACTCTCCTCGACTCATGACGTTCAGTACCAATTACATGCAACCCACCAGCCTGCCGTACTTTTTCCTCTTCACTCAGCAAAACCTCTTCATACTCTTTTTTTATAATTTGTATCGCACTTCTTAATTCCATAATATTTTTATCAAGAGTGGGGGTTTTTTCAGCCGCAGTAGCAATATAATCATCAAGTTCAATTGAACTTAATGCTCTATCTCCCCATTCTTTGACCAATTTAGAAGACAAAGAAACTAGTTTTTGATCTGTATCTTCAGTCAATAAAACAGGAAATATATTGTTTAAAGATTCGGATTGAATTTTTTTTGAGCTATTAGTTTTCGAATTTCTATCTTCCTTAAATCCATCTGCCTGAGTCTTCCTTTGAAGAGGAATCGGAGGCTTATGACCTTCTTCAGGTTTAACTAAACGATTACTAAGAATTTCCTTTATTTTCAATCTGGCCATATAATCGCTATTACCGCCAAGAATAATATCCGTTCCTCTTCCAGCCATGTTAGTTGCAATAGTGACAGCACCTGCTCTGCCTGCTTGAGCAACTATTTCAGCTTCTCTCTCAACATTTTCTGGTTTTGCATTTAGTAAATTATGAGGTATTTGCTGCTCTGATAAAAGAGAACTAAGCAACTCACTCTTTTCCACACTGGTCGTTCCTACAAGAACTGGTCTTCCTTTGGCATGAATCTGAGCGGTTTCTTTTGCAACTGCTCTCCATTTTGCTGGCTCAGTTTTAAATACTTGATCAACCCAATCTTCTCGGGATATCTTCCTGTTGGTTGGAATAACTGTGGTTTCTAATTTATATGTTTTTTCGAATTCAACTTCCTCTGTTTTGGCAGTTCCTGTCATTCCCGACAGTCTTGGATATAGAAGAAAGAAATTTTGGTATGTAATTGAAGCCAAAGTTTGAGTCTCTGGCTGTATTTGAAGATTTTCTTTAGCTTCAATTGCTTGATGTTGCCCATCACTCCAACGTCTTCCAGGCATAACTCTGCCGGTAAATTCATCAACAATTACAGCTTCATCATTTCGCACGATGTAATTGACATCTTTGACAAAAAGTTCTTTAGCCTTTAAGGCATTTGTTACATAATGAGCCCAGGGATCTTTTGGATCAAATAAGTCTTGAACATTTAGAAGCTTTTCTGTTTTAGCAAAGCCTTCATCAGTGAGAATACAACTCCTTTGTTTCTCATCTACCTCATAATCTCCCTCTGGATCAATTCCATCTTTACTAGTGTCTATAGCTCTTTTTAAATTTGCTACAACTTCAGCAGCTTTTTGGTATTTTTCTTGTGGTCTCTCTACTTGGCCCGAAATAATTAAAGGAGTTCGAGCTTCATCTATCAAAATCGAATCAACTTCATCTATGACACAAAATTGAAAGTTTTTTTGAACAATTTCAGATTGATCAGCAGCCATATTATCTCGCAAATAATCAAACCCAAGCTCAGAATTTGTTGCATAGGTAATATCACAATCGTAATTTTTTTTTCTTTCCAACGGAGACATTGATTGCTGTACCAAGCCAACACTTAAACCAAGAAAACGATGGATTTGGCCCATCCATTCCGCATCTCTTCTTGCAAGGTAATCATTCACAGTAACAACATGGACTCCTCTTCCTGTGAGGGCATTCAAATAACTAGGCAAGGTTGCAACCAACGTTTTACCTTCTCCTGTTTTCATTTCAGCGATTTGCCCTTCATGAAGAACCATTCCTCCAATTAGTTGAACATCGAAATGCCTCATACCCAAAACTCTTTTCGAAGCTTCTCTAACTACCGCGAAAGCTTCTGGAAGTAAGTCGTCTAGGCAAGAAAGTTGTTTTTCGTAAGTAGGTATTTTTGCTAGTCTATTTCGAAAATCGACAGTTCGAGACCTTAACTGATCATCGCTGAGGCCAATCAAGTCCTCTTCAAAAATATTGATATCCGAAACTATCGGATAATAACGTTTAAGCTTTCGAGTATTAGGATCACCTAGCAACTTTGAAAACATCTATTCTTGTATTAATTAATTAATTATATAATAATACATTTTTAGACTGGTATATTCAAAAATAATTAATTCAAATATCATTAAATAATAAAATCAAATTAAATTAAATTAAAAATAATTCATTAAAAGGATTAAAATTTATTATTAACAATTTAATTCTCTTTATATTTCTGTATAATTGATTATCTACTCAAAGCTCAATTAATTATAAATCAACAATGCTGTAAAATCTGAAACAACAATTATAAAGATAAGTGAGCTTAAGAAAAACTGCTCTGATTACTGGTATTACTGGACAAGATGGTAGCTACCTTGCCGAACTACTTATTGAAAAAGGTTACGAAGTCCACGGCTTAGTGAGAAGGTGTAGCTTTCCAAATACTTCCAGAATTGAGGGGCTTTTAAAAGCAAATAATATCCAACTTCATTACGGTGATTTATGTGATAGCTTAAGTGTTATTAGAATTATTGACAAAATTAAACCTGAAGAAATCTATAATCTAGGAGCACAAAGTCATGTTGGAATAAGTTTTGATCAACCTGAACATACAGCTGAAACAGATGCTTTAGGTCCATTAAGAATACTTGAGGCAATTAGAATCCTAGGATTAACCAAAAAGACAAAAGTATATCAAGCAAGTACATCTGAACTATTTGGGAAGGTAAAAGAAATACCACAATCAGAGGAAACTCCTTTCTACCCAAGAAGTCCATATGGTGTGGCAAAGCTATATGCGTATTGGATAACAATTAATTATCGCGAATCATATGGAATATTTGCTTGTAATGGAGTACTTTTCAATCATGAATCTCCAAGACGAGGAGAAAATTTCGTAACTAGAAAAATCACACTGGGACTATGTAGGATTGATTTAGGGCTTCAAAAATGTTTATTCCTTGGAAATCTTGATTCAAAAAGAGACTGGGGTCATGCAAAGGAATTTGTGGAGATGCAATGGCGAATGCTACAGCAAGATGAACCGGAAGATTTTGTTATCTCAACTGGAAGACAATCGTCCGTTCGAGATTTTATTGAATTATCCGCTCAACATTTAAATTGGGAAGGAATCATATGGGAGGGAGAAGGGATCAATGAAATTGGTCGTCGCAGGGACAATGGCAAAATTGTTATTAAAGTTTCTCCTGAATTCTTTCGGCCATCAGAAGTAGAAACTCTCTTAGGAAATTCTAATAAAGCCCTAAAAAAATTAAATTGGCAACCAAAAATTAGTTTAAGTGATCTCGTTAAAGAAATGTTAGAAAGTGATAAAGAGTATGCTCAAAAACAAGAGTTATTGATTAAGAAATCTACCAAATAAATTTCTACTTAGTAAACCAAACACACGTAATATAAAATCGCTAAAATTGAAATATTGATCAATTCGAAATGAAACTCGACTACAAAGGATTAATAGATCAAAACTTAGCTGCCCATACACAAGAATCAATCGATATCAATAAACCGGAAAAAATCACCTATTACATAAATAATACAACTGGATGGGAATACCTAGATAGTTATTCTTTTGAAAATGGTCAGAGTAATATTATAAGAAATAACATTAATTTATATAATTTAGCTCACAGTGAGAGCAATGTATCCTTCATAAGAGATTTATTCAACAAAGTTGATTCAATAATAGACTTAGACTTTGAGGAAATGAGTCATAACAATGGTTCCTTAATTGATATCTATTCAGTAAAAAGCTCCACAAGTATGGGTTTAGATGTTGTTGGTCAAGCCATAAGACAAGCATCAAGTGCTGGGAAATGGTGGGACATCTTATGGAAAAATACTAATAGCCGTGAGAAAGAAAGTTTATTAGATCAACATACAATTATCCATGAACTTGGCCATGTACTTGGTCTTTCTCATCCTTTCGATGATCCATTTAATGAGATGTGGAGTACTGACAATACTGTTATGTCATACAATCAAAGTCCAGATGGCTGGGATACTTGGTATTCTCAAGAAGATATTTTAGCTCTAACTAGTCTATGGGGAAGAGAAGACGACGAAGGTTATATAACTTTTGATGCAAATAGTGCCGACTTTAAATTTTCAAGAGATGAAAATAAAAACTATTTAATAACAACTCAAATAGGAAAAGAGAATATAAGCCATCTTGATAAGATAAATTTTTCGGATAAAACTCTATATTTAAAAAAAGATATTATTAAAGTTTTTGACCTTATCACTGGCATGGAAGATATTTCTAGTCAAATTTACAGGCTATATAATGCAGCCTTCAACAGGTTTCCAGATATTGAGGGGTTTAATTATTGGATCTCTAAAAATAGTTCGCATGAAAATAGCTATAGGCAGACAGCAGCATCTTTTCTTCAATCCCAAGAATTTACTAATACATACGGTCCAGAAATGACAAATATAGAATATGTCAACCAACTTTACATGAATGTTTTAAATCGAAAGGCTGATCAAGAAGGAGAAAAATATTGGTTAGGGCAATTAGATTCTAAACGAGAAGTTAGAGAGGAAGTTCTTATGGGTTTTTCTGAATCAGCAGAAAACAAATTACTTTTCATGAGTGAGATTGGCATGTAACTAACAAATACCCATAATTTTAAGAGTAAACAATGGTACGGATATCCCATATTTTTGAAGTTGAGGGTGTAATGTAGCTTTAACAAGATTTCTAATTTTTTTTTCACATGGCTAATGTAACTATAAATGGCAAAGAATTTGATTACGATTCTCTTTCTGACAAGGCTAAAGCTAATTTGGTAAGTCTAAAGTTTGTTCAAGATGAGTTAGCAAAGATTCAAGCTCAAACCGCTGTCTACAAAACTGCTGAGGCAGCTTATTCTAAAGTTTTAAATGAAGAAATTAGTGATTAAAATTACTTCACTTTAATTAAGAAAAAATGGGAATAAATATGGATGAATTAAATATTCTGAATAGAGAGATAGTAGATTTACTTGCTGAAGAAGATATGCTTGGTCCACTTATATCTAAATTAGTTATAAATAATATTACTGATAATATACCCCTAGAAGATGAAGAAATTAATAACTTCAAGAGAAAATTATTTAGTCAAGAAAATATAGAAGATGATAAGCATTTTCAGAGTTGGTTAATAAAAAAGAACCTAACAGAAGACAAATTGCTATTAAAAGTATCAAGACCTTTTAAACTAAATAAATATTGTTTAGATCAATTCTCTAGCAGAGTTCATGCTCACTTTCTTACTAGAAAAGCAAAATTAGATCAAGTAATTTACAGTCTTTTAAGAGTATCTGATCAATTTATAGCAAAAGAACTTTACTTGAGAATATTGGGAAACGAAGAAAGCTTTAGCAGTCTCGCAGAGAAATTCTCAGAAGGTAATGAAAAAGAAGTTCAAGGTATCGTTGGCCCTGTACCTATAGAGAAATCTCATCCTGAATTAGCAAGAGTTCTAAAAAGTAGTACTCCTGGTGTATTGAACCAACCATTTCAAATTGGAGATTTTTGGCTTATTGTCAGAGTAGAATCATTTAAAGAAGCTACATTAGACCCTGCTATGGAATTGCAGATGGCTAAAGAACTATTTGAACAATGGCTAAATGAAGAATGTACTCAAGTTGTGAAAAATTTGCTAGCTAAGAACTCAGTTAATTCCAATATTCACGAGGACAAGAATTAATATGGATTTTAGAAAAATACAATGTTTTAAAGAAATTAGTGAGGATTCACTAAAACAATTAAATGAAAATCACAAATTATTTTTATATAAAATAGGACAACCATTATCTACTAAAAATGTTTTATCAAAAAATATTTTATTAATTCTAGAAGGTACAGCAAGGTTAATAGTTGAAGACAAAAATACTATTAAAACAGTAGCCAAACTTGGAATTGGATCTTGGGTTGGTCTTGGCTCCTTACTTAGATTAAAAGCTTGCGAAGAAGTTATTTCTTCAGAAGAAATTAAAGCTATTTCTTTCCCAGAAGAAATTATTATTGATTTATATAAAAATGAAAAGTCTTTTCAAGATTATTGCAATTCTAATCTATTTCCATGTGAGATTTCAAGTATTACTGAAATGCTAATAAATAAATCTTCAAGAACAGATATAAACTTAATAGCTGCATTTAAGATTATAGGCAACTCCGCAAAGTTAAAGCTTCTAAATAATGAATTTAAATTAAAGTCAGAAAAAAATGTAATAAATTTTCTTGCTAGTGCAAATATCAACAATAGAATTATCTTTGATATATTAAAAGATAATTCTATATTAAAAAGCGAGCACCTTTTTCAAACACGTATAATTCAAGTCCCGGAAAATATTTACAACGAATTTAATAATTTACCAATTGAGAATATACCAACTCCAAAATCAAAAGATCAAGATTTAACTTCTTCCGTTAATTTTGAACAAGCATCAAAAATATTAGAACCCAGTGATTCAGGAATTGACAGAATTGAAAAGAAAAAGGTCGTAGAGTTAATCAAAGGGACAGGAAATATTAGAGAAACGCTTGCTTGTCTTCAAATGATATCAAATTATATGGATCTTCCATTCAGAAAAGACTCCATTGAAAAAATTCTAAGAGAAGAACTTCGTAGAGGGAAAAAACCGTCAATGGAACTTTGTGGAAGCTTAATGTCAATGTTAGGAGTTCAAGTGTCTAGGGGTTTAATAGCACCCAAACTAGCTCCGAGAGTTCCTACTCCTTGTTTGATTCCTTGGAATGAAGGGTTTGCATTTGTTCAAGAAAGTTCAAAAAATGGTTTCTTAATTGCATCTCCAAGTGAAGGATGGCGCAACGTAGAAATCAAAGAACTAGAGGAGAAATTTAAAGAAGGGCTCGATATTATGATTGTGGAAAGAAACAATTCAACTCCAAATAAAAAATTTAGTCTTCAATGGTTTTTACCATCTCTAAAAAAACATAAAAGCTCACTATTACAAGTTCTTCTAGCCTCATTTGTAGTACAACTCTTTGGCTTAGCTAATCCACTTCTTATTCAAGTCATTATTGATAAAGTAATATCTCAAAGAAGTCTTGATACATTACAAATACTTGGAATTGCCTTAGTTGTAGTAACGATACTTGGCGGGATAATTGGAGGATTAAGAACATTCTTATTCACAGAAACAACAAATCGTATTGATACAAGACTAGGATCAGAAGTGATAGATCATCTTCTTAAATTACCTTTAAACTATTTTGATAAAAGACCAGTCGGTGAATTAGGAACAAGAGTTGCGGAACTTGAAAGGATAAGAAATTTCCTAACGGGACAAGCCTTAACCACAATTTTGGACGCAGCTTTTTCTGTGATTTACATAATCTTTATGTTGATATATAGCTGGCTATTAACCGCGATAGCTTTGGTAGTTGTTCCAATTCAAATTGCATTAACACTGTTAGGTTCTCCCTTACTGCGAAGACAAATAAGGGCCTCTGCCAATCAGAATGCAAAAACTCAAAGTCATTTAGTAGAAGTTCTTACTGGGATTCAAACTGTAAAAGCTCAAAATGTGGAAACTGTAAGTAGATGGAAATGGCAAGATTTATATGGAAAGTATATTTCTAGAACATTTGAGAAAACAATTACTGGAACTTTACTTGGAGAGACCAGTAAAGTTCTTCAACAGCTTTCACAACTATTCGTACTTTGGATTGGAGCAACATTAGTTTTAAAAGGCCAATTAACTCTTGGACAACTAATAGCCTTTAGGATAATTTCTGGTTATGTAACTCAGCCACTACTAAGACTCAGTAGTATTTGGGAAAACATTCAAGAACTAAAAGTTTCTTTTGAAAGACTTGCAGATATCATTGATACACCTGAAGAATCACAAGAAGCAGACAAAGCTAATATTCCCTTACCTGCAATAAAAGGAGAAGTACGATTTGAAAACGTTACTTTTTCTTTCCTTAAATCATCAGAAAATATATTAAATAACATTAATTTAAAAATAAACCAAGGTGAATTTATTGGTATCGCTGGTCAAAGTGGTAGCGGTAAAAGTACCTTAATGAAGCTATTACCAAGACTATACGAGATTGAAAGAGGAAGAATTCTAATTGATGGTTTTGATATCAATAAGGTTGAGCTATATTCTCTAAGGAGACAAATAGGAATAGTTCCTCAAGATCCACTTTTATTTGCTGGAAGTGTTAGTGATAACATTGCCTTAACTGACCCTGATATAAGTGCGGATGATATTATAGAAGCGGCAAAGATAGCTGATGCACATAATTTTATTATGGAGCTACCACTGGGATATAGCACAAATGTAGGAGAAAGAGGCGCATCTCTATCAGGGGGACAAAAACAACGTCTAGCTATTGCTAGGACGTTAATAAGTAAACCAAGATTAATCATTATGGATGAAGCAACAAGTGCATTAGACTATGAAACCGAAAGCAACGTATGTGAAAATTTAAGAGAGAAATGTAAAGGGCTTACAGTATTTTTTATTACTCATAGATTAGGTACTATTAAAAACGCAGATAAAGTGATTATGATGCATAAAGGAAATATTAGTGAAATAGGTAAACACGAAGAATTAATAGAAAAGAAAGGAAGATATTTTGCTCTCTACAAACAACAAGAGTCAAACTAATGAAAAATTATTCAAACTCCATAAAAAAATACTTTCTGGATCAAAAGACAAAAATAAAAAAACTTGATTTATCCAAAGTAGTTAACAATTACTATGAAAAAAAACTAGATGAATTAAACACCAAAGCAAATTTTATAAAAGCATTTAGAACTTTTCTAGAAAAAAAGCAAGATCAATTAGAAAAACATTTTGATGACAAAGATCAAAATGTTTTACTGAAACAGTCTCCTTATTATGCCAAAGCAATAACATGGACACTCCTTGGAAGTTCAGCACTAGGCTTTCTATGGCTAGGATTAGCGAAAACAGAGGAAATAATCATTGTTCAAGGTAAACTCGAACCTATAAGCAAAGTAGTAGATGTCCAAATACCAATAGGTGGAGTTGTACAAGAGGTGTTAGTTAAAGAAAATGAAGCTGTAGAAAAAGATCAATTATTAATTACTCTAGATAGAAAATCCAACTTAAGTAAAGTTGATTCATTAACAAAAGTTCTGGAAATCAATAAAAATATTTTAAAAAAGTTAGAACTACTCATGAACGAAGGAGCTGTATCTGAACTGCAATACTTACAAAAAGAAAGTCAAATTAAAGAGTTGGAAAGTCAATTAATACAAGAAAAAGTGATTTTAAGTTATCAAGAAATAAGAGCACCTATTAAAGGTAAGATTTTCGAATTAAGGCCAACTATCAAAGGTTTTGTTACTCAAACTAGTGAACCTGTCATGCAAATAATACCTAATGATAAACTAAAAGCAAAGGTTGAAATAGATAGTACAAAAATTGGGTTTGTTAGTACTGGAAAGTTAGTAGATATAAGCATAGACTCATATCCGGCAACAGATTTTGGTGTAATCAAAGGAGAGGTACAAAGAATAGGTTTAGATGCATTACCCCCAGATCCAAGTCAAAATAAGACTTACAGATTTCCTGCTGACATATCGCTAAACAGTCAAATATTGAAGCTAAAAAATAAAAAGACTCTCCCACTACAAGTAGGAATGAGCCTTACAGCAAACATTAAGTTAAGAAAAGTGAGTTACTTACAATTACTACTTGGCACATTTCAAAACAAAGCTGACTCATTGCGATCATTATAAGAGAGGGTGTATAAAAAATAAACTTATAAAATGGAGAATAAGAGGTCAATATAAGCGAAATTACAATTGAATCTAGAAAATTATTTAGATAATAAAGTAGAAAATCATATCTATAAATATAGATAAAAAAAAACCACTCTAAAAAGAATGGCTTTTTTATATGGAATAATTGACTAATTAATCAAATAAAATCACCGAAGGCAAGAACACCATCACCAGAAGCATTATCAATAATGGCTATCTGTTCAGCTGTGATATTTGTACCATCTCTAGTTACAACAAAGACTTCTGCGTCAAAATCTCGATTACCATTGTCAGATTGGCTAAGTAGAACAACTGAATGTGTATCAGCAATCCTCATCTTTGTATCATCAGTACCATCAGCTACCTCAAACAAAGCAGCTGCCGCTGTTGCATCAGCAGCAGTTGCAGTTGTTCCAGTCTTAACAACTATGCGTCCGTCAGGCGCAGCAGTGATTGTAGTACCACTCCAAGCAAGTAAAGCATTACCAGTTACATTATCAACAAGTGCATCCACGTCTAGATGGTCAGCTCCAGTCTCAAACTCAACAATAGTATCAATACCACCAGAAGCAGCATAGATAATAGTATCCGCGCCATCACTAGCAGCTAAAGTAATGATGTCTGCTCCTCCACCAGGATGGATGATGTCTGCTCCAATACCAGGAGTAATGATGTCATTTCCTCCACCACCTTTAATTGTATCCGCAGTGCCGGAACCAGTTATGGTCATAGCTTGAGAGACAATTCTTGAAGCATCGATAGTATTCGATCCATCTGTACCTGTATCTGCAGCAAAAGTAATAGTAGATATTCCAGTGAGTGAATAGAAATCGGCTTTAAGCGATAGCGATATATTCTGAGCAGCTACACCATTAGCAGTAATACTTTCAATTTGAGTAACTTTAGTCCAGTCTACAGCTGCTCCGATGGTAACTCCTGATCCAAGAGCAAGTTTATCGCCGGAACCACCACCACCAGTAAGTGTGTCTTCAACTACGTCTGTTCCGAGGATGTCGGTAGCTGCAGCAACGACAAATGTATCGTCTCCAAGACCACCTAATACAGTATCTATCCCATCCTTACCATTAAGGGTATCGTTACCAGGTCCGCCAGTAATGGTGTCTGTTCCACCATCACCGGTGATAGCGTCGGCTCCAGAAGAACCTGTCAATGTCCATGACTCGTCGCCATCATCATTCGAAACGTTAATGGTGTTGGTATTAGAAGTATTTGTATTATCCGACAAATCAATAGTGGTGATGCCAGTATTAGTAGCCATTGCGGAATGGGTTGTAATCGAAATTGCAGAAGACTGAGCACCATTAGAATAAATACCAGCTATTCCACTGTTTGAAGAATTCCATACATCTCCACTAGCAATTGTTACTCCACCATTTAATAAAATTTTATCTGTACCATCTCCTCCAATAAATGTGTCTTCAACCACATTGGAAGCCGCTATATCAGCAGTTGTTCTAACAATAAAGGTGTCG
>QCIQ01000012.1 GCA_003216595.1 Prochlorococcus sp. AG-402-M18
TAGACCTTTGATTTTAGTTTGATCAAAACTTATTGGTTTCCATGCTTGGTTTGAAAACGTAAGAATCAGAAAAATTGAAGTGCTTGAAAAAAAAATTAATTGCCAAAGTTCAATTAGAAAATTTTTATTTTGAAAAATATCCGAGACTTTTTTAGTAGATATTCGATTTTTGTTATTTAATTTTCTGTTTTTTCTTTTATTTGATTTCAAAGGTCGCATCTTGCTCTGGACATAAGTTTGTCCATCCATTGACGAGCACGCTCAGCATCTGAAAAAGGCACATCTATTTCTCTCCCAGAACCAACAAGTCTCAGTCGACAACGTCCTTCAGATTCTTGTGTTAAGGGAGCTTCACCTGAACTGAGAGCCATCAGCTCAACCATTTCTAATTTCTTTACTTCGAAAGTTGCTTCCTCCTTGAAACTGCCAGCCTCAAAGCTGCTCCAGCATAAAATACCAGCTTTTAAACGAGCAGCTCCTGTCCCATCAAGCTTGGCGAGCTCTGAACCTTGAGCCCAAATTAAATAGAGATTCTGTCGCCTTCTCTCGATCCAGCCAAGGGAAGCTATTAGAATAAAAGCCATCAATAATGGCAACCAAAGGAGACCGTGAATCATTTTTTGGGAAAGAGATCTAAAAATGTCATGGTTAATTCATTCTTTAGCTGTTTCTATGAGACTAGCAACAAGTTTTTCTAGTTTTAATCCAGAAGCTTCCCACAATGTTGGATACATACTTGTTTTAGTGAAGCCTGGCAAGGTATTAACTTCATTTATATAAATCTGTTGCGTGATCTCTTGGTAAAAGAAATCAACTCTTGCCAAACCATAAGCATTAATAGCCTGACATGCCTCGATAGCTAGCTTTTGTATCTTATTAATTATATCTATATTCAAATCAGCTGGGATAATTGTACTGCTTAGATTCTCATCATATTTGGATTCATATGTATACCAATCAGTATGAAATTTAACTTCGCCAATAACTGATGATTTCATTATGGACTTTCCTAATACTCCACATTCAAGTTCTCTCCCTTGAATATTTTTTTCTATTATAATTCTCTCATCATATTTTGCTGCAATTTCTATTCCAGTTAATAGTTCTTGTTTTGAGTATGCTTTGGTTATGCCAATAGAAGAACCCAGGTTGGCTGGCTTTACAAAACATGGGTAGTTTATTATTTTTTCTATTTTATCAAAAACGGACTTCATAAATAATTTATTTAATAAATTATTTTTGTGTAAATAAATATATGGAGCTTGAGGTAGATTAAATGATTTAAAAACTGATTTCATTGCTATTTTATCCATACCTAAAGATGAACCAAGAGGTCCTGATCCAACAAAAGGCTTTCCTGTTAATTTAAATAATCCCTGAATAACTCCATCTTCCCCATTTGGGCCATGCAATGCGGGGAACCATACATCTACTTTTTGACTTTCTTTTGGAAAGTTTGTTAGATTGTTGATAGTATTTTTATTGATTTTATTAATTTTAGTTAATTCTTTTTCTTCTAATAAAATTGACTTTGAGTATTCTAAATCTTCCCAAAAACCATATTTATCTATATAGATTGGATTTACAATAAATCGATCACGATTATAAGGATGAGAAAAGGCGTTGTAAATAGTTTTAGCTGATTTGATAGAAACTTCATGTTCACTTGAATTTCCACCAAACACTAGTCCTATAGTAATTTTTTTATTCGTCATAACTATTTTATTTTTAATATTATATAAGGTAGTTTGTTGGATTTATCAACATTTATGCAAAGCTTCCGGTTAATGAAAACGGACGTATTTCATTAATTTTTATTGTAACGACTTCTCCTGGTTTATGTGATTTAATACCACTTGAGGACCTTGGGAAAAATGTTAGTCTATTTGTTCTAGTTCTTCCCATTAATTGGGAATTATTTTTAGAATTTATATTCTCTATGAGTATTTCCTGTAATGAGTCTTTGTATCTTAAATTTCTTTCTTTTGCGGTCTTTTCCACTAAGTTGTTGATTTCTCTTAGTCTATCAATTTTTATTGTTTCAGGTAATTGATTAGGCCATAAAGCAGCTGGAGTGCTTGGCCTTGGAGAGTAGGCTGCAGTATTAACAAGATCAAATTTAACATCCTCTATAAGTGATAGTGTTTCTTCAAATTCATCTCTCGACTCTCCTGGGAAGGCTACAATTGCATCAGAAGTAATAGATGACTCAGGCATTATTTGTTTTATATAATCTACAATCTCTTTATAGGTTTCAACAGTATATCCTCGACCCATATTTTTGAGTACTTTATTACTTCCACTTTGGAAAGGGATATGAAAGTGTTCACAAACCTTAGGAAGTTTCGCACATATATCTATTAACTCTTTTGTAAAATACCTTGGATGACTTGTGGCAAATCTAATACGCTCAAGTCCTTCAATATCATGAATATATTCTAATAAATATGAAAGTGTTAATTGTCCAGATTCATTAAACTCATAAGCTTTAAAGTCTCTGCCATAAGCATCTATATTTTGCCCTAAAAGGGTTATTTCTTTGTATCCAATTCTCGCTAACTCTTCTATTTCATGTTTAATAGCTTGCGGTGTTCTTGATTGTTCTTTGCCTCTAACCGAGGGGACTACACAATAAGTGCAACGCTCATTGCATCCATAGATAATGTTGACCCAACCGCAGATAGAGCTCTCTCTTCTTGCTGTCGCTATGTCTTCATATATGTGCTGTTCATCGGTCGCTAAAACTTGTTGACCGTTATCAACTTGATTAAGAAGAGTCTCCAGGCGATTTGCATGCTGAGGCCCCATTACTAGATCAATTTCAGGAACTCTTCTTAAGAGAGCTTCACCTTCTTGTTGAGCTAAGCATCCTGCAATAATAATTTTTAAATGAGGATCTGATTGTTTTCTTATGGCTTGCCTTCCTAAATAGCTATAAACTTTTTGTTCAGCATTGTCACGAATAGTGCAAGTGTTGTAGAGAATTAAATCCGCTTTGAGTTCTTCCTCTGCTAGCTGATATCCCATCGTTTGCAAAATGCCTGACATTCTTTCTGAATCAGCTTTATTCATTTGACATCCAAAAGTGGTAATCCAATAACTTCCTCTGGTGGCCTTAAAAGATGTGCTTTGTTTATTAGGAGCTATGGATGCTGTCATCACAGGTTTATTTTTCCCTTGGAAAAAAGATTTTTGAGATTGATTCCAAAAAATGTTCAAGGGCGAGCGAGGGGATTCGAACCCCCGAATAGCGGCGCCACAAGCCGCTGCCTTAACCACTTGGCGACGCCCGCCTTGTGCTTTTAATCTACCAATGATTTGTCATTTTGAGATTCCAAAATGATTTTGGTAAAAAATTTAGCTTGATAACATTGTAGATAGTTAGGATTAAATTTTTAACTTTTTATATTTTGATCACAACGCAATTGACAGGTATTGAAGTTATTGTGCTGTTAGAACCCTGATTAATAAAAGGTCGGGATTGAAATTTATTCAAAAGTGAATTTCGCAAAAAATGTTGAATTGATTGCAAGTCCTCCAAAGTCTGGGCGCGTAGATGTTCTTGTCCCAAGATGTTTGATTGGAAATGGAAAGGATGTATTAGGAACATCAATTGATCAAGAAGGCTTGTCTTCTATTCAGATTGAGTGGAGAGATGGAACGATTACGTCAATTAAGGGTTTAAAAGAAAGGTCTAAAGTTCCTGAGGAAATCCTTTTACCAAGATTTGCGGAACCTCATGCACACATAGATAAAGCATTCTCATGGTCCCGTTCATGCAATTTGAAAGGTACTTATCAAGAAGCCTTAGCTGCGAATCTAAGTGAATATCAATTGAGGTCCAAAGATGAATTAATTTTCAGCGTTGAAAAGTCTCTCAACCTAGCTCTTGTTAATGGGATCAGAGCAATTAGATCCCATATTGATAGTTTTGGAATAACTGCAATGAGAGATTGGGACCTTTTGGAGGATGTTAGAAAAAAATGGCAAGACAAAATTTTCTTACAATTTGTAGCTTTAGTTCCATTGGACTTTTGGCAAACTGATCAAGGAGCTCTTTTCGCTCAAAGAGTTGCTTCCAATGGAGATCTATTAGGTGGAGTAATAGCTCCTCCTTTTAACAAGAGGAAGACTTTTCAGTCTTTATTGCATCTAGTACAACTCGCAAATAGACTTAATTGTGATATTGATCTCCATATTGATGAGTCTCAGTCTTGCTCGGCTGGAGGATTGAAATTACTTCTAGAAGTATTAGGTCAAGTTGAAAATCATATATCGATAACTTGTAGTCATTTAAGTAGCATGGGATTGCTAAAAGAAAAGGCGATTTCACATTTAGCCAAAGAAATGGCTAAAAACAAGTTAAAAGTCGTTGCTTTACCACTAACTAATTCTTGGCTTCTTGGAAGAAAAGATCGCTCTACTTTAATTAATAGACCAATGGCTCCCATATTTCAACTTCAAAAGGCTGGAGTTGTTGTATCTGTTGGAGGTGACAATGTCAATGATTCATGGTTTCCTTTATCTAATTTTGATCCAATAAATTTAATGGCTTTTTCCATGCCAATTGCTCATTTGTCTCCCTGGGACAGATTGGGCCTTTCTCCGTTTACCTCGTCTGCAGCACAAGTACTTAGCCTTCAATGGGATGGCCTTTTACAAAAGGGAAGTCCTGCCGACTTTATTTTGTTAGATTCAAATAGTTGGGTAAAAACTTTGTCTGATAGACCTAAACGAAGAGTAGTCGTTAATGGTGAGTTCTTGAATGAATTGCCTAAAACAAAAAATCAACATTCACAAATGATGAATTATGACTAATAAAGAGAAAATAGAGTTGCTTTTAAATGAACTCAAATCAATTTCTGATCTAGAGATCTATCGAAAAACTAGTGATTTAAAAAGATTTTCTAAAGATTTCTTTGATTATTCGCCAATTTTGATCAAAGAATTAAAAGATTGTGTGGCTGACATAGTCGTTAGACCACTTTCTGTAGATGCAATCATTCTTGTAGCTCAAGTTTGTAATAAGTATTCAACTCCTTTGACTCTTAGAGGCTCTGGGACAGGGAACTATGGGCAGTGTGTTCCTCTTAACGGTGGAGTTGTTATGGTTATGTCTGGTCTTAAGAAAATTAGAAATTTCGATTCAAAATCAGGTGAAATTACAGTTGAATCTGGTTGTTTGCTTAGAGATATTAATGATGAGTTGATTAAGCATGGTCGTCAGTTGCGGTTGCTTCCGAGTACATGGAGAAGTGCCTCGATTGGTGGTTTTATCGCTGGCGGTTCAGGTGGAATAGGATCAGTGCGTTGGGGATTCCTGCGAGATCCTGGGCATTTGCAATCCTTAGAAATAATAACGACTGAGGATTCACCAAGGAAATTTGAATTGAACGCAAATAATTCAGAGGCTTTGAACCATGCTTATGGAACTAACGGGATTATTACTGCTTTGAAATTAACAACTGCTCCATATATTAAATGGCAACAAATAGTTGTTGATTGTTTTGATTGGGAACAGGCTGTCGACTTATTAAGTAAATTTAATTGCGCTGCACTGGAGCTTTATTTGGCAACCTTATTCGAAAAAGAAATTGTTAATTGTCTTCCACATTGGTCTGGTAAACCCTCAGGTAAACATAGGATTTTACTGTTGGTCTCTCCTGATGGTGTTAGTACAACTGAGCGTCTTGCGAAATTAGCTGGCGCTGACTTTTATGACTTAGGACCGGAAAATCTTAGGGCAGGGACAGGTCTTCGAGAGCTTTCTTGGAATCATACAACTTTACATATGCGTGGCATTGATCCTGATTGGACATATTTGCAAATGCTTCTTCCTCAACCTGAATCTAAAATGATTAGACAATTGAAATCTGATTGGGGATCGAATCTTTTATGGCATTTGGAATGTGTCCGTCAAAATGGAGTTCAAAGATTAGCCTCACTCCCACTTGTTAAATGGCAAGGTGAAGAAGCGATGAATCAATTAATCAGTCAATGCAAAGACCTTGGTGCAGTGATTTTTAATCCGCATACAATCACTGTTGAAGATGGAGGCCTAGGTGTAATAGATTCTGAGCAAGTGAAAGCTAAGAGTAACTTTGATCCAAAGGGTATTCTTAATCCAGGTAAACTCAAAGGATGGAATCTAAAAGTCAATTGATTTAAGTGCTCTATTTCTAAACAATTTAACTTTTCAATATTTTCCTTTGAAAAAGATCACCTATTAAATATAGCGATCCTGAAATGATAGGTGCTGGAGATGGCCATCTATGTTGTTTTTTAAGTGTTGATAAAACTTCTTCGACACTAAGTGCTTCTTTGATTTGGTCTTTATACACAGGGCAAAAACTTAAAATTTGATCTTTTGACCAGCTTTGTTGGCCTGGGACAGGAACTATCCAAGCTGAATCTTTTTCTCTAATTAGCTTATGCAAAATACCTATCATATCTTTTCTTATTTGAATCCCTAATATCCAAATAATTCCACTTTCTTGATCAGTCCATGCGTCTCTTTCAATTGATAATTGCGTAGCCGCATGAGGATTATGTGCACCATCAACAACTATAGGCATCCCTTCCCATGTTGTTTTTTGAAGTCTTCCAGGCCATTTAGCAAGTGATAAGCCTTCTCGAAGTTGTCCTTCAGAAATATTCCATCCAATATTTTTCAAGGATTCAATAACCCCTTTTGCTACAGCTGCATTCTCTTTCTGTATTGTTCCTGATAGGCCGAGTTTCCAGCTTGATGGAATTGGATCTACCCAATGAATGACTGCTTGTTTCCTCTTAGCAGTCTCCTCGAAAACTCTCTTTACAATATTGTGTTGAGTAGCTGTAATGATAGTACTCTTTGTAGTTATAACAGCTGCTTTCTCAATAGCTACTTTTTCTAGACTATTTCCTAAGTATTCACAATGATCAAGCCCAATAGCTCCAAATGCAATAATAGGTCTATTTTGATGCGCGGTTGTTGCATCAAGTCTACCTCCAAGCCCTACTTCAAGGATAAGAAGTTCAACTTCCTTTAAAGTAAAATATTTAAGTGCTATTGCAATAACACATTCAAAAGTAGTCAAGCGATATTTTTTTGCAATTGGAGAAAGAGACAGGCTTAATGATTGAAATTCTTCTTTTGATATTGGAGTCTTGTTGATACATATTCTCTCGACCCAATCAACTAAATGGGGAGAAGTGGTGACTCCGGTTTTTATATTTACTAAGCTAAGAACACTATTAATAAAAGCCGCAATAGATCCTTTCCCATTTGTTCCTGCTATGTGAATTGCAGGTGTCTTTTTACAGGGATCTCCCATGGCATTAATAGCCAATGACATACGATCTATGCCCAGATTCATATCTTTATATTCTTTGCTCTTGCTTTCAAAAATGAAATTCGATTGCGCTATGAAAGTTTCATCAGACATTTGTCTAGTCTCGATAAAAGCTCGTTGATTTCTTTTTCTGTAATGGTTAGAGGAGGGACTATCCTTAAAACTTTTACACCAGCTGATACTAGAAGTAGTTTTTCTTCTAAGGCGGATTTGACAATATCAAGAGATGTTATTTTGATATTGTCTTTTATAACGAGACCTTGAATAAGCCCAATGCCTCTAGTGCAAATAAATATGTCTGAATATTTATTTGAAAGTTTAATTAATCCTTCTTTTAATTGAGCTCCTCTCTTTGCGACTTTGTTTAGTAGGTCTCTTTTTTGTATTTCTTTCCCAACGGTTAGAGCTGCTCTACAAGCGAAAGGATTTCCTCCAAAAGTGCTGGCATGATCACCGGCTTGAAAGACATCAGCCAATTGATTCACCAATAGAGCTCCAATGGCATGTCCTCCACCAAGCCCTTTGGCTAGTGTGAAAACATCAGGTTCAATACCAAGTTGTTCATACCCCCAAAGAGTACCTGTCCGTCCCATTCCAGTTTGGACTTCGTCAAATATCAATAAAACATTGCTGTGGCTACATTTTTTTCTTAAGAGCTCAAAAAATGATTTTTTTCCAATATTTATGCCTCCCTCACCTTGTATAGGTTCAATAAATACAGCTGCAATTTGTGGACCTGTTTTTTCCAAATCATCAAATAGATTTTCAAAAGATTCACTGTCGTTATAAGAAAAAAACTTAAATCCCTTAACCATTGGCTCGAAACCTTTGTGGTATTTCGGTTGCCCTGTAGCACTTACGGCTGCGAGTGTTCTTCCGTGAAAGCTTTCCTTTGAGCAAAGAATAACTGGATTGTCGATGTTACGTTCAATATGTCCATATTTTCTTGCCAATTTAATTGCAGCTTCGTTTGCTTCAGCACCGCTATTGCAAAAAAATACACTCTTGGCAAAACTTCGTGAAGTTAACCATTGAGCTAGTTCTTCTTGTTCTGGTATTCCGTAAAGGTTAGATATATGTTGAAGTCTTCTTAATTGTTTTGATAAGGCTTTGATTAATGCTTTATCACTGTGGCCTAGTGAACAAGTTGCAATGCCAGCCACAGCATCAAGATATTTTTGACCATTTTTGTCCCAAACCCATGATCCTTTACCCCTTATAAGGTCTAAGGGAAAACGATTGTAGGTTTTCATCAATGAAGTGGGAGCGGTCGGACTTGAACCGACAAACCCGAAGGTGCCGCATTTTGAGTGCGGTGCGTCTACCAATTCCACCACGCTCCCATATGTTTATTTTATGTCAAAAATAGCAAAAATATGAAACTAAGCTGCATTTTTTTGAGTATCAATACTGTCTTCACTAATTATTTTGTTAGAGAAAGAGCTATGAGATGTTGTTTGATCAAATTTTCTAGAAATAATAGAACCAGCATTAGTTAATTTTTCTTCTAATTTTTCATAGCCTCTATCTAAGTGTTCGAGGCCCGTGAAAATACTATCTCCTTTGGCAGAGAGGCATGCAAGGATAATGGCAGCAGAAGAACGTAAATCTCCTCCTTCTACATTTGAACCTATAAGTTCTTTTACTCCTTTTATATGTGCAGTATTTTTTTCTAAATAAATACAGGCGCCCATTTTATTTAACTCAAAAACATGTTGCATTCTCTTCTCAAAAACTTTTTCTTTGATTTTGCTTGAACCTTTTGCTGTGGCCATTAATGACATAAATGGAGCCTGAAGATCAGTTGGGAAACCAGGGAATGGACTTGTAGTTATGTCAACTCCTGAAATCTCTCTTGGAATAATTTTTAAATGATGATTCCCATAATGAGATATTGAACAGCCACATTCTTGTAATTTTGCAATAACAGCGCTCAAATGATTTGGGATTACTGGACCAATAATGAGAGGCGATCGTGTTATTGCTGCAGCAATAAGAAAAGTTCCTGCTTCTATTCTGTCGGGAATAACACAATGAGAAGTTCCGCTTAAAGATTCCACTCCAATGATTGTGATTCTTTTCGTTCCAGCTCCAATAACCTTTGCTCCCATTGAATTGAGCATTTTCGCGAGATCCTGGATCTCTGGTTCTCTAGCGGGATTCGATATTGTTGTTTTGCCTAAAGCTAAGCAAGAAGCCATCAAGATGGTTTCCGTAGCTCCAACGCTGGGATAATTAAGAGTAATATTTGCTCCAAGTAATCTTTTGTTCTTGGTTGAAATTTGAGCTTTTACAACATCATTTATAACTTCAACTTCCGCTCCTAAAGCTTTTAGACCATTGATATGTTCATCAATAGGTCTGGCTCCAATATCGCAACCACCAGGTAAAGGAATTTTTGCTTCTCCAAGTCTTGTAAGTAAGGGCCCAACACAGAAAAAACTTGCTCTTAAACTATGAACTAGTTGATAGGGTAATTCAACGTTATGAATGGACTCTGAATTGATCTCGATAGAATTATTTTTTTTAGTTAACTTTGCGCCCAAATTACGGAGAATCTCTGACATGACTTCAATGTCCGTAAGTTGTGGGACATTTTTAATGAGGAGTTTTTCTTTCGTAAGAAGAGAAGCAGCCATTAAAGCTAGTGATGAATTTTTTGCCCCACTAACTTTTAAGACCCCACTAAGCGGACACCCTCCTTTTACCTCCAGATGTGGCGGAATAATATTCCTTTTAATTGTCGCCACACTACTCATATTGGAGCGAACTGCTTACCCAGCCATAATGCCAAGTGGATTTAAAATAGTCCAGTCAACCTTATTGAAAATTGATGGGTTCAAATTAAATATTGATAATGTTGAAAGTTAGAATAAAATTTTTAATATAGTTTCTCTTCAATTTAATAAGAAAATTCAGTGGTTATTTCAATGCAAGAAACTTTTCGACTTTTCATAAATTAAATAATTTGAGGTTAGAAAATTAATAATTCATATTCGCCATTGATTACAAGTAAAAGAAACCCTTTGGTTAGAAAATTAAGGGGTCTTTTGAAAAAAACTGGACGTGAGGAGCATTCTTCTCTTTTGCTTGAGGGGTCTCATTTGTTAGAAGAGGCTTTGAAAACGAATTTTTTGCCAACAGAAGTTATTGCAACTCCTAAATGGTGTAATGAGCATGGAGAAGTTTTAAAAAAAATAGCTTCAAGATCTTTATTAACTCTAGTAACTACAAATGTTTTAGAAGCATCTTTGTCAACAGTGACACCTGATGGTGTCGCAGCTATATTCCCACTACCAGGGTTGCCAAAACCGGGAAAAGCCCCAAAACACATTTTAGCTTTAGATAGGATTCAAGATCCTGGTAATTTGGGAAATTTATTCCGATCAGCACTTGCGGGTGAATATGAAGTTATATGGTTGGCTTCTGGAGCAGATCCACTAAATCAAAAGGTTTTAAGATCCTCAGCTGGCTCAGTTCTTCATTTACCTTTTGAACGGATTGGATATTCATCTTCTTCAAGTATTGAAATGCTTGTTTCAAAACTCAATATTGCAATTGATGATAATTATCAAGTAGTAGGAACAATTTCACCGAATAAAATTACTGATAAGAAAGTGAAACCTTATTGGGAATTAGACTGGGATCTCCCTACTGTATTGGTTCTTGGAAATGAAGGTTCAGGTGTTCATTCTTCTCTAGAAGCCTGTTGTACAGACTTTGTTACGTTGCCTCATAGCTCATTCGTTGATTCACTAAATGTGGCATCTGCTGCAGTTCCTCTCTTGTTGGAGCGACAAAGAGTAAAAATGGTTAAGGGTATCCAAAAAAAACCGTGAGTGAAATTTCTTTTGACTTTGACTTAATTGTTGTCGGAGCTGGATATGGAGGGTTTGATGCTGCTAAGCATGCCGCAGAGGCTGGCTTGAAAGTGGCTATTGTCGAATCAAGAGATATGGGAGGAACATGTGTCAACAGAGGCTGTGTCCCCTCTAAAGCATTACTAGCAGCTAGTGGGAAAGTTCGTGAGCTTGCAAATGTTCCTCATCTTGCGGAGTTTGGGATACATTCCGCTCCGGTTAGATTTGAACGTAAAAAAATTGCCGAACATGCAAAAAACTTAGTTGAGACAATTCGAAAAAATCTAACTAAAACATTAGAAAGATCTGGAGTTAAGATACTTAGAGGAGAAGGACGTTTAGAAGGTAATCAAAAGGTCGGTTTAAGAGAAACTACTGGAGTTGATAGAATTTTTTCTGCTAGAGACATTATCTTGGCTACAGGCTCAGACCCTTTTGTACCGCCTGGGATTGAAATTGATGGACGAACTGTTTTTACAAGTGATGAGGCCATTAATTTAGAATGGTTGCCAAGATGGATTGCAATAATTGGTAGTGGCTATATAGGTTTGGAATTCGCTGATATTTATACAGCTTTAGGTTGTGAGGTAACCATGATTGAAGCTCTTGATAAAGTAATGCCTACTTTTGACCCTGATATCACGAAAATTGCTTCAAGAAACCTAATTGATAAAAGAGATATTGAAACTCGAGCTGGAGTGTTCGCTACTAAAGTTAAGCCAGGTTGTCCCGTCGAAGTCGAGCTGACAGATGCAAAGAGTCGAGAAGTGATTGAGGAGTTACAAGTTGACGCTGTTCTTGTTGCAACAGGCCGAGTACCGTCGACTAGGAATCTAAATCTACAATCCGTTGGAGTTGAAACAATGAGAGGCTTTATTCCAATTGATGATCAGATGAGAGTATTGGTAAATGAAAAACCAGTTTCTAATCTATGGGCGGTGGGAGATGTTACGGGTAAGTTGATGTTGGCTCATACTGCTGCAGCGCAAGGGAGTATTGCAGTAGAAAATATCTTAGGAAAAGCAATAGAAATAGACTACAGAAGTATTCCTGCAGCGACTTTTACTCACCCTGAGATAAGTTCCGTTGGGCTTTCGGAAGAAGAGGCAAAAGATCTAGCGAAGAATGAAGGCTTTGAACTTGGGATCGTTAGAAGTTATTTTAAAGCGAACTCTAAGGCCTTAGCTGAATTAGAAAGTGATGGAATTATGAAGTTGATTTTTAATAAAGAGACGGGAGAGGTCCTTGGTGCTCATATTTACGGATTACATGCAGCTGATCTCATACAAGAGGTTTCTAATGCAATTTCTAGAAGACAACGAGTCAATGAATTAGCAAAAGAAGTTCATACTCATCCAACACTAAGTGAAGTTGTAGAGGTTGCATATAAACAGGCATCTTTACAAATAAAGAAGTAGTTAAATCAAATTTTATTTTTTATAAATCATTAATTATTTAAATTATGGAAATCAGAAGAAGACCTCCTAACCCAAGTATAAAAGTAGCTAATTTAGAGTATGCAATCCCTCATCCAGATTCAAAACCTAATAATATTTTGGAGGAAATTGTGTGGGAAAAACATCTAGAAGTTGAGATTGCAAGAAAAAAAGTTTCGCTTGAAGATTTAAAGAAAAAGATAAAGGATTTACCAAAAACAAAAAAATTTATAGATGCATTAAGAAATAGTAAGTCGAAACCAGCACTAATCTCAGAAATTAAAAAAGCTAGTCCAAGTAGAGGGATAATTAGAGAGGACTTTGACGCAAGAGTGATAGGTAAAATGTATCAAGAGGGAGGTGCTAACTGCATATCAGTCTTAACAGATAAAAAATTTTTTCAAGGTGGTTTTGATGTCTTAGTTGAAGTTAGAAAGGAAATTACAATCCCAATACTATGTAAGGATTTTATTCTTTACCCCTATCAGCTTTACCAAGCAAGAGCTGCGGGCGCTGATGCGGCCCTTTTGATAGCTGCAATCCTGACTGATTCAGATTTAAAGTATTTATCTAAGGTCGCTGAACATTTGGGACTGACAATATTAGTAGAGGTTCATGACTCAGAAGAACTTGAACGAGTACTAAATATTAATGCATTTAATTTAATAGGTATCAACAATAGAAATTTAAAGAGTTTTAAAACTGATCTTGAAGTTACAAAGGAATTGGCTAAGAATTATGCCAACAGAATCAAAGAAAATTCTATTACTTTGGTAAGCGAATCAGGTTTATTTACTCGCGAGGATTTGGCCTTAGTAAAGAGTTATGGTGCTGATGCTGTCTTGGTTGGTGAATCTCTTATGTCACAGGAAGATATATTAGGTGGAGTTAAAAAGTTAATTGGTAACTTATAAATTAAGAAAAAGATCTATACCAATCACTTAAATCTATTTAGAGAAAATTTTGTCTACTTTTCCAATTATTTTATCTAATTCAATTAAACCCAATTCTCGACTATCAGTACTTGACAAGGAGTTGTCTCCCCTTAAATCAAATTTATTTTGATAAATCCTATGAATTCTCTTAATTATTAACTTATTTTTTGTTTTTGGATGAGAGGCAACGACGATATCGCCAATCTCTAAGTCAATATTTTCTGGATTTAATTTTTTATATGTTATTAAATCTCCCTCTTTAAGCGTTCCTTCCATAGAAGTACCGACAACACGTAAATGTTGTCGGTAACCGATTATTAAAGCAAATAAAGTGAATAAGTCTGGCTTGTGGAAAAGGTTTTTATCAGCTTGCGGTAACCCAGCTATCATTTCTACCTTTTGAAGACCAAAACATCGAGTGAATCTTTTGTACAGCTCCTAAAAGTTCTTCCGCCTTGGTTTGATCAATATTTACCTTGCATGCACTACAAAGCTTTGCTGCTTTCCAAAAAGTGTCATGAAGATCTGGATATGTAGCTAAGTGTTCAGGCTTGAAGTAATCAGTCCAGAGAATTAGAAGTTCTTTTTTTGTCTTTTGTGATTCTTCTTCTTTAATTGCAACGAAGCGAGAAAAAGTATTGTTATAAGCTGAAATGGAAGCTTGATCGTTACCAGCTGGAGCTAAAGCTATAAGTTTTTTGGTCATAGACAAAACGGCCTCTGCGGCAACTCTCGCAGAAGCAGGGTCGTATACACCGCAAGGTCCGTCACAGTGAGCGTGAACAGATTTTGCTGGTAGCTTGTTAAAGATTGATCTAAGTGTTTCGCGCAACATCTGAAAATAATTTGAGAAATTTTTTTTTACAATAATGGCGTTTGTCAACAAACGCCATAATTTTTTCTAGAGCTTTCTGAATAATTTAAGAAATTTACTTAACACCCAATAATTCCACTTCAAAAGTTAAAACCGAATTAGGGGGGATTGGACCTATTCCTCTACTGCCATACCCCAATTCTGGAGGGATGACTAATTTTCTTTTACCTCCAACTTTCATTCCTGCGACGCCCTCATCCCAACCCTTTATCACCATCCCTGCACCTAAAGAAAATTCAAAAGGACCTCTTCCATAACTGCTGTCAAATTCTTTTCCATCATCAAGTGTGCCCTTGTAATTTACTGAGACACTTGTTCCTGGAGTAGCTTCTTGACCATCGCCTAAAACTAATTCAGTTATTTTTAGCCCACTTGAAGTTACTTGATATGATCCTCTCTCAGCCCCTCCTAGAGAAGCGTTGCTTGCACTGGTTTTATCTGAAGCCATAGTAAAAAGTGATGGATTAGGGTCTTCTGGGTCTAATTCAAATGGATTAGTTACAGTCTCGCTGGTTTTTGTGGATTGCCTTACATCAGCTTGGATTGGTTGGTCGATTTGTAAGGCAGTTGTTGGAGTTGGTGAGATGATTTGACTGATTACTGCAATCATCAAGCAGCTGAGGCAAACAGAAAAGCTAATTAAGATTTCTCTCACAGCAATATTAAGTAGTCGGAAATATTCTTACAGATGAATACCCAAATTACATCTATTTAAAAGATAACTAACCAGAAACTATGAATTTTATCGGTGTATATTTTATCTAAATTAGATTTATGAATAATATCTACTCTCTTTTTTTTAAAGCTTTTGTTGGGGGGGGGCTAGCAGGAATCTCCCTTAGTGAAGGCAATTATATATGCATGCTTTTGGGAATATCTTTACTTTGGCCTGCTAGTAAGAATCCATGGGGAGGCTTTTGTTGGGGTGCGATGGCTATTTTATGGAGTCATAAGTGGTTGCTCTATTTGCATCCAATCAGTTGGGTAGGGATAAACTCAAGTTTAAGCTTGCCTATTACAATTTCTATATGGCTTTTTTGCGGAGCCTTTGGAGGGGCTCTGGTGTTTATTTGGTCGGCTTTGAGTAGCTTTTTAGCTCCTGGAAGACTGCAATTTTCTAAATTAGAGAATAAGTTTATTTATGCCGTCTTATTGTCAACAATATGGGGCCTAACTGAAGAACTACTATCTAGAGGCCCCTTGTTTTGGATTGGTGTAGGGTCAAGTTTATTACCACAAGATAGATATTTGGCTGGATTAGCAAGATGGATAGGTTCGGGAGGCTTGGCCTCAATCCATCTTTTAGCTGGATGGTGGATTTGGCAACTTTCAATTGCTTTCCAAACTAGAAAAAAACTCAAGAAATTAATTATTCTTGGCTTTGCTTATTTTTCGTTGGCTCATTTAATTGGATTTATCTTGTTGTTGGATTCTCCAATTGATTCGGCAGAAAAGGTCGCGATGTGGCAAACAAATATTCCAATAAGACAAAAATTTAGTCAGGAAGAAATAAATGCTTTGCCTTCAAAAGTAAATAGAGCATTAACTGATGCTGTTGAAATGAATGCATCTTTTTTAATTGCACCAGAGGGAACGTTGCCTCTGGATAGATCAAAGATTCGAGATTTTCCTATTAAATTTTTATCTGGAGGTTTCAGGAAAAAAAATGGTTCTCTACGAAGTTCACTATTAGTTTTTAATCCAGGTGAAAAGTCTTTTTCGGATGTATTGGATAAATCTAGATTAGTTCCTCTAGGAGAATGGATTCCCAAATTGCCAAATTTTATGAAAAATGGTCTTTCTGCAGTAGGTGGAATTGAAGGTGGTAATTCATCAAGATTTCTCGATTGGGATGGCCCATCTTTTGCAGGTGCTATTTGTTATGAATTGAGTAACGGGAAAGCCGTAGCTAAAGCAGTAAATCAAGGTGCTAAATGGATTTTAGTGATTGCAAATTTAGATCCCTATCCTATTTCTTTACAGAGACAATTTTTATCTATTGCTCAATTAAGGAGTATTGAAACATCAAAAAATTTAATCTCTGTTTCCAATACTGGCCCCACGTCTTTGATTAAAAGTAATGGGGAAATTGATACTCTTCTTAATCCAAATAAAGAACTTGTTAAAATCGTTGATCTGGAATTAAATGGAAAGAAAACAATATATACATTAATTTATAACTTACCTTTGATTTCAGTTATATTTATTAGTTTAATAGCCGTTTTGCGATTACGTAAGTATGATTTTCATTGATATTCTTTCGAAATAATTCCTCCTCCTAATACATAATCACCCTTATAAAATACTGCTGCTTGTCCAGGAGTAATTGAAAATTGATCTTCTTCAAAATGAATATGACATTTATAACAATAATTTTGTTTACTACTATCGATAATTGGTATTAACTTTGCTTGCACAGCTCTGCTTCTATATCTGATTTGAACCTCAACTTCTATTGGTTTTTGAGGCGCTTCAATAGATACCCAATTTATATCTTTGACAATACACTCTGACTTGCCAGAATCTTCTCTTGGGGCAACAATTACTCTGTTGAAAGAGGCATCAATTGCAACAACATGGAGAGGAACTTCCCATGCAATACCTAATCCCTTTCGTTGCCCTATCGTGAAATGCTGAATTCCATTATGAGAGCCTATGACTTTACCATTCTTAAGGACAATTTCTCCTTCCTTTTGGGGTAGATACTTATCAATAAAAGCATTCATTGATCCGTAATGTTCAGCAAGACAAAGGTCTTGACTTTCAGGTTTTTCGGCAGTTTTTAATGAATGTTTAAAAGCTTCGATTCGTGTTATCTCTTTCGTTAATTCTCCAAGAGGAAAAATTGTTTTTCCTAAGATTTCTTGTGGGAGATCATATAAAAAATAGCTTTGATCTTTGTTGAGATCTTTACCTCTTAAAAGCTTATGCCTTTTAATTCCATCATTCGGAAGATGATTTCTGTCGAAAGATTCATTTGAATACCTAATTCTTGCGTAATGACCTGTAGCGATCTTTTCGATATTTTTATTTTCTCTAACCCATTTCAGCATTTCTGAGAATTTGACTGATTTATTGCAGCGAGAGCAGGGTAAAGGAGTAATTCCTTCTTCATATCCTTTTACGACATTATTGATTATTTCTTTTTGGAAAATTTCTTTTGAATCGACTATGTGATGCTTAATTCCAAGTTGATCACATATCCCTGCTGCATCAATTAATCCATCTGAGCAGCAAGACCCTTTCCCTTTCATTAGCCACAAAGTTAATCCCACTACATCCCAACCAGCTTCACAGAGGAGAGCAGCCGTTAAGGAGCTATCTACTCCTCCGGAAAGCCCCACTACAACCGAATGATTTCCAGAAAATTCCTGCAGTCTTCTTAATGTTTTCGCGACTGTTTCTTCTGAAGTCAAATGATTTAAAACTTTTTTTGTTTCTCTTGTTTCCACATTCATGGGAATTGATAGTAGCTTCTATTAATAGTTGGTTTGGTTGCTTTTTGATTTTGAATTGGCCTCAATCTGATTCGGAACATTTGATGGTTTCTTCAGAGCAGATGCAAACCATAGAAAAAGAAATGTTTTCTATGGGTATGCCTGTTGAAGCTCTGATGGAAAAAGTAGGGATTTGTATCTCTACATGGATTTTAGACAGACAAGGATTGATTGAAAATGGTGCAATCGTTTTAGTAGGGCCTGGGCACAATGGAGGCGATGGGCTTGTTGTTGCAAGAGAACTTTATATGGCAGGCGTTGATATCTCTATTTGGTGTCCATTCCCATTGAAAAAAGAATTAACACAAAAACATTTCGATTATGCAATTCGAATAGGTATTGAAAACTTGGAGCAAAAACCTGATTCGAATTCTGATTCTTTATGGATTGAGGCATTGTTTGGATTAGGTCAATCAAGAATTATTTCTGATGAAATAGTTCACTTATTGAATACGAAGAAGAAATCTAGTCCTGATAAATTAATTAGTATTGATGTTCCCGCTGGATTAGACTCAGACAATGGAAATTTAATATCAAATAAATCATATAAAGCTACTTCTACAATATCTTTAGGCCTCTTTAAGACTGGGTTGATTCAAGATTCAGCTATTGATTTTGTGGGCAATTTAGAGAGAGTAGATATCGGGATCCCAGATAAGATCTTGGCTCATCTTCCTGAAATTCAGCCTCTGAGAATTTCGTTCGCAGATTTATCTACTTACGTTTGGCCTAAACCAAGTAAAGGTAAAAGTAAATATCAGAGAGGAAGAGTTCTGGTGATTGCAGGGAGTGAGAAATACAGAGGAGCAGCATCCCTTTCTTTGAATGGGGCTTTGGCAAGTGGAGCAGGAAGTGTTAGCGCTTTTTTGCCTAATTCAATTTCATCTGCTCTTTGGAGTGCTCACCCTGAAGTCTTATTGCTTGGAGATCTAAATACTTTTCAGAATGGTTCTTCAGATTTTTCCAAAGTTTTAAATGATATTGACTTAAATAGGTTTGACTCGATTTTGCTTGGACCTGGATTAGGGATTGCAGAAGAAAAAGATTGTTTTGGCTCTGATTTGCAGGACTTCAAAGGCCTACTTGTTCTTGATGCTGATGCAATCAATAGGCTGTCGATAACTTCGAAAGGTTGGAAATGGCTAAATGATAGAAAAGGTCCTACCTGGCTTACCCCTCATCTTGCAGAATTTAAAAGGCTATTTCCTTTTATTAATTGCTCGAATCCATTGAAGGCTGGAATTGAAGCTGCAAAAATTTGCAGTTCTTCTGTCTTATTGAAATCTGCTCATAGTGTTATTTCTGATCCAGAAGGGAAAACCTGGCAAATAGGGCAAGTTAATTCAAGTGTTGCAAGAACAGGCCTTGGCGATGTTTTGGCTGGCTTCGTTTCAGGGATGGGTGCTTCTGGACTCGCAAGTGATAAAAAGTTGGATACAAGTTTGCTTGCTGCCTCAGCTTTGATGCATGCATATGCAGGGGCTTTTTGTATAAAAGGGAGCACAGCAAGCACTATTTGCACTTTTCTTAGTGAATTAATAAAAAAAGAAAGCACTTGAAATGTTTTGAAATAACCATTTAAAGCCCATTGAATGGTGGATTTGGTGTCATTTGTTAACTAATCATCAACAGAATCTGAAGCCTTCATGAAACCCAGGCATCTTTTACAATTTCTGTAGGAAAGTCATATCACTTTGTAAAACGGGTCTAGAAACAATGGTTTCATCTGCACCCAAGCCTGCTGAATCCCAAAAACGACGCAGCAGTGATCCTATTAGTTGGTACCTTTCATCTATTGGAAGAGTTCCTCTTTTAACGCCAGCCGAAGAAATAGAACTTGGTAATCAGGTTCAAACAATGATGAGCCTTACCGAAGATGGTCAGATTAAGGAAGAGAGCAAAGAATTTAATTCACATCAAAGAAGATTGATTCGAATTGGAAGAAGGGCTAAGGAAAGAATGATGAAAGCCAATCTTCGACTGGTCGTAAGCGTTGCAAAGAAATATCAAGGAAAAGGTCTTGAACTATTGGATTTGGTCCAGGAAGGTTCTCTAGGATTAGAAAGAGCGGTAGAAAAATTTGATCCTACTCGTGGTTATAAGTTTTCTACTTATGCTTTTTGGTGGATAAGGCAAAGCATGACAAGAGCGATTGCTTGTCAGTCAAGAACAATTCGATTGCCTGTTCATTTAAGTGAGAGATTAGCGACCATAAGAAAAGTCAGCTTAGATTTGGCTCATAAGCTCGGTGCAATGCCCAGTCGTATTGAAATAGCTGAAGCAATGGAAATTGAGTTAGAAGAACTTGATTCGATTTTGAGACAAGCTCTTACTACCAGCAGTCTTGATGCACCCGTTAATGGTGATGAAGGGCGTAGCTTTTTAGGTGATCTAATAGCTGATGGCTCTGGAGAAGAACCACTAGATAAAGTTGAACAAAAAATTCATCAAGAGCAACTTGGAAGATGGCTAAGTCATCTAAGCGAACAAGAACAGCATGTTATTAGGCTTAGATTTGGCTTAGAGGGTAATGAAAGACATACTCTCGCTGAGATAGGCAGATTGTTACAGGTTTCTCGTGAGAGGGTTAGGCAAGTTGAGTTAAAAGCCTTAAGAAAATTGAGAAATCTTACGAGAAAGCTACCAAGTGGAATTTGAAGTTTTATCTATTTAGTTTTAGTTCTCTGCCCAGATATATTTAGTTAATTCACTAGGGTCAGGCTCTGGAGCGTTTAGAGCAAATTCAACAGCATCGTTAACTTCCAAATCAATTTCTTTTTCAATATTTTTTAAATCTTCATTAGAGACGAATCCAGAACTAGTTAAATCATTTTTTAGCTTTTTAATTGGATCTCTTTTAGCCCAGAATTCCTTCTCTTTTTCAGACCTAAGTTCGTCTGGATCAGCCAGTGAGTGGCCTCTGAATCTATAAGTAAGGCATTCTATTAAAGTTGGCCCTTCACCAGCTCTTGCACGCTCTAGAGCTCTTTGAGCAGCCCCTCGTACTGCTAAAACATCCATTCCGTCCACCTCTTCTCCTGGCATGCCAAATGCTGAAGCTTTTCTCCATATTTCAGTCTCGCTAGTTGCTCTGTCATGGGCCATTCCAATTGCCCATTTATTATTTTCGACAACAAATATGATCGGTAATTTCCATAGCTGGGCCATATTTAAACATTCATAAAACTGACCGATATTGCAAGTACCATCTCCAAAAAATGCTGCAGTTACAGAATCACTGTTTTCCTTAAGAGCCTCCCTTTTGTATTTACTGCTGAAAGCTGCTCCAAGGGCAACTGGAATCCCTTCACCAATAAATGCATAACCTCCAAGCAGATGATGTTCTTTAGAAAATAGATGCATAGATCCACCTCTTCCTTTACTGCAGCCTGTCTCTTTTCCGAATAGCTCGCTCATCACCTCTTTCGCGGGAACTCCAGCACTCAAAGCATGAACATGATCTCTATAAGTACTGCAAAACCAGTCGTGTTTTCGTTGCATTGCCCCAATAACACCTGTACTTATTGCTTCTTGTCCGTTGTAAAGATGAACAAAACCAAACATCTTTCCTCTGTAATACATTTCAGCGCATTTATCTTCAAATCGTCTTCCCAAAGTCATATCTTTGAAAAGATTTAAACCAATTTCTCTATTGATTTGAGCTGGTTTTGTGTCGCCAAGATTGCTTAGTCTGTCGGCGTGTTCCCTGTGCTGAATAGGGTCTTGGCTTGTTTTGTCCTGGTTGTGAGACATGACTTCGTTCATATTCACTTATCAATCCTTTTTAGACTTTAAGCGTCAATGGATGCAAAATGGTTAAAACCCCTTACGATGCCTAGAGCTTTTTTTCTGATTACCTAGTAGCGATTGGAATTACCTATTGATCATTTTCGCTTATTGGGGGTTAGCCCTTCTGCAAATGCTGAAGAAGTCCTCAGGGCTTTTCAGCTAAGGCTAGATCGTCCTCCAAAGCAAGGCTTTACTTATGAAGTTTTAGCTCAGAGGTCTGAGCTGCTAAGGCTTTCTGCTGATCTATTATCTAATCCTGTCGAACGACAATCTTATGAACTTGCTCTTATTGAGGGTTCTTCAGGACTTGAATTGTCTTCAAACAGAGAAGTTGCTGGTTTACTTCTTTTGTGGGAATCAAATGCTTCTTTTCAAGCTTTTAAGCTTGCAAAAAAAGCATTGCAACCTCCTCAAGCCCCAGCCTTGGGAAGTGGTAGAGAGTCAGATTTAACATTAATAGCAGCTTTATCTTGTAGAGACGCCTCTATTGAGGAACAAGCTTGCAGAAGATACGCTTCAGGAGCTGATTTGCTTCAGGAAGGTATACAGTTATTACAAAGGATGGGAAAGCTTGTTGAAGAAAGAAAAACCCTTGAATCTGATTTAGAAACTTTACTTCCATATAGAATTCTTGATTTATTGAGTAGAGAAAAGGAAGATGAGAAATCTCATCAAGAAGGCTTGATGTTGTTGGAAGACTTTGTAAATAAAAGGGGCGGACTCGAAGGGAAAAGAAATTCAGAAAGAATAGGAGGATTAAATCAAAATGATTTTGAGCTATTTTTCCTCCAAATCAGAAAATTTTTGACTGCAAAAGAGCAGTCAAAAATCTATGTAAATTGGTATAGAAGGGGTTCAGAAGATGCTGGATTTCTTGCCGCTTTTGCATTAATTGCTTCTGGATTTTCTTATCGAAAACCAGAACTCTTGCAAGAAGCCCGAAGATACTTGCGAAATATCAATATTAATGGTTTTGACCCTATGCCATTAATTGGATGCCTAGATCTTTTATTAGGGGATGTAAATCAAGCAGAGTCTCGTTTTAGAAGCAGTTCAGATGAGAAATTGAAAGACTGGTTAGATAACTATCCAGCTGAGACATTGGGAGCCCTTTGTGACTACTGCAGAAATTGGTTAAAAAAAGATGTATTAGTAGGTTTTAGCGATGTTGAAATACAAACTGTAAATCTTGATGATTGGTTCGCTAGCAAAGAAGTACAAACTTATGTAGAGCATTTGGAAACAAAAGGAGCATTAGGCATTGCAAAAGCAGGATTTTCATTCTTATCGTCATTAGCCCCTGAACAACAAATCGAGAGTGATCCATCAAAAAACCTGGAAGAACAAGCTGATTTGCCAATGCCTGGTGGAGCTTTGGATGAAATTCTGAAAGAAAAGTCTTTTAAATCTAGATTCCAAAGTAGAGACGCTTTCTTAAGATCTGATTTAGTTAAAAAGATAGTCTCAACATATTATTCAACATTTGAATTGATCAAAAAGTCAGATTTCAAATCTTTCATATTAAAACGACCTATTTCTACAAGTGCTTTAGCTTTTATTGGTTTATTTATTATTGGAACAGGCTTAGGAATCCTTACACAGAGAAAACCATCAGAAAACAATGATCTAAGTAAAATATCTAAAATTGAATTAGCTAAATCAGAAGATATTAAGATTAAAGATATTGGATCAAGAGAAAAAGTTAATAATAAAGAAATATTAGGTTTAAATAATTTAATTCCTCTTACTTCAGTAGAGCCTTCAACCCAAGAAGTAAAATTTCTTATTGAATCATGGTTGTCAGGTAAGGCTGATATTTTGAATGGTTCAGAAAGTGAGTTTCTTAAATCTGTTGCTCGACCTTCGCTATTTAATAGAGTTATTGAACAGAGAAAGAAAGACAAATTATTAGGACAAAGACAGATGATTAATGCAAGAATAAATTCAATCAATATTGTGCAAAGATCAGACAAAAGAATTGCAGCAGATGTTGAATTAAATTATGAAGATAAGACGATTAGTTCTTCTGGTGAGATTTTATCAGAAACTGTTATTCCTTCATTGAAAGTTAAGTATATAATAGGCAAGAATAAAAAAAACTGGCTTCTAGTTGACTATATTAGTGGAAATTAAAAAATAATTTTTTAAATTATTTCTGTAACTCTAAGAAAATGTTTGAGGAACTAACTAATCAATTTGAAGATGCTGTTAAGGCCTTTAAAGGTGAAGCTAAAATTTCAGATGAAAATGTTGACGAAGCACTTAAACAGGTTCGACGAGCCCTATTAGAAGCTGACGTTAGTTTGTCAGTAGTAAAAGATTTTATCGAAGAAGTAAGAGTCAAAGCCGTTGGTACTGAGGTTGTCAGAGGTATAAATCCTGGCCAGAAATTCATTCAAGTAGTTCATGAACAACTAGTAAATGTAATGGGGGGAGAGAATGATCCCTTGGCAGATTCAGAGGAAAAACCAACTGTAATTTTAATGGCTGGACTCCAGGGCGCTGGAAAAACTACAGCTACAGCAAAACTTGGATTGCTTCTTAAAGAAAAAAATCAAAAGCCATTACTTGTCGCTGCTGATACATATAGACCAGCAGCTATTGATCAATTGGTAACGCTGGGAAATCAAATTGGTGTAGAGGTTTTTAATTTAAGTTCAAATTCAAAGCCTGAGGAGATTGCAAGAAAAGGTTTGGAAAAAGCTAGGGAAGAAGGATTTGACACTGTTCTTGTCGATACTGCTGGGCGGCTTCAAATTGATACCGAGATGATGGGAGAGATGGTTCGAATTAAAGAGGCCGTTCAACCCGATGAAGTTTTATTGGTAGTTGATTCAATGATTGGCCAAGAGGCTGCAGACATTACCAGAAGTTTTCATGAGAAAGTAGGAATAACAGGTGCTGTCCTCACAAAGCTTGATGGAGACTCAAGAGGTGGGGCTGCCCTTTCTATTAGAAAAATCAGTGGAAAACCAATCAAATTTATTGGTACGGGTGAAAAAGTAGAGGCATTGCAACCTTTTTATCCCGAGAGGATGGCTAGCAGAATCTTAGGGATGGGCGATGTTTTAACTCTTGTTGAAAAAGCACAGAAAGAAGTTGAAATTGCTGATGCGGAAATCATGCAAAAGAAGCTTCAAGAAGCAACTTTTGATTTTTCGGATTTTGTAAAACAGATGAGGATGATAAAGAGAATGGGCTCTTTAGGAGGGCTGCTAAAAATGATTCCTGGGATGAATAAAATTGATGATGGAATGATTAAAAGTGGTGAAGATCAACTTAAGAAAATTGAAGCCATGATTGGTTCAATGTCAGTAGAGGAAAGGAATAAGCCTGAATTATTGGCAGCACAACCATCAAGACGTCGAAGAGTTGCAAGTGGCAGTGGTCATCAGCCAGCAGATGTAGACAAGGTTCTCGCAGATTTTCAGAGGATGCGGGGTTTGATGAAGCAGATGTCCACGGGTGGAGGACTTCCTGGAATGGAGGGAGGACTTCCTGGTATGGGAGGACTACCAGGAATGTCTTCACCAGCTGCTAATCCATATCAGTCAAGGAAAGGGAGAGGAGCTCCAGGTTCTGCCCCCCGAAGACAGCGTCCAGTCAAGAAAAAGAAAGGTTTTGGTGATCTTTAGAGATATCAAAAGGCTAAATTAATCATCTGTGGAGTATTATTAAAGTGAAGAACTTTTGAGTTCAATCCATTTACAAATAAATCGAATATGATCAAGCTCCGCCTTAAGCGGTTTGGCAAAAAGCGTGAATCCAGTTTTCGTCTAGTTGCCTGTAATAGCACTTCAAGGCGAGATGGTCGCCCTCTACAAGAACTAGGCTTTTACAATCCAAGAACCAAAGAAACTAGATTAGATACAGAGGCCTTGAGAACTCGACTAGGGCAAGGTGCTCAGCCTACTGATGCTGTAAGAACTTTATTAGAAAAAGGAGGACTCCTTGAAAAGAAAGTTCGACCAGCTGAAGTTTTAGGTAAGCAAAAACAAGAAAAAGAAAGATCAGCAAAGAAAAAAGATGCAGCCGCATCGGAAACTTCTTAATAAGAAGTTTTGATGAGTATTAATAACTTCAAGAATATTTATGTCTGAAGCAGCCACTGAAGGTCGCTTTTGTATAGATCTGCCTGATTCTGACGCCGCTACTGCTTTGTCAGGGACTGGTCAGACAACGCTTCATAAACTGGAAAATTTAACCGGGGCTGTTTTTGCATTAAGAGGATTGCAGCTCGAAATAAAAGGAAATTCTTATCAATTGGAGAGAGCTGCTTCGATTGTTGAATTAGTTAGGCCAATTTGGGAAGAAGGACAAATTGTTTCGGCCGTTGACTTACATGCCGCGGCTAAAGCATTAGATAATGGTAAAAAAAATGATCACGCAAAATCAACAAATAAAGTTTTAGCTAGAAGTCAAAGAGGAAATCTTTTAAGACCAAGAACAATTAGACAAAAATACTATGTAGAAGCTATGGAAAAAAGTGATCTTACTTTTGCTTTAGGCCCAGCAGGAACAGGGAAAACATTCTTAGCGACTCTATTAGCTGTGCGAATGCTTACTGATAGAAAAATTGAGAAAATTATTTTAACAAGACCTGCAGTTGAGGCTGGAGAAAGATTGGGTTTTTTACCTGGAGACTTACAACAAAAGGTAGATCCTTATCTGAGACCTTTATATGATTCTCTACACTTTTTACTTGGACAAGAAAAAACTAATTTACTTATAGAAAAAAACGTGATTGAAGTTGCTCCCTTGGCATACATGCGAGGAAGAACTTTAGAAGAATCTTTTGTGATATTAGATGAAGCTCAAAATACCACTCAAGCACAAATGAGAATGGTTCTTACCAGGTTAGGTGAAAGATCAAGAATGGTAGTAACTGGGGATGTAACCCAAGTAGACTTGCCATTCGGACAAAAAAGTGGACTTATTGAAGCAGCAGATTTACTCGAAAAGGTTGATGGGATTTCAGTTTGCAGGCTTACCTCAGCAGATGTAGTTAGACATCCACTTGTTCAAAGCGTTGTTGATGCTTATGCAGAACTAGATAAAAAAAGAGGATAGGGTGATCCGCATTCACATTCATGAAGACTTATTTTTTTTGTGTCAAAATAGGAGTTAATAATTATCTGGTGCGTTATGCCAGCAAACAGCAATTTCCAACAAGCTATTCGTGAAGCACAATCAAGTGCACTTATTGGCCCAAATGTAGTTAATAAAGCCTTGCCTTATGTAGGTGGAGGAATGGCATTAACTGGTTTAGGTGTCTTGGGAGGACTTTCTTTACAAGCAACTAATAATCCTCTATTTGGTCCACTATTTATAGTCGCTTTTATTGCAGAAATAGTTCTATTTTTTATGGCAAGTAGCGCTGCCAACAACGCAAATAATTCTAAAGCGCTTCCACTCTTGACCGGATTCAGCTTGCTAACTGGTTTTACTCTTAGTGGGATTGTTGGGTTGGCAATTCAAGTTGCTGGGATGGGAGCGATAGGAACAGCTGTATTTGCTACTGGAATTACTTTCGTGATTGCCTCTTCTGTCGGCAGAAAAATGAGTGATAACGTCGGTCAAGCTTTGCAAGGCGCTGTTGGTCTTGGATTGCTTGGTCTAATTATTGCCATGGTTTTCCAGTTTATTGGTGGTTTATTTGCTCCAGGGATGTTCGGAGGCAGTGGCTTTGAATTAATGATTGCTGGCTTTGGGACTGTACTCTTTGTTGCGATGTCTTTTGTAGATTTCTACACAATGCCAAGAAGGTACAACGATGAACAGTATTTAGCTGGAGCATTGGGAATGTACTTAACTTATATAAATTTATTTGTTTTTGTACTTCGTTTGATTATTGCTCTACAGGGTGGTGGTAGAAGAGATTAAAATTAATAAATTAAATATAAAAAAAAGGAGCCGAAAGGCTCCTTTTTTTATGTCACAATTTCATAAATACTTTCTGATATTGCATTGATTTGTTCATCGTTATAACCCCATTTATTAAGAAACTTTAAGTCTGATCCATGCCCTTTTGTTGCCTCAAGTAAAACATCTAAACGTTTTTTTACCTGAGTTGAATCTAATAGTTTAAGTAATTCAATACACCGAATTTTTATTCTCTCTGATTGAATTTCCTGTGGATCTTTATTCTTTCGATGTTTAATTATCATCGCTGAACTCATAGCAAGATTTTTTACGGTTAAGTCAATAACAATTTCTCCAGAACTTCTTAATTGAAAAATTAATGCATCAGGAAATCTATCCATCAAAGGGCAATCTATTGAGAGACTTACAACAAAAAATCCTCTTGCTCCCTCTACTGTTTTAATAAGCTCGCCAATTCGATCAGAAATAACTTCGTCACTTATTTCATCATTTTCCCAACTTTTGCACCAAATCATTGCTGCTTGCATAGCCTCTTTAAAAGTTGGTTTCTGTTCATTCATGGTTTTATTGCTCTTTTAGAGTAAGGCTATAGATAATCGTAGAGAAAGAAAATGTCTTTGGGAGATTTAAATCAAGAGGATTTTAAGTCAGGATTTATTGCATTAATAGGTAGACCCAATGTTGGTAAATCAACTTTCATAAACAAATTTATTGGTGAGAAAATAGCAATTACATCACCCATCGCTCAAACCACTAGAAATCGATTAAAAGTAATACTTACTAATAAAAAGTCTCAAATTATTTTTGTAGATACCCCTGGTATTCATAAACCCCATCATTTATTAGGTGAAAGACTTGTTCAGAGTGCCAAGAGGTCGATTGGAGAGGTGGATGCAGTTTTAGTTATTTTTGAAGCCAATCATTCTCCAGGTAGGGGCGATGCATTTATTTTGAATTTGATTAGAAATTTACAAATACCAGTGATTGTTGCCTTGAATAAATGGGATCTTGTTGAGTTGAGTCAATATAAGGAAAGAAAGAAAGAATATTTAGAATTTTTTGAGGGTACAAATTGGCCAGTTTTTTATTGTAGTGCTCTTACAGGCAACGGATGTAATGAATTGATTAATGAAATAGAAAAAACCCTACCTGTGGGACCTCAGTTGTATCCAAGTTATATGACTTGTGACCATCCTGAGAAGTTTTTAATGGCTGAATTCATAAGAGAACAAGTTTTAATCAATACACGCGAAGAGGTCCCTCATAGTGTGGCAGTTTCTATTGATAAAATTGAAGATATTCCCGCGAAAAAAAAATCTAAAGAGAATACAAGAACAGGAATTCTTGCAACTATTTGTGTTGAGAAAAAAAGTCAGAAAGGAATTTTAATTGGGAAAGGTGGAAGTATGTTGAAGAAAATTGGCCAGGAATCAAGACTCCAAATTCAAACTTTAATTAATGGAAATGTCTATTTAGAATTGTTTGTTAAGGTTGTTCCTGACTGGAGGAGTAAATCTTCTAGGCTTAATGAGTTTGGTTATGAAGGGGGCTAATTTATATGAGTCAACTCAGGTTCGATGTAGTAAGCCTTTTCCCAGAAGCATTTAAGAATTTTTTTAATCATGGACTTATAAAAAAGGCATTTGAAAAGAAGATTGCATCAATTCATATACACAATCCTCGTGACCATGCCATAGATAATTATCGAAAAGTTGATGATGAACCATATGGCGGAGGCGCTGGAATGGTTTTGAAGCCAGAACCTTATTTTTCGATATTTGATCAAATTCCAAAGCTCAATAAAAAAAGGACACTTTTGATGTCTCCACAAGGTAGAAAAATATCTCAATCAGATTTCTCTAGATGGTCAAAAGAAGATCAACTCATATTGATATGTGGGAGCTATGAGGGGTTTGATGAGAGGATTCGGTCTCTAGCTGATGAAGAAATTTCAATTGGAGACTTTGTTGTTACTGGCGGAGAAATTCCTGCAATAACACTGATTAATGGAGTAGTACGTCTTTTGCCTGGAACTTTAGGTAGTGACGAATCATTAGACGAAGAAAGTCATAATCAGTTCCTTTTAGAACATCCGCAATACACACGACCCTCAGAATTCAAAGGTATGAAAGTTCCTGATGTACTACTAAGTGGTAACCATAAATTAATCAAAGAATGGAGGCAGAAGCAAAGAGAAATCAGAACGCAGTCCCGTAGACCTGATATGTACGAACTTTGGAAGCTCGATCAATTATTATTCGATAAAAGAAGTTCATTATTGAAAGCTGAAGTGAGCTTACGAATAGGTAATGGTTATGACATGCACAGATTGGTTCCCGGTCGCCCTTTGATACTTGGCGGGATAAAGTTAAACCATCCTGAAGGTTTAGGACTTGATGGGCATAGTGATGCAGACGTTCTTACTCATGCAATTATGGATGCAATTTTAGGGGCATTATCTTTGGGTGATATTGGAAAGTATTTTCCTCCAGATGACCCTAAATGGAAAAACGCAGATAGTTTGATTCTTCTTAAAAAGGTAATGGAATTAATTGAGAAGAAAGGTTGGCAAATCCAAAATATTGATTCAGTTATTGTTGCTGAAAGGCCAAAATTAAAACCTTATATTGATTTAATGAAGGAGAAAATATCTAAGACAATAGGAGTTGACATTGATGATATAGGAGTTAAAGCAACTACAAATGAGAAATTAGGTGCTGAAGGGAGAGAGGAGGGTATATGTTGTCATGCAGTTGTTTTGATGAAAAGAAATGAAAACAAGTAGAAAGACAAATGTTATCAAAAAAATATTTAGTTTTATTTTTGTTGGTTTGATTTCTCTTTCTACTATTTTTGGAAACGTGAAAAATATTCAAGCTGAGTCTTCATTGACATTGAATTTTCCAAAGGAATCCATTGTCGAGCACCTTAAGCTTGATGTACCGAAAAAATTTAAACATGCTTGGTTAAAAGCAGAACATGGAAGTTGGGAGCCGTGGTTGTTGAAACAAAATGGTTTTTTGGGACGCCAACTTTTTTGGGATCCTGAAGTTGAGGAAGCAACATTATTGATTGGTTGGGAGTCAAGAGCCGTTTGGAAAAACATCTCTCAGACAGAAATAAATCTTGTTCAGCAGGATTTCGAAAAGATTGCCAGAAAGGAAACAGGAGAAATTAGTGGAAATCCCTTCCCATTAATTTTTGAAGGAGAATTAAATCCAGAGTAAAGATGAATCAATCAATTATTGATTTTCAGAGGCGGAGTCGACTGGGTGTGATAGAGGCTATCTGGGGTGAGCATAAAACAATTGAACAAATTTGCGAAATATTGAAAAAATATCAACTTGAATCTGAAACTGCTTTGGTGACAAGACTTTCCAAAGAAAAAGGAGAAAAACTTTTAGTTGAATTTCCTTCTGCAAAGTTTCATGAAATATCTGGTTGTTTAACTATGGGGCAATTTAAGGAATGTAGCTCTTCGGAGGAAGAAGTAATTATTTTGACTGGAGGAACAAGTGATGTAGGAGTGGCCTCGGAAGCAGAAATTGCTTTGAATTTGCATGGAATAAAAACTAAATTGTTGATTGATATTGGTGTCGCAGGACTTCACAGGCTGCTAGATAGGCTAGAAGAAATAAAATCAGCGAAAGTCGTTATTGCATGTGCCGGCATGGAGGGCGCTTTACCTACCGTACTCGCTGGATTGATTCCTCAGCCAATTATTGGACTTCCTGTCTCAGTTGGATATGGGATTAGTGGTGGTGGTAAAACTGCTATGGAAGGAATGCTTGCAAGTTGTGCGCCAGGATTATTAGTAGTGAATATTGATAATGGTTATGGTGCAGCAATGGCTGCTATTAGGATTTTATTAGCTTAATCTTTGTTTGAATTTATCTCTAGAACTTGTTCTAACCACAATTTCATCGAATTAGGTAATAGTCCTCTCTCATAACGAAATATTGCTTCAGTAATAACTGGAGTGTTGATCCATTGAATAGTCTTTCTCCTCATTAAATTCTCTTGTTTCTCCTAAATTGAGCTATTAACTCAATGAGCGCAAGGGGGTGTTTATAGTCTTAAGATTCTTCGTCATATTTGCTACCAAGTCTTGTTAGCTCATCACTATTGTTGCTCGATTCAACATCGAGAAGACGAGTGACTAATTCTGATAAATCTCTTTGAGCTAGCTCTCCAGAGCTTTCCCATTTCATTGAACGAGGTTCTGGTTGCGAAGAAGCCGACACTTCTATTTTAATAAATAACTGTCACGGAATGCTAACTCTTATTTGTATGTTTTTTGACGCATCTTTACGTAAATAAGATGAAAAAAATATAAAGAAATCAGGTTTTTGGTTATTTAATACACTGACTTTATAAATGTTTAAGATTTGGGTATTGAGTTATTAGCTCTTCTTCTCTCAAAGTCTCTCCTTCTCCGTCAGGTTGCCAGATAATTTCTATGGCGATTAGGTCATTTGATGATATTGATCCTAAAAGTCTCAATGCCTCTGCGATTTGTTCGTTGTTTGCCGAGTTATTGAGTTTTAAATCTTTTTTTGTTGCCACTAAAAGCGTAATCGCTATGTATTCATTCGTTGAATCTGAATCGCCAGGATTGGATTCATGATTAGTTGATGTAGATTTTTGACCGGCATAGTTTGATGTGAGTTCAGCTTTTAATTTGCTTCTTTCAGTTATTGAGATTCGATTAAAAGTTGATTCTGCGGAGGCAAAGGGAACGGCGCCGGTTTCTATATTTGAATAGACCCATAATTCAGGTTTCCTTAATAAGGCGAGTGTTGTGTCTTGAAGAACTCTTTGAAGACCAGATGAGGTTGAGGTATTTGAAGAGGAAGCAAGCTCTCTAAGCTTCACTTGAATATCTTTCGCACTTGCCAGTAAGCCAATCTGAAACTGTATTAAGGAAACTTTGGATGGGTTTGTCGATTGAGAAACTATTAAGTTATTGCTTGAGTTGGAAAAATTTGCAGAGTTTTTAAATGAATTAACAATCACACCAATGATTGACATAAGTATTAAAAACCCAAAAATTCCACCACCACCAAAGCCAAATATTGGCAATAAGAAAGGAAAACCAATACCTCCTCCTCTGTATCCACTTCCATAGCCTCGAAAGTTATTACCTCCATAGCCTCCGTAAGTTTGGGTTCGTGGAGAAGGTGACTGAAAACTTCCACCACCGATACGTCCTCCACTGGCCGCTGAAGCCGGGTCGGGATTGATAAATAAAAAAGAGGAAATTATTGAAGAAATAACTAGAAAAGAAAGAATTTTTTTTCTTCTCAACCAGTTAAAGCGAGTAATTTTGAACACTTATTTTTGTCAGATTTAATTAACTGTAGGAACCTCCACCAACAATTGTTACAACTTCTAAGCAATCGCCATGTTTTACTTTTGTACTTATCCAAAATTTTGGGCTAATTATTTCACCATTTAATTCAACTACGACTAACTGAGGTTTGTAACCTAAGTGCTCAAGTAAACCTTCCAGTAGAAAATCTTCATTAGAGTTGTCAATGATTTTAATTTCACCGTTAATTTTTAATTTCATGTTAGAAACTTGAGAAGCTCTTGAGTTGTCGAAAAAGGATTACTTGAATTAATAATTGCATCTGAAACGGCTATGCGTAGATTATTTATATTGTTTAATTCCTTGATATTTGAGCTATTGATCCCCCCAATAGCAAAAGCTGGTAGGAGAGTTTCATCTAATCCCTTTTTAAGGTAGTTAATTCCAATTGGATTTAGTTTTGTTTTTGTTCTTGAGGTAAATATTGGTCCTACCCCAATATAATCACAGCCTTCCATTTCGGCATCTTTTATGTCTTCAAGGCAGTGTGTGCTTCGACCAATGATTTTTTCATCCCCAAGCAGCCGGCGCGCGATTTTTGTTGGTATATCTTTTTGTCCTAAATGAATTCCATCGGCGTCAACAGCCAGTGCTATGTCGATACGGTCGTTCACTATAAATAGCGAATCATATTTTTTACAAAGAGAGGCTAGGCATTTAGCTTGTGAAATTTTTTCATTATCATTTAATAACTTCTCTCTATATTGAACTATTTTTACACCAGCTTTTAGAGCTTGAAGAACTACACCTTCAAGGTCGTTTCTGTTTGTGGTTATTAAATATATGGAACAATCTTTTATAGTTTGTCTTTTATTTATACCTTCTGATGTATTTAGTACTTTTATCTCGATCTCATAAGTTTCGTATCTAATCTTGGAAGCTATTTTACAAAGGTTCGGATCTGTTGTTCGAGTAAATTCCTCTATTACTCTTAAGGCTTCCTGAACTCTGGATGAGTTCGCAATAAATACAGCCTCTGGGGTTGATCTGATTTTTTGTAACTGATGTGAAACTCCCATGGCAGGGTCGTTGGATGTAAGCCTTGCTTTTCGATAAATGTTGTGGTGTTGTACTCCTAATTGTTGCCTCCAATCTTTGATTTGAATTGAAAAATCACTCCGCTTTAGTCCAAATCTGCACCAATCTTCCATAACTCGAAGCCCTTCTCTAGCGCGATCTAAGTTCGCGTCAATTAATTGAGCAATACGATTATCAGAGGGAGGGGTGACAGGCATTGATTTCATGTCATCCTTTATTAGATGATATTTATTTAGATTTTATTGTGGAAAATGATTCTGAGAACAATATGACTGTGCTTATTTGGGGCGTTTTTTTGTTAGGGGGCATTGGTTTATTTGTTGTGTGGGGATTATCTAATGCTTATCCCACAATTACTTGAATTTAGAGGTTTTTTGTCAGTATTTCTTTTGCTAATATTGCGTCTAAATTTATTTGCTTGCTAAGAGCTTCTATGTTCTCAAACTTTTTTTGAAGTCTTATTCTGTGCACAGGTTCAATAATTAATTCATGTCCTAGTAGGTTGATTTCTTTGTCTAGAAGGTGAACTTCTACTGCTGATAAGGAATTTGGATCAATCGTAGGCTGTGGTCCCATATTCATAACTGCTGAGAAACGTTCTTTTTTGTTTGCGATAGAAGCCCAAGCGGCATAAACCCCCAATGATGGAAGAAATTTTCGTCCATCTATTTTTAAATTTGCTGTTGGCCATCCAATTTTTTTACCTAAACCTCTACCTTTTTCCACTGTTCCTCTAAAGGTATATGGACGCTTCAATAAATATTTGGCATGTTTTAAATCACCGTTGTTGAGCGCTTTTCTTATTCTGCTACTACTAAGTCGACCATGATTATCTTCAAGGATAGGAATAATAGAAATTTTTATTCCTAGAGATGCACCAATCTTTTCTAAAGTATAAATGTCACCTTCTCTATTGCGTCCAAATCTAAAATTCTCTCCAACTGCTATGTGTTTTGCATTAAGTGTTTTTACTAAGATTTCATCTACAAATGACTCAGCACTTTTAGAAGCAAGAGTTTTATTAAATGGAACTAAAACTAATTGTTCTATTCCTAGTGGCTCGAGCAGGAATGTTTTTTCATTTGGCAAATCTAATCTTAATCTTGATTCCCCAAAGAGAACCTCACGTGGGTGAGGCCAGAAACTGACAACTGTTGGTACACCAATTGGCTCTTTTAAAATAGCTTTTATTACTTTTTTATGACCTAAGTGAAGACCATCGAAACTGCCTAACGCTAGTGCTGTAGGTAGTTTTGCGTTTTCAGGAGCACAGAGAGGAATCAAGATAAACGTGCAATTTTTGTGCTTAGATGGCAAGTTTGGGTTATCGCCTTATTCATCGTGATGGCAGATCAACGCGACTTTCAATTGCTTTCTCTAGGGATGAGAAGAATTGGTTGGATTCGGTTTTGGATTCAAACAATTTTGGGTGTAGTGGTAGTGGGTGTTTTGTTATTCAACAATGTTGGAAGTAGTTTAGCTAGAAACTCCGAGAGAGCATTGGGCTTAGGCCCAGGTTTGTCTCTCACGACATTGGCATTTATTTTATTGCTATTTAGCCTTTGGCAAGGCTGGTTGATAGTAAAAATTGGTAGAGCTTTAGGTAGCGAGGCGCGACCAAGTAGGGGTGAAACAAGTCGATTACTTAAGAGAGGATTGATTGTCGATTTAGTCGGATTGGTTTTTTCATCGGTCGGGTATCAATCTTTAGCAGGAGCTTTGTTCGTTCAGGCTTCAATGCAAGCTCCTGGAATTTCAATTGGGGCAGGTATGAGAGCTATGGAAAATTATCCAATTACTTCTTTAGAAATGCTTTCTGTCTTGAGTAATACCCAAGTTTTATTTGCTCATTTAATTGGTCTGATCTTTTCTTTATGGCTATTACAAAGAATTTTTAGAAAAAACTAAATTTTTACATTAAGTTTGGCAAATGATCCAAATCCCCTCTCCAAAAAAGATCAGGTTGAATTGGAGTTAATGAGGGAGAGCGTAAAGCTATTTGAGACACATCACTGGGCCATTCTTTTGGTCCTTCTCCTGCTGATTGAAGATCTTTTACTGCTTCCCCAGCCATCCAAAAATAAGCGTTCCCTCTTGGATCGACCCTGCGTATGAATTGCTCCTCGTATTGTCTTATTGAAAGTCTTGTCCACACTAAATTCCCCATTTCTTTTTCTTCACAAGGGGGGATATTCAAATTTAGGAGTAAGTTCTTTGGCCAATTTTGTGCAATTGCTTTTTCTGCAATATCTAAGGCTAGTTTCCCAGCAAAGCTAAAACTTTTCCATTGAAAACTTGCAATGCTTATTGCAAGAGAGGGGATTCCATCTAAAGTCCCCTCAAGTGCAGCAGCAACAGTTCCTGAGCAAAAAATATCCGTACCAAGATTAGGGCCATGATTAATCCCAGAAAGGATTAAATCTGGCTTTTTTTCAAGTAGTTCATTAAGTGCGAGTTTTACGCAATCTGCGGGGGTCCCACTACATCCCCAAGCTTTAATACCTTCCCCAAATAATTCGTCTGCTTTTTCGGCTCGTATTGGCGCATGTAAAGTTAATCCATGCCCGGTTGCTGATCTTTCTTGATCTGGACAAACAACAGTAACTTTATGCCCTCTGCTTGCTGCAGATGAGGCAAGTGTTCTTATCCCTTCTGCAAAAACTCCATCATCATTACTAATTAAAATTCTCAATGGTTTCATTTTTTTAGCTATTGGTTTTAGAACTGGGACAGGTTGCCGATTAAACTACTACTCGAGATTGGAATTCATTGAGTTCAACATTATCCCTAAAACAGCTCATTAATGAGCTTGAAATTTTAGAAAGCGAGGCTGCAAAAGATATTGCTGCTGCTAAAAATTCTGAATCATTAGAGAAATTAAGGTTGGGTTTCCTTGGCAAGAAAGGAAAACTATCACTTCTATTGGGAGGAATGAAAAATCTTTCTAATGAGGAAAGACCTTTAATTGGTCAAAGAGCGAACGTTTTAAAAACTCAATTGCAAGAGTTAATAAAGGAAAAGCTTGAAATTTTAAAAACTCAGGCTTTAAATCAAATTCTAATAAAAGAAACTATAGATGTTACAGCGCCTCCAACAGGTTTCTCTCAAGGACATCGACACCCCTTGATAACAACTACTGAGCAAATAATTGATCTTTTCTTAGGCCTTGGATACCAAGTCTCTGAAGGGCCTGAGATAGAGAATGATTACTACAATTTCGAGGCACTAAATATTCCGCCAGACCATCCTGCAAGAGATATGCAAGATACTTTTTATTTGGGAGGCGAATACCTTTTAAGAACTCATACTTCGCCTGTTCAGATTCGTTGCCTTGAAAGCCAAAAGCCTCCTGTAAGAATTGTCTCTCCTGGTCGGGTTTATCGAAGAGATGCAGTTGATGCTACTCATTCTCCTGTGTTCCACCAGATTGAGGTCTTAGCAATTGATGAAAAGCTTGACTTTAGTCATTTGAGAGGAACAGTAATGGCTTTTTTAAAGGCGTTTTTTGGAGATCTTCCTATTCGTTTCAGAGCTAGTTATTTCCCATTTACGGAGCCATCAGCAGAAGTTGATGTGCAATGGAGAGGTAAATGGTTAGAAGTAATGGGTTGCGGGATGGTAGATCCTGCTGTCCTAGAAGAATTAGGGATTGATCCAGAAAAATATAGTGGATTTGCTGCTGGACTTGGGGTGGAAAGATTTTGCATGGTTCGTCATGGATTAGATGATATTAGAAAGTTATATACAAGTGATCTCAGGTTCTTAGAACAATTTTAAAGTTAGATATTTTTGAATTAATTTTTAATTGTATTAAATAAATATTATTGACATTTAATTGCTAATATTGATCAATAGTTTGTGAAGTATGATCGGTGCCCCGAGTAGGACTGATCGTTAATGACGGGAAAGAGCTTGCTGTTAAGACAGCAAAAACTTTTCAAAAGAAACTAGAAGATTCTGGTTTTGAAGTCGTCAGAGTTAGTAGTGCAGGCGGTTTATTAGGTTTTACCAATCCTGATCAATACATGAGTTCTCAAGGATACAACTCATGTATTCCAGAAGGCTTTGATTCTTCAATTTTGTTTGCCGTTGTATTAGGAGGGGATGGAACTGTCTTGTCTGCAGCAAGACAAACGGCACCATTGGGTGTACCTATACTTACTGTAAATACAGGACATTTAGGATTTTTAGCTGAGGCGTATCTTTCAGATATAGATAAAATTTTCAAACATTTAGTTGCAAGGCAATGGAATATTGAGGAGAGAACAAGCCTAGTGGTAAGTGTTATGAGAGGAGATCAATGTAGGTGGGAAGCTCTTTGTCTTAATGAAATGGCATTACATAGAGAACCCATGACAAGTATGTGTCATTTTGAAATTTCTGTTGGTAGGCATGCTCCCGTCGATATTTCTGCAGATGGTGTAATTCTTTCTACACCTACTGGATCAACTGCTTATTCACTCAGTGCTGGGGGTCCAGTAATCACTCCTGACTGTCCGGTTTTGCAGCTTACCCCTGTATCTCCTCATTCATTGGCATCGAGAGCTCTTGTCTTTAGCAATGAAGAGCCAGTCACAGTCTTCCCTGCTACCCCTGAAAGATTAATGATGGTGGTAGATGGCAGTGCAGGCTGTTATGTATGGCCAGAAGATAGGGTTTTAATTAGAAAAAGTGATCATCCGGTTAAGTTCATCAGACTCTCAGACCATGAGTTTTTTCAAGTTCTAAGAAATAAATTAGGTTGGGGACTTCCCCACGTCGCGAAACCTGATAAAACATAAAAATTATTGAATTTCACCTTTCAAAATAAAAACAGGATTTAAAGGAGATAATCTTATGTCTTCTCCAATACTTACACCTCTATATGATTGATGTTGACTAATAGATAACTTGTTAACTTTAGGCTTTAAAATTGACTCTAACTTTGATATGGATTTTAATGAAATTAGTGGTATCACGAGTATACAATAACTATTTATTAGTTTTAATACTTCTTCAACAATTAAATGTGAGTTTGATCCACCACCTCCGATGATAACTCTATCTGGATGTAAAAGACTAGGTATTATTTTATTTTGTTTGAATATATTTAATGCTTCATCTTCAATTATCAATGATGGATTAACACCAGTTCTTCTTGCGTTCTCTTTAATTATATTTTTACTTCCAACCCTTTTGTCAATTGATACTAATTTTAGATTTGGAGATATTCTTAATGCTTCTAAACCTATGCTGCCAACGCCACTACCTATGTCCCAAATTGTTCCTTGTTTTGGGAGATTGAGCTCGGCAAGTAGTTGAACTCTAACTTCTTTTTTTGTCATTAACCCAGGGCAGTCTGTATTTTGAAGAAAAACCGAATCGTCAATTCCAAATAAAGGTAAATCTTTTGATATTTTTAGGGGCTCTTCCTTTTCAAAAAGAATAACAAGATGCAATGGATCTATATCAGTTGGAAAATCTTTAATCGAATGAATTTTAATGATTCTTTCATTTTGATATCCAAGCCTTTCAAAGGTCCAAAATTCATATTTCTCCTCAAGTCCTAGTGAATAAAGTAATTGATAAACCTCTTTAGCACCTCCTCTGCTTGAGTCAGTTAGAACAACAAGTGAAGAAGGAAGTTTTTTAATTGCTTTTTCAAATGGAAATGGGTCTCTTCCATGAAGACTGATCCATTGTGTATTTTGCCAAGGTTTTCCAAGTCTGGAAAAAGCGAGTTGGAAAGAGGTAGCGGCCGGCTCAAAATAAAGTTTTGATAAAGGAAAGTTTTGAATTAATAATCTACCAATTCCAAACCAAAGAGGATCACCTCCAGAAAATACAATTGTTTTTTTTTCTTCTTTTTTTAATAGATCTATAAAGTCATTTAGTTTGTCAGTTGCAATGAACTCAAACTTCAGATTTTTTATATTTTTATCTTTTAACCAATTTTTGAATGAATCTAAAATTCTTTTTGGACCAGCGATTCTTTCTGCTTTGAAAATTGCTTTTTGTTTAGCTTCAAAAACACTTTCAATACCTGAAGTGTCAATTCCTATTATGTGAATCTGCTTTGACTCATTAGCCATGGCTTAAAGAAATGGACGTAGAAAAATTTCTTTTTTATAGCTTTACTATTTTTTGGATGAAAATCAACTAAAACTTTAATAGTTAGTTTGAAAGTTTTGTGAATCTTAAAAAAAGGGAAGCTGAGGAAAACGTAACCAGAAGAACACGACTGCATGAAATTTTGATTGCTCTGATTAAGCAACAAAAAGATTTAGAATTAATGGACGATGAAGTACAAGTCTTTGAAAATCCTATTAACCATTCAGAAAAATATGATCCTTCTAAAATAGTTGAAAGGAATCAACGTATCATTAAGAAATATCAGTCACTCGTTCGCTCAGCAATAGCATTAGATGCAATACTTGAAGCAGAAGAATAAGATATCAGTAATGGAAGGATTTCGTAATTTATTTCGTCTAATAATTTCTTGTCTTTTGATCTTTTGTTGTTTTTTTATTAGTGCAAATAAAAGTTATGCAGATTCAACAGGCAATTTAAATAATCAGAAAAAAGAGATTAAAAGAAGCTTAGAGAGCTTAAAAGACTTGGATTATCAAACTTGGCAAATTATCGTCTATCCAAGTTCAAAAGAGTCAAAGAATTTAATTTTAAGAATTGTGGGTTATCCAGGCTCCTTAAGAATTGATCATCCAACTAACTTGGTAGTTAACTCAGGAAGAAAGGCTTGGAATCTAAAAGACATAACCAAAAACAGTAAAATTAAAGTTGAAGATTTGAATGATTCTGCTGCAGAATTTGACCTAAGCACTTTGATTGCCGAGTTGGATAAAAATAGACCTTTGAGACTCAGATTGCCAGGCTTGATCAATGATTTACCAATACCGCCATACTTAGTAAGTGAATGGAGATCATTGGCTAAATAAAAATGACTAATTTGCCTGAGGATCAAAAAAAATGGGTGCCATGGATGAGACGTGCAATCCAACTTGCTCTATTAGCAGAAGGCATGACAAGTCCAAACCCTCTTGTAGGTTCTATTGTTTTGGATTCGAGTGGAAGACTTGTGGGAGAGGGATTTCATACAGGCGCAGGGAATCCTCATGCCGAAATAGAAGCTCTTTCTCAAGCTGGAAAAAAGTCGTTAGATGGAACAATCGTTGTGACTTTAGAACCTTGTTGTCACCAAGGGTTAACACCTCCCTGTACAGAAGCAATAATAAAAGCCGGTTTAAAAAGAGTTGTTATTGGAATGGTCGACCCTGATCCAAGAGTTTCAGGTAATGGAATTTCAAGATTAAAAGACTCTGGAATTGAAGTTGTCGAAGGGGTTTTGAGTCAAGAATGTGAATTGATTAATCGCGAATTTAGTTTTCGGGTACGTCATGGTCGTCCTTGGGGAATTCTTAAATGGGCAATGAGCTTAGATGGCAGAATAGGCTTGCCCAACGGTTGTAGTAAATGGATTACTGATGTGCCGGCGAGGAATGCGGTTCATCAAATTAGATCTAAGTGTGATGCTGTAATTGTTGGAGGAGGAACGGTTCGTGTCGATAATCCTCTTTTGACTTCAAGGGGTAAATCAAATTTTGAACCATTGAGGGTCATTTTCTCAAGGTCCTTAAATTTGCCTAAATCTGCAAAACTTTGGGATACAAAAATAGCGAGAACAATAATTGCTTATGGGCCAGAAGGTAATGAAGCTTTCTTTTCTGAACTACCAGATGGTCCAGAGAAATTGAAGTTAAAGACAAATGATCCATCCGAATTGCTAAGTTCACTTGCGAAGAAAGGCTGCAATAAAATTCTTTGGGAATGCGGCCCAAAATTAGCCACAAGCGCAATTGAGACCAATTGTGTTCAGGAATTAGTAGTTTTTATTGCACCAAAACTCTTAGGAGGAAAGTCTGCAATGAGTCCTCTGAACAGTTTTGGATTTGAATCAATAAGTTCTACCTACAAATTGCAACATTCTTTTTTAGATCGAAAAGAAGAAGATCTTTGTTTGAGACTGCTTTTTTAGGGAGCTAATTTGTTAGTATTACATATTCGTTCGGATCTCCCTCCAGTTAAACAAGTCGATTTGGGATAAAAATTGTTTAACTTAGGTTCAATTAAATTTTTGCTAATGCCAATACGACAGGACGAAAATCAACCAAATAGACGTTTTGGGATAATTAATTTAGTTTTAATTGGCTTTGGAGCACTTCTTCTCTTTAGTAGTTTTTTCCCAAGTCAAAATACACAAGTACCAAGAGTTCCTTACTCCCTCTTTATCAATCAAGTAGATGATGGAGAAGTTAAACGTGCATACATAACTCAAGATCAGATTAGATATGAGCTCTCTACAGCAGAAGAGGGGGCTCCTTCAGTCCTTGCAACAACTCCAATTTTTGATATGGAGTTACCCCAGAGGCTTGAGAAAAAAGGCGTTGAGTTTGCAGCTGCCCCCCCAAAAAAACCAAATATCTTTACTACCATCCTTAGTTGGGTTGTACCGCCTCTTATTTTTATACTTGTGCTTCAGTTCTTCGCTCGTAGAAGCATGGGTGGAGGAGGAGCTCAAGGAGCCCTTAGCTTCACTAAAAGTAAAGCTAAGGTTTATGTTCCTGATGACGATTCAAAGGTAACCTTCCAAGACGTGGCAGGTGTAGATGAAGCAAAGGATGAACTAACTGAAATAGTTGATTTCCTCAAAAAGCCGCAAAGATATACTGATATTGGCGCAAGAATTCCTAAAGGTGTATTGCTGGTTGGTCCTCCTGGCACAGGTAAAACTCTTTTATCTAAAGCTGTAGCGGGAGAGGCAGAAGTTCCTTTCTTTATTATTTCCGGTTCTGAATTTGTAGAACTTTTTGTTGGTGCTGGCGCAGCGAGAGTTAGGGATTTATTTGAACAAGCTAAGAAAAAAGCTCCTTGCATAATATTTATTGATGAACTTGATGCAATAGGTAAAAGTAGATCAGGCTCAATGGGAGTTGTTGGTGGAAATGATGAGAGAGAGCAAACTCTGAATCAGCTCCTTACTGAAATGGATGGTTTCTCTTCAACTGATAAACCAGTTATTGTTCTCGCGGCAACTAACCAACCTGAAGTTTTAGATGCAGCCTTACTACGTCCAGGCAGGTTTGATAGGCAGGTACTTGTTGACAGACCTGATTTATCTGGCAGGAAAACAATCTTGGAAATTTACACAAAGAAAGTAAAACTTTCTAATGAGATTGATTTAGATAGGATTGCACAAGCAACCAGTGGTTTTGCTGGGGCTGATTTAGCCAACATGGTCAACGAAGCAGCACTTCTAGCTGCACGAGGTAAGAGAACATCAGTCGAACAAAAGGACTTAAACGAGGCAATCGAAAGAGTTGTTGCTGGACTTGAGAAGAAAAGTAGAGTTTTACAAGACGATGAGAAAAAGATTGTTGCCTACCATGAAGTTGGTCATGCAATAGTTGGTCACCTAATGCCTGGTGGAAGCAAAGTTGCAAAAATATCAATAGTTCCAAGAGGTATGAGTGCGTTGGGATATACGCTCCAACTGCCTACCGAAGAAAGATTTTTAAATTCAAAAGAAGATTTACAAGGTCAAATAGCCACTCTTCTTGGAGGTAGGTCTGCAGAGGAAATAATTTTTGGGAAAATTACCACTGGTGCATCAAATGATCTTCAAAGAGCTACTGATCTGGCTGAGCAAATGGTAGGAACATATGGCATGAGCGATATTTTGGGACCTCTGGCATATGATAAACAGGGAGGAGGTCAATTCCTGGGTGGTAACAACAATCCAAGAAGAGAATTAAGTGATGCAACTGCTCAGGCCATAGACAAAGAGGTAAGAAGTTTGGTGGATGATGCACATGAAAGTGCCTTAAATATTCTTAAGAAAAATCTTTCATTATTAGAAGATATTTCTCAAAAGATCCTTGAGAAGGAAGTGATAGAGGGAGATGAGCTCAAAGAAATGCTATCAAGTAGCGTCATGCCAGAGAAAGTTTTAAATTAAAGTACTTGACTTTTATATCCTTTATCTCCGATAAAGGATATTTGAGGCTTATTTATGGCTTCACGATCTTTAGGCTTAGCTTCTAAATTAACTTCTTTTAGTAAAAACAATTTTATTTCTTCATCTGATTTAAATTCGGATCAGATTTTTTCCTTATTTGAACTAGCTAAACAGCTGAAAATAGGCGATAGAAGAATAGATCTTGGGAATAGAGTCCTTGGATTGATATTCAAAAAAGCTTCGACTAGGACAAGAGTGAGTTTCCAAGTCGCAATGGCTAGATTGGGTGGTCAAACTGTTGATTTGAATCCTCAAATCACCCAACTTGGCAGGGGCGAACCTATTAAAGATACAGCAAGGGTTTTGAGTCGCTATTGTGATGCCCTTGCGATTAGAACTTTTTCTCAGAAAGAACTAGAAGAATATGCATATTGGTCTACAATCCCAGTAATTAATGCTCTGACTGATCTTGAACATCCTTGTCAGGCACTAGCTGATTATTTAACAATCCAGGAGAAATTCGGGACGCTTAAAGGAATAAATCTTTCTTACATCGGAGATGGTAATAATGTTGCCCACTCATTGATGATATGCGGAGCAATGTTGGGAGTTAATGTAAAAGTTTGTTCTCCAACAGGTTTTGAACCAGACTCTCAAATCGTAAACAAGGCGAAATCACTTTCTGAATTTGGTTCGAAAATATCTATTTGTAATGATCCTTCAAAGGCGGTTAAGGAAGCTCAAGTAATTTATACAGATGTTTGGGCTTCAATGGGCCAAGAAGAAGAACATTTAAATAGGAAAGAAATTTTTGAAAAATATAAAGTTGATCAAAAATTAATACGTATTGCAAATGAAGACGTAGTTATTTTGCATTGTTTGCCTGCTCATAGAGGAGAAGAAATCACAGAAGAGGCGTTAGAAAGCCAAAATAGTCATGTCTTTGATCAAGCAGAGAATCGACTTCATGTTCAGCAAGCTTTGCTGGCCGTCCAGCTTGGAGGACTTTAGGGTTGCAATGTTGAAATATTTTAGGTACATATGTATTGAAGGACAAATGTACTCAGCCTAATCGAATGCCAGAAGAAGCCCTAACTACTGCACAGAAAGAACTTTATGACTGGCTTGTAGATTTTATTGGTGATCATCATCACAGCCCTTCAATTAGGCAGATGATGCAAGCAATGGGCCTTAGATCCCCAGCACCAATCCAAAGCCGACTAAGACATTTACAACAAAAAGGTTGGATAAAATGGCAAGAAGGCCAGGCAAGAACACTGCAATTAATAGAGGAGAGTATTGCGGGCGTTCCTGTTTTAGGAGCAATAGCTGCAGGTGGATTGGTTGAAACTTTTGATGACGTAGAGGAAACTTTAGACTTAAATTCAGTTCTTCAATTAAAAGGACTTTTTGCTTTAACGGTAAATGGAGATTCAATGATTGATTCTTTTATTGCGGACGGAGATATGGTGTTAATGGAACCTGTTAATGACCCTTCTCGTCTGAGAAACGGGACTATTGTTAGTGCAATGGTTCCAGGCTTGGGAACTACGTTGAAACATTTTTTTCGTGATGGAAGTTTAGTTCGTCTAGAAGCCGCTAATACATCTTATGAACCTATAGAAATTGATGCGGAACAAGTACATGTACAGGGAAAGTTAGCAGCTGTGTGGAGAAAAACTTAACTCTATTTTTACAACTTTTTAAAACTATGATTTTCTTTTGATTTCCAAGATTTGAATAAAGATTTTCTATTCTTATCTTCATTATTTACTAAATGGTCTGCTGCAGTAAATGGACTATCAGTTGCTAGTAAAGGCTTTCTTATTAGTACTCCTAACCCTTTTGCTTCTATATAAATCCCACCTTCCATATGCACTATTTGGAAGGTCCAATTTTTATTCCAATAAATGGAGAAAGGATTATGCATACAATCAATATGGCTCTAAATTATCTGTTGGTGTTTTTAAGTCAGCAAAATAAATTAAATAATTAATGAGCCTATTTCAAAACTTACTTTCCACATAAACAATTGAAATTAGAGCATGATTATTTATTTTATTCAAAAAAGGATTATGAAAAAGTTATGTTTTGAAAATTCTCTAGGTAATGAAAGTATTGAAGTATTAGGCTTTAAAACAATTGATGATCTTGAGAAGGAATTAGAATTGCTAACTAAAGATATAGAAGAGGGACAAAATTATTTGAGCTATGCTAACTAGATTGGCTAGGCTGGCACTCGTCTCTATGCCTCAATTCTTTTTCTTTATAACCTTAAAAAAAATATATTTGGAATAAATATTTTTAGATAAATAAATAGTGTATTGCGACTTTTAATATGGGTTTTTCCACTTTTCCACAAAATTCATAATTTAAAAAAAATCTCAACAGGGTTCATGTCAATTGAATAAGTGGATTAATTACAAAAAAAAATTGAGTAATAAAAACTTAGTCGCCGCAAGTGGTTTCAAGGATCTTGTATCTCCTGATACATTTATATGTTCTTGTTAAAATTCTCAGACAAAACTTTTTGTAATATGAGGAAAACACGAAAATGTGGAAAAGTATCATTTCGAACACCTACCTCTGGAAAGGGGGTTTTTTGGGTAAAAAATCTATTGGTTTATGTTTTTATTTTTACTGTCGTGGTGATTTTTTTTTGTGAATTTTTGTTATGAATCATTTTTTTTAGACAACTCTTTAAAAAGCTATTAAATTTTTAATCTAATAGAAAATTTAATTCTCTTCATGAAAGACTCCTTGAAATCAGGAAAAACAAATCCAACTTTTGAAATTAATTGGAAGATACGCGAAATTTTTTCTGAGACTGCTTTGAATAGTTTTATTGATGATATAGATAACAAATACCTTTTTATAGAAAAAACAAAAATATCTTAATCCATTTCTCGGAAGAGTTTGAGAAGTTCAAGTTAGTGAAAGCTTTTGTCTCTTTTGAAGCATCTACTCAGTTGATTTGCGCTTCTAAGAATTTTTTTTGAAATTGACATGTCTAGCATTTTGTTAATTGTTAAAATATCATCATGAGTTTAACCTCATTCTTTTAAATTAATAATTCAATTTTCTCATTTTGAATTAGTACATGAATAATTATTAGTAATTTAATTGCTTAGATGAATATAGTTAAAAAAAATTCGTGAAAATTAAAAAATTATTGTTGTTGACCTTAACCAGCTTTCATTTTATTGCAATTGACGTAGTAATCTGTATGAA